>CAYSHC010000007.1:31503-67604 GCA_964430855.1 uncultured Vicinamibacteraceae bacterium
GACGGCTCGGAGAGCGGGTGAGGACGGCTCGGAGAGCCGTCCCTACCGATGGCGGAGGATGACCTGGCAGGCGCCCTTGAACAGCTGGAGGCGCACCGTGGCCGTCGCGTCGCGGAGCGCGCGGTCGGCGAGCGCGTCGATCGACTCGCGCGTGAGCGAGAACCAGTCGCCGCCGCGCAGCAGGTCGACGTACGACTCGGCCAGGCGCCGCCGCAGCTTGCGCAGCGGCCACGGCAGCGTGAGCGCCTCCAGCTCGCGCAGCGCGAGCTGGAGCACCGTGGCCGCGGGCGCCTCGGCCACCTCGCGGCGGACGCCGTCGCCCTCGGGCACCATCACGTCCACACGCCCGACGCCGTGCGCCGCGGCGATCGTCTCGAGGCTGTCGAGCAGCTCCACGAGCGGGAGGCTGACGCCGTTGATGGCACGCGGGTACCCGCCCTCGAAGCCGATGTCCACGTGGGCGGGCGTGTCGGGACACGCGACAACCGGCCGGGTGCGCGCGAAGGCCTCGTCGGGCACCGGCAGCGACACGACCGACGGCGCGGCGAGCGACCGGCCCCACACGGTCGCGCGGACGTGCCCGCCACGCGCGGCCGGGTCTACCTGGAGCGCCGCGGCCGCTTCCTCGAGGGCCGCGGCGGGCAGCGTCGTCACCGACGGTCGGACGGGGATCTCGGAGAGCGATGCGCAGAGCGCACGCATGCGCGCGGCCGCAGCGCCGCGCCCGCCATGCGCGAGCGACGCCGCCTGCTCCATCGCCGCCACCTTCGTCACCGCGCGCGCCACGCACGGCAGCGCCAGCACGGCCGCGTGCGGGTCGCCGTCGAACCCGACGGCGCCGGCCCGGAGCGCCGGGATGGCGTACTGCACGGCGAAGGCCTCGCGCTCGTCGAGAACGTGGGCGCGCACGGCCCCGGCCTCGAGCGCACGCTCGCGCACGCCGAGCAGGCTCTCGCCCTGCCCGACGTCCACGGTCACCGTCACGACCTCGGCCTCGCGCGCCAGCACGTGAATGGCCAGCAGCGTGTCGGCATCGCCGGCATGCGCCAGCACCACGCGTTCCCTGTTCATGTCACTCCGTCGGCGTGCGCCAGGCCTGCAGGCGCGCCAGGAAGGTCGCGGCCTGCGCCGCGCTGCGGCAAATCACCAGCACGGTGTCGTCGCCGGCCAGCGTGCCGGCCACCTCGGCCGCGGGCACGCGGTCGATGGCCAGCGCCAGCATCTGGGCCTGCCCCGCGTCGGTCCGCAGGACGAGCAGCTGCTCGACCTGCTCGGCGTGCACGAGAAATTCCGCCACCCGCCGCTGCAGCGCCGGCAGCGCGTCGGACCGGTCCTGCGCGGCCCCGCCGTCGGGCCGCTGGTAGCCGCCGTCGGCGGCGCGCTTGACGAGGCCCAGTTCCTTCAGGTCGCGCGACAGCGTACCCTGAGTGACGTCGATCTGCCGCTCCCGCAGCAGCCGACGCAGCTGTTCCTGGCTGGTGATGCTCTCCTGCTCGATCAGCTCCAGGATGACGCGATGCCTGCGCTCTTTCATGCGTATGCAGCCGGACGCATAATCTATCACGCCGCTCCGGCCGCCATAGCCTGAAAATTCTACTTGAAAGGTCGCGCGACGCGTTGCATAATCGCCTTTTCGCTTTGGAATAAGTATTCAGACGATGTCAGACGGATCGCAAATCACTGTCGGGGTGGTCGGGGCCACCGGGTATGGCGGGCAGGAGCTGGTGCGGCTGCTGGCACGCCATCCGAAGGTGACGCTGAAGGCCGCGCTCGCGTCCAGCCAGTCGGACACGCCGAGGACGCTGCCGTCGCTGGCGCGGCTCTGGGACGGCCAGGTCACCGCCTACAACCCCGAGGCGCTGGCCGGCTGCGACATCGTGTTCCTCGGCGCGCCCGAGGCATTCGCCGCCGAGGCCGCGCCCGTCCTGCTCGAGCGCGGGCACCGCGTCATCGACCTGTCGGGCGCCTTCCGCCTGCGCGACACGGAGACGCGCCGGCAGTTCTACCCGAAGACCGGCGACCTCCCGGCGGGCACGGTCTACGCCCTGCCGGAGCTGACGCCGCGCGCGGCCTGGACCGGGTGGCGGCTGATCTCCTGCCCGGGCTGCTACCCGACGGCCACGCTGCTCGCGCTCCAGCCGCTGGCCGAGGCCGGCCTGCTCACCGGCGAGGTGATCGTCGACGCGAAGTCGGGCGTCTCGGGCGCCGGCAAGTCGCCGAGCGAGCGGACGCACTTCTCCGAGAACCACGGGAGCGTCGCCGCCTACGGGCTGTTCGGCCACCGCCACACGCCCGAGATGGAGCAGGCGCTCGGCGTCCCCGTGACGTTCACGCCGCACCTCGTGCCGCTCGACAGGGGCATCCTCTCCACGATCTACGCGCGCCTCGCGCCCGGCACGACGGCGGCACAGGTCGGCGCGGTGCTCGAGCGGGCCTATGCCGACGCGTTCTTCGTCCGGCTGACGGGCGACCGGCTGCCCGAGATCAAGCACGTGGCGCACACCAACTTCTGCGACATCGGCTGGCGCGTGGACGAGCCGACGGGCCGCCTCATCGCCGTGTCGGTCATCGACAACCTGACGAAGGGCGCGGCGGGCCAGGCCGTCCAGAACATGAACCTGGCGCTCGGCTTCGACGAGACCGAGGGCCTCGTCTGATGGCGGGCGCGCTCCAGGTCGTAAAGCTCGGGGGCGAACTGCTCGAAACACCCGAGCGGCTGGCCGAGGTGACCACGGCGCTGGTCGCCCTCGCCAGCGAGTCGCCGATCGTCGTCGTGCACGGCGGCGGCCGCGAGATCGACGCCGAGATGAAGCGGCGCGGCCTTGCCAAGCAGAGCGTGGACGGGCTGCGCATCACCGACGCGCCGACGCTCGAGGCCGTCATCGCGGTGCTGGCCGGCACCATCAACACGCGGCTCGTGGCCGCGCTGGTCGCGCGCGGCGTGCAGGCCGTCGGGTTGACGGGCGTGGACGCCGCGCTCGCGCGCGCGGTGCGCGTGCCGAAGCACAAGGCCGTGGACGGCCGCACGGTGGATCTCGGCCTCGTGGGGCAGCCGGTCGGCGACACGTCGCGCGTGCTGCTGCTCGATCTCGTCACGCAGGGCTACGTGCCCGTCGTCGCGAGCCTCGGCGTCGACGAGGAAGGCCAGGTGCTCAACGTGAACGCCGACACGATGGCGGCGCACGCCGTCCGCGCAGGCCATGCCGAGTCACTGCTGATCTGCGGCGGGACGGCCGGCGTCTTCGACGACAACGGCGACACGATCCCGACGCTCACCCGCGCGTCGGCGCTCGAGCTCATCGAGGCGGGCACCGCGTCGGCAGGGATGGTGGCCAAGCTCCAGGCGGCGCTCGACGCGCTCGACGCCGGTGCGGAAGACGTCCGCATCGTGGACGGGCGCACGGCGACGGCGCTGCTCGAACGGCACGGCACGCGCGTGCTTCCCTGAACGTCGAAAGGCATCGCTTTCCACTCCTCGAACCATGACTGCTACCGCTTCCTCGTCGTCGCTGTCCCTTGACGTCCAGGCCCGCGAGGCCCTCCACGTGCTGCAGACCTACAAGCGCCAGCCGGTGGTCTTCGTCCGCGGCTCTGGCGTCTGGCTCGAGGACGCCGACGGGCGCCGCTACCTCGACATGCTGTCGGGGATCGGGGTCAACGTGCTCGGCCACGCGCATCCGGCCATGACCGAGGCGCTGGCCGCGCAGGCGGCCGAGCTGATGCACGTGTCGAACCTGTACTTCCACCCGCTCCAGGGCCTGGTGGCCGAGCGGCTGACGAGGCTCTCGGGGCTGCCGCGCGCCTTCTTCTGCAACAGCGGCACCGAGGCGGTGGAAGGCTGCCTGAAGTTCGCGCGGCGCTACTGGTACACCCGCGGGACGCCGCGGGCCCGCTTCGTCGCGCTGTCACAGGGGTTCTCCGGACGCACGATGGGCGCGCTGTCGGTGACGTGGGACGAGCACTACCGCAAGCCCTTCGAGCCGCTCGTCCGCGACGTCACCTTCGTGGACCACGACGACCCCGACGCGCTGCGGCAGGCCGTCACCGACGACACGGCCGCGATCATCGCCGAGCCGATCCAGGGCGAGGGCGGCGTCCACCCGCTGTCGCCGGCCATGGTCGAGGCCATCGGCAAGGCCTGCGAGGCGACCGGCGCGCTCTGTATCGCCGACGAGGTGCAGTCGGGCCTCGGCCGCACCGGCGAGTTCTTCCACCACGCGACGCTCGGGCTGCGGCCCGACCTGATGGCGCTCGGAAAGGCGCTCGGTGGCGGCTTCCCGGTGGGCGCGGTGCTCGTGTCGCAGCGCGTGGCCGAGACCATCAGTCCCGGTGATCACGGCACGACGTACGGCGGCAACCTGATGGCCTGCCGCGCGGCGCTCGTCGTGCTCGACGCGCTCGAGGGCGGCCTGCTCGGGCACGTGCGCCGCGTGGGTCAGGTGCTCGAGGACGGCCTGCGGACGCTGGCGTCGAAGCACGCGATGATTCGCGAGGTGCGGGGCGCGGGCCTCATGCGGGGGCTCCAGCTCGATCGCGACGCGGCGCCCGTGGTGGCCGCTGCGCTCGAGCGCGGCCTCATCGTCAACCGCACGCGCGAGACGGTGGTGCGCCTGCTGCCCCCGTACGTGATCACCGACGCCGAGATCGCGGAGGGTCTCGACCGCCTCGACGCGGCGTTCGGCGCCGTGGGGAGTGCCTGACATGTTGCCCGACGGTTACGCGATTCGCGCCGGCACGCCAGAAGACGCGCCGGCGATGCACGCCCTGATCACCGCCAACCTCGAGGTGGGGCACCTGCTGCCGCGCACGCTCGCCGACCTGACGAGCCACGCCGCGCGCTTCCAGGTGATCACGCACGACGGCGCGCTCGTGGGCTGCGCCGAGCTGGCACCGCTCAGCGGCACGGTCGCCGAGGTACGGTCCCTCGTCATCGACGCGGCGCACCGGGGCCGGCGGCTCGGCCCGCAGCTCATCGACGCGCTGTGCCGCAAGGCGCGCGTCGAGCAGTTCGGGACGCTCTGCGCGTTCACGCACGACGCCGCGCACTTCGTGCGGCTCGGGTTCACGATCGTCCCGCACACCTGGCTGCCGGAGAAGATCGCGACCGACTGCCACGCCTGCCCGAAGTTCCGCACGTGCGGACAGTACGCCGTGGCGCTGCCCCTGCGCGGCACGGCAGTGGGCAGCATGACCACCAGCCGCACCAGCCGGCGTGCGGCCCAGCCACGGACGGCTGCCGAATCCGTCCTCGTCCTGCATCGATGATCGACATCGTAGATGGCGGACTCACCGCTGCCGCGGGCTTCCGGGCAGCGGGCGTCCACTGCGGCATCAAGGCCTCTCCCGATCGGCTCGACCTCGCCCTGGTCGTCTCCGACACGCCGGCCTCCGCTGCGGGCGTGTTCACGACGAACCTCGCGGTGGCGGCGCCCGTCGTCCTGTCGCGCGAGCACCTGCGCGCAAGCGGCGGACGCGCCCGCGCCGTCGTCGTCAACTCGGGCTGCGCCAACGCGTGCACCGGCGAGGCCGGCACGCGCGTGGCGCACCTCATGGCCGCCGAGACCGCGCGCGCCGTGGACTGCGAGCCCGAGGAGGTGCTGGTGATGTCCACCGGCGTCATCGGCGTGCAGCTCGACCCGCGCACCGTCACCGGCGGCATCATCGCGGCCTCCGACGCGCTCAGCGTGGACGGCCACGCGGACGCGGCGCTCGCGATCATGACGACCGACCCCTTCCCGAAGGAGCGGGCCGTCCGCGTGACGACCGACGCGGGGACGTACCACATCGGCGGCATCGCCAAGGGCTCGGGGATGATCGAGCCGCGCATGGCGACGATGCTCGGCGTGCTCACGACCGACGCCGCCCTTCCGCCGGACCTCCTGCACCGCGCGCTCGCGGAGGTCACCGAGCGCACGTTCAACGCGATCACGGTGGACGGCGAGTGCTCCACCAACGACAGCGTGTTCCTGCTCGCCAACGGCGCCAGCGGGGTGCCGGTAAGCGAGGCCACGCTGCCAGCCTTCGTCGACGGCCTGTTCGAAGTGTGCCGCTTCCTGGCCACCGAGATCGTCCGCGGCGGGGAGGGCGCCACCAAGCTGGTGACGGTGCACGTCACGGGCGCGCGCACCTACGACGATGCGAAGCAGGCGGCGCGGGCGATCGCCAACTCGCTGCTCGTGAAGACCGCCATCCACGGGGGCGACCCCAACTGGGGCCGCCTCGTCGCCGTCGCCGGCCGCGCCGGCGTCGCGTTCGATCTTCAGGGCGCACGCGTGCAGATCGGCGACGTGGTGCTGTTCGAGGGCGGCCGCCCGTACGACGAGCGTGCGCCCGAGGCCGCCGAGCACCTCCAGCAGAAGTTCGTTGACGTCACCGTCGACCTCGGCGTGCAGGGACCGGAGGAAGCCACCATGTGGACGTGTGACCTGAGCAGGGAATACGTACGAATCAACGCGGAGTACAGGACCTAGCCATGCCGACCGTCCGTCGCTCGCGAGCCGCGCGGCCGCGCCGGCTTCGCACCCGGAACTTCCTCTCGATCCTCGACCTCTCGCCGGCCGAGCTGCGCGACGTCGTCAGTACCGGCCTGAAGCTGAAGAAGGCGCGGCATGCCGGGCGGCCGGGGGCGTCGGCGACGGCGCTCTCCGGCCTGCACGTCGCGCTGCTCTTCGAGAAGCCGTCGCTCCGGACGCGGTCCACGTTCGAGATCGCCGTCCGCGAACTTGGTGGCGACGTCATCGCGCCGCCGCAGGACGTTGCCATGGGCGAGCGCGAGCCCATCGCCGACGTGGCGCGCAACCTCGAGCGCTGGGTGGCTGGCGTCGTGATCCGCACGTTCGGGCAGCAGCGCCTCGTCGAGTTCGCCAGCGCCGCGCCGCGGCTGCACGTGGTCAACGCGCTGACCGACGAGGAGCATCCGTGCCAGGCGCTGGCCGACGTGCTCACGCTCAAGGAACGCCTGGGCACGCTCGAGGGCGCGACCGTCGCGTTCGTCGGCGACGGCAACAACGTCGCGACGTCGCTGGCGCAGGCGGCCGTGATGCTCGGCATGCACGTCCGCATCGCGGCACCCGAAGGCTACGAGCTCGACGCCGAGGCCATGACGCAGTGCCAGGCCATCGCCCAGCACGGCGCCACGGTGAAGACCTTCCGCGACGCGAAGAAGGCCATCCGCGGCGTGGACGCGGTCTACACCGACGCGTGGACGTCGATGGGCCAGGAGGGCGAGGCGCAGCACCGCCGCAAGGTGTTCGCGCCGTACCAGGTGAACGAGGCGCTGATGAAGGCCGCCGGCAACGCCGTGTTCATGCACTGCCTGCCGGCGCACCGCGGCGAGGAGGCGACCGACGAGGTCATGGACGGGCCGCAGTCGATCATCTTCGACCAGGCCGAGAACCGCCTCCACGCGCAGAAGGCGCTGCTCATGCTGCTGATGGGCCGCTGAGGCGCCACGTCAACGGAGCGATCGGATTCCCCGATGTTGAAAGGTACCCGCACCGCGATCCTCAAGAAGATCCAGCCCGTGAGCATCCACGGGCAGGTCTCCTATGACGTGCACTACGTGTTTGTGGAGGACGACGAGGAGCGCACCCAGGTGGCGCGGGTCGGCCGCGAGGACGTCGCCCTCGGGCTCGAGCCGGGCGATCGCGTCACGCTCGAGATCCTGCTGAACCAGGTCGTCCGCGTGGCCCGCGCGTCCGGCGACTGACGCACGTGCCCGGCACCGGACCCGCAGGAAGGCGAACGCGGGTCCGGCGCGTGATGCCCGACACGACTCAGGCCGAGCCGCCGACCGGCCTGAGAATGTCGTCCCAGCCGGCCCGGTAGGCGGGCCGCTTGATGAACGGCGCAGCCTCCGGCGCGTTTGTCGCCGTCATCGTCCGGTAGTCCCACTCGATCGTGCGGCCCGTCCGGTAGGCGACGTTGCCGAGGTGATTGGCCTCCGTCGTCCACGCCGAGTACTGGAAGTTCGACCCGGGCACCGGCCCGTTGCCCTTCGCGTAGTTGACCCACTCCACCCAGTGGCCCGGAGAACGCGGCAGCCGCGGCTCCGGCTTCCTGAAGTCCTTGAACTTCTCCTCGGGCAGCAGCCGACCGTCGCCGAGCAGCATGCCGTCCTCGCCGAAGAACACCTGCGAGCGCCGGCCCCACGATTCCTCCCAGCCCGGCGGCTTGCTGTCGCCCTGGTGCCAGACGAGCTTGAGGGCGGGCTGCTCGCCCTGCGCGGCGTACTCGTAGGTCACGCGCATCGTCGCGGGCGCAAGCTCCGGATGCGGCACGGGCACGTTGTGCGACTCGGCGTGCACGGTCAGCGGCGCGAGCACCTTCTGGCCCCCGACCTCCTGCCAGATATCGAGCACGGTGTACGGCACGTCGTTGTCGTGGCTGCCGAGATCGCTCATCGTCCCGTTGGCGAAGTCCCACCAGCGGTACCAGCGTGGTCCCGGGAAGTACGTGTCGTGGTACGGACGCTCAGGCGCGGGGCCGAGCCACAGGTCCCAGTGCAGTTCCGGCGGCACCGGCATCGTCTCGGGGAAGCGGTCGACAATCTGGATGCCGTTCCAGAAGCCGTGCGGCTTGTCCCACTTCTCGGCCGACGCCGCATCCTGGAGACCCCAGGCGCGATCGGCCCAGACGTGCACCTCGCGGACCTTGCCGATGACGCCGGTCTCGAGGATCTCGCGAATCTCGCGGCGGCTGGGCAGCGCGTGCCCCTGGTTGCCCATCTGCGTCGAGAGATGGGGAGAACGCGCGGCGGTCTCGCGGATCAGGCGCGCTTCCCAGATGTTGTAGGTGAGCGGCTTCTCGCAGTAGACGTGCTTGCCGTGCGTGAGCGCGAGCCACGTCGCAAAGACGTGCGTGTGCTCCGCTGTCGACACCACCACGGCGTCGAAGGCGTCCGGCTTGTCGAAGACCTTGCGCAGGTCGGTGAAAGTCGTCGCCTTCGGGTAGCGCTGCTGCGCCTGCCGCAGCGTGTTCTCGTTGATGTCGCACAGGACGACGGCGTTCTCGTCGGGGTGCGGGACGTTGGGATCGTTGGCGCGATCGCCCTTGGCCGGCGGCTCGCCCGGCACGATCGTCAGCTCGCGCAGGCTCGCGTTGCCGCGCCCCCCGACGCCGATGAAGGCGATGTCGAGTTTGCTGTTCAGGTTCTGCCCGCGGAGGATCGCCGGGGCCACGCCCGCCATCAGCCCGCCGATGGCCAGCGAGCTGACGCCGACGAACTCGCGCCGCGTCAGACCCGCGTGACCGGTCTTGCCTGTCTTCGCCATGTAGCCGTGCTCCTTGCCCGAGGGGGGTGTGTGCGCATTCTCCCGGGAATCGCCCCGCAAGCGCAACCGGGGACGGATCGCCGGCGTGAGGTCGCGAGAAGCACAGCACGAGTGCACGGGTGAGGCAGCCGCCTGCGCACACCCGTGGCGCGAGGGACCTCGTGTCACGAGGGTCCCTCAGGAGCCGGCGGAAGGTCCGGCGTCAGGAGGCGTGCGCGACGCGGCGCGCCGCATCGCGTGCGGCGAGCCGTGCGACGAGCCGCTCGGCGCGCGCACGCGCCTCGGGCGACATCTGCCGCCAGGCCTGGAGCCATCGGCGCTCGGCCTCCGACGTCGCGATCGGCGTCACCCACATTGCCGGCTGGGACTGTGCGGCCCCCGCCGCCTGCGCGCGCAGCGCCGAGATGTTCCTGACCACCGACGGTGACACGGCGGCCTCGCCCTGCGACGCTGCCGTCGCTGTCGCCTGCCGTGCCGGCGGCACGCCGCCGATGCGGTGGGCCGACGCGACGGCGTCCTGTGTGCGTCGGTACTGGGCAGCAGGCAAGTCGAATCCCTGCGAGACGCGGCCGCACTGACGGCACTCGAGCCACAGGCCACGTTCGCTCGTCCGATACAGCCACTCGTGGTCGCCCCAGCACGAGGAACCCAGCTTCTTCAGCAGTGCCAGCATGTCCGCTCACCTCCGCGGACGCGCGACGCGAGCCAGGATGCCCGCGTGGGTCCGCCAGCCCATCACTGAGCAAAGGCGGTGCCGGTTGCGGGTCCAGTAGCGCCCGACTTGTCAAGGTGCAGCGCAAGTTGTTGTGCCGTCGCGCGTTGCACGGCTCAGCATGACGTGGCGCGACGCGGCGTCTGCCCCCCGACGTGGGGGGTGTCATCTGGAGGAGACCCCGGCGTTACCCAAACAGGGTCAGGTGCGCCACGCCGCGCCCCGGGGCATGACGTCAGGGGCGCGGCGCGGAGGCGCCGAGGCGTTCGAGCAGCGCCCGTGTTTCCCTGACACGCCGGCGGAGGTCGTCCGGATGCCGCGCCACCTGCGCGTTGATGGCGGTGCTGGTGGGCGCCTCGATCTCGGCCTCGATCTCGTCGAGATACCGGAGCGACAGCGCGACGTTGTCGGCAAGCGTGCGAGGGTTGGCAAAGCCCGTGTCGCCGACGTGCACGTACACCGGCGTCGTGTGCGCGGCCTGCGTGGGCGCAGCCCACGCGCGCGCAGCGATCCAGAGGCCGTGCGCGCCGAGCGTCAGATCGTGGGCGATCTCGAGCCGCTCGGTCGATTGCCCCGTCTCGCCGGCCGACACCTGCCGCACGACCTCGCCATGCACGACGATCTCGAGGCGATCGAGGGGGACATCATCGGCGTGCCCTTCGGCACGGGCCGTGATGCGCACCCGATCGCCTGCCCGACGCCGCAGGGTGCTGCCGGGCAGCGCATCGTCCACGGTGATCGACAGCATCGGACCGCTCGTCACGAACGTCCGGCCCGCCTTCAGGGCCTCGAACCAGCGGTCGAACGTGAATGCCCCGTCGACGTACGCGTAGAAGCGCGCGTCGCCGATGCGCGGCCCCTCGTCCTCGGCGGCGCCGAACGCACGCGTGCGCCCGCACCACGGGAAATCGGATCCCGCCGTGGCCGTCAGCGGGACTCCCATGTCGAGGAAGCGGTAGTAGTTGGCCGTCACGAGGGGCCCGCCCGGCGCGCAGAACTGGAGCAGCTCGAGGAAGTCGAGCTTGCCCTGGAGCACGTCGAGCGTCATGCCGCGCGAGCCGTGAAATGTCGCGCCCTGATGCGCGTAGCCGGTGACGCCGCCGAGGGCGTGGACGCGGTCGAACGTCGTGTCGTACGCGTAGTAGTCGCGCTGCCGGGGACGCACGTACGCGGACGCGCCGAGCGAGATGGTGTGGCCCAGCTCCGGCGTGCGCGGCTCCTCCTGGCCGGGCGAGAGCACGTGCCCACCCTCCTGGTAGCGTCCCGCCTCGCCGAACGCGTACTGCGTGAAGTACGTCGTGAAGAAGTCGCCCATCTGCAGCAGGTGCCCCACGTGCACGTCCTCTGCGGCGATCCAGCGGAGGATGAGCGGGTTCTCGCGCGGCGACCGGCGCAGGTGGATGTGGTCGTCCGACGCGTACCAGCCGCGCGCAGGCATGTCCACCCAGCGGCGGAGCGACACCATCCGCTCCTCGGAGGCGCCGGCCGACAGGGTCACGGTGGAATGGTCGCGCACGTACTCGTACCCCCTGGTCACCTCCATCCGGTACTGGCCTTCCGGCAGCGTGACGGTGAAGCTGCCGTCCACGTAGAAAGCGCCGTCGGGCTGCGTCGCGTACCCATCCGCCCTGTCGTCGTGCCCGTACATGATCGCGATGGCTTCCCTCGGCACGCCCAGAGCCTCGCCGGGGATTGCCAGCGCGCCGTCGACGGCCTTCGACACCGGCGTCCCCGACGCGTCGGTGAGGCGCACGCGCGCCGGCGTCGGCCGTCCCGTGCCCGCGTCGACGATCGTCACCCGCAGCGTGCCGGCGTCGGCGGCGGCCGGGACGGCGCGCAGACAGGCGAACACCAGCGCCGTGACGCCGCACACCGGCAACGCGACGGCCGCGAGACGACGTCGTGTCGCGTGCGTCATGACAACCGCTCCATTACCCATACGGCCGCCACGGCGCAGACGGCTATCGATGTGGCCTGCACGATTCGGTGATGCCACGCGTGCCGCGCCATCCAGCCGATCACGGGCACGGCGACGGCGACGATCGCGAGCTGCCCGATCTCGATGCCCACGTTGAACGCGAGCACCGACGACACGAGCTGCGCCGTGGGCATGCCCAGCACGTCGAGCATCCCGGCGAAGCCGAAGCCGTGCACCAGCCCGAACCCGAAGGCCAGCGGCCAGCGTGCGCGCGGTCGCTCGACGAGGAGGTTCTCGAGCGCGACGTAGATCAGGCTCAGCGCGATGGCCACCTCCACGACCCGCGCGGGCGGCGACACGACGTGCAGTGCCGCGAGCAGCAGCGTCACGCTGTGCGCCGCGGTGAAGGCCGTCACGATGGCCACACGCGAGCGCCACGTCCCGCCGGGCACCAGCAGGCACAGCAGGAACAGCACGTGGTCGTACCCCGTGACGATGTGCTCGAGACCCGAGAGCAGCATCGCGCGCAGCGAGCCCGCCGGGGCGAGTCCCGTGGACACGGCATCGTCGACCGTCGGCAACGCGAGATCGGCCGCCGTCGCCGTCAGCATCACCGGCGCGCCCGGACTGGCCGCGTCGGTCGCGCCGGCACGCTCGACGCGCGCCAGCACGCGGTGGCTGTCGTCGGTCAGCTCGTGGAAGCGCGAGCGGGCGAAGCGCTCGCCCGCGGCCTCCGACAGCGAGTGTCTGACGACGACTTCGATGGCGTCGGGTGGCAGGACGCGCGCGCTGACGAGCGTGGCAGGTACGGGCCGACCGTTCTCGATGACGTGGAAGTACCGGAGCAGCTCGCGGCCGATGGCCATGCGCCGCTGCTCGGTCATCGCCCCGCCGTGCTCCGGCGTCGTGAGCACGTCCGGCGTCCAGCCGAAGTCCGCGAGCGACACGATGATCTGGCTCGTCGCCTCCTGCCGGTCGACGGTCACCTTCCAGAAGGCCATCGACCCCGTGTGGGCATACGCGGGCACGAGCACGGCAAGTGCGGCGGTGAGCGCGAAGACGAGCGACGTCCGGACGCGGCGATGCGCGA
The DNA here is from genome assembly GCA_964430855.1 of uncultured Vicinamibacteraceae bacterium. Lineage (GTDB taxonomy): Bacteria > Acidobacteriota > Vicinamibacteria > Vicinamibacterales > Vicinamibacteraceae > JAEZDP01. The sequence continues at coordinate 44,496 of CAYSHC010000007.1, forward strand.
TGACGGTCATGGCAAGGGCGGTGCGGCCACATTCTCCACCAAACACGGCCGTTCCGCGACCGTCCCCCCCGAGAGGTCGCATCCGCCGGTATCGGCGTGGCCGCACGAGGGGACGGGATAGACTCGGAGTCATCGGATGCCAGGTGCTCGTGATCGACGTCCCGCGGCGGCTGCCGCACGCTGGAGGATACGCATGAGGTGTCGCGCCACCGGACCACGCGGCCTGCTGGCTCGGCTCCTTGTCGTCCTCGTCGCCGCTGCGGCAGGCGCCTGCGCGCGCGCCGCACCCGTGCCGGCGCAGGCCATCGAGGACGCGCAGCTTGGCGTGCGCGTGAAGACGGCGCTCGTGAACGACCCGCACCTGGGCCCCCGCGTCATCGAGGTGCGCGTCTCCGGCGGCATCGCGTCGCTTGCCGGCCTCGTCGCCTCGGAAGCGGAACGCGCGCGTGCGCTGGAGATCGCCCGTGCCGTCCCCGGCATCGTGGACGTCGAGTCGAGGCTCGTGATCGGCGAGCCGCCGCCACCGCCCCAGCACGACGAGGCCGCGCTCCCGCGGCCACGCGACCGCATGGCCGAGTCGAGCGCCAGCGAGCGGCGTCTGCTCGCCGTGGGCCTCGCGGTTGGCGGCCGCCGGCCCGCCGAGGCGGCACTGTCGTCCACGACGGTCGTCACCCCGATGGCGCGCATCGGCAGGCCGCGCGGCTTCTTCCCTGACGTCGGCTTCACCTGGTACCAGACGCGGCTTTCGCCGGCCGACATGGACGGCGGGCTCGGCCGCATCACGGTGAGGCCCGTGATGGGCGGCATCGGCTACACCCTCACAGACGACGTGCACTGGGCGATGACCTTCTCGGTGGTCGGCGGCGTCGCGTTCAACGGCGTCCGCATCGAGCACCCGCGGCCGGGCGACGGCCAGGTCGTGGACATCGACAACAGCCCGGCGGTGCGTCCGGGTGCCTCGCTCTGGTACGACGTCAACGACAGGATTGCCCTCAACGTCTTCGGCGGGTACGTCATCACGCGCCCGCGGACGACGTTTCTCGAGGGCGGCGCGTTCACGCGGCGCGCCATCAGAGCCGACGCGGCCGTGTTCAGCGTGGGCATGGCCTGGAAGCTGTTCTGAGCACACGCGCATGCACCAGTGGCTGACGATGTGGCTCGCGGGCGTCGGCGACGCCGCGCTCTTCGCGGCTCGGGCGCTGCGCGAGGCGGTGCGCCCGCCCTACGAAGTCCGCGAGACCCTGCGGCAGCTCTACGAGCTGGGCTGCCGATCGGTGCCGCTGATTGCCGTGAGCGGGTTCGCCGTCGGCGTCGTGCTGTCGATGCACACGCGGTCGTCGCTGGCCCGCTTCGGCGCCGAGGGCCTCATCCCGGCCGGGCTGGCCATCGCGCTCGTGCGCGAGACGGGCCCGCTCGTCGCCGGCCTGCTGCTCGCGGGCCGCATCGGCGCGGGCATCGGCGCCGAGCTCGGGGCCATGAAGGTGACCGAGCAGATCGACGCACTCGAGGCGTCGGCTGTCGACTCGTTCAAGTACCTGGTCGTCACGCGGACCGTGGCGTGCGTCATCGCGCTGCCGCTGCTCACCTCGGTGATGAACTTCACGGGCATGCTCGGCGGCTGGGTCGCGGAGGCTACGATCACGGGCATTCCGTTCCGCGGCTATTTCGTGCAGGCATTCTCGATCGTCGACTTCGCGGACCTCGTGCCTTCCACGCTGAAGACCACCGTCTTCGGCTTCATCATCGCCGTCGTCGCGTCGTACCTCGGCATCAACACGTCGCGCGGCACCGAGGGCGTCGGCCAGGCCTCCACACGCAGCGTCGTGACGGCGTCCATCTTCCTGATCGTTGCCAACGTGCTGCTCGTGCGGATGATCTTCTTCTTCTTCCCGGACTGATCCATGGCACGCGACGCGCTGGTGCCGGCCGTGGAGCTTCGCGATGTGAGCAAGTCGTTCGGCACGCGGCGCGTGCTGGATCGGGTGAGCCTCACGGTGCCGGCCGGGCATGGCTTCTGCATCCTCGGGCGCAGCGGCACCGGAAAGAGCGTGATGCTGAAGCACGTCATCGGGCTGATGCAGCCGGACGAAGGACGGGTCGTCGTGGAGGGGCAGGACATCACCGGCCGGTCGAGCCGCGCGCTGTCGCCCGTGCGCCAGCGTATCGGGTTCCTCTTCCAGAACAGCGCGCTGTTCGACTCGATCTCCGTCGGCGAGAACGTCGCGTTCCCGCTGCGCCGCCACCGGAAGCTCGACGAGGACGCGATCCGCGCCCGCGCGTCGCTGCTGCTCGACCAGGTCGGCCTCGGCCGCGAGTACGACAAGATGCCGGCGGCGCTGTCCGGCGGCATGCGCAAACGCGCCGGCCTCGCCCGCGCGCTGGCGCTCGATCCGTCGATCCTGCTGGCCGACGAGCCCAGCGCGGGCCTCGACCCGGTCACCGCAGCCGAGATCGACGCGCTTCTCGTGGACCTGAAGCGGCAGTCGAACACCACCATCATCGTCGTCACGCACAACATCCCCAGCGCGCGCGCCATCGGCGACGAGCTGGTGTTCCTGCACGAGGGCACGGTGCTGGCGCAGGGCACGCCGGCCGACCTCGACGCGAGCGAGCACGAGCTGGTCCGCACGTTCATGCGCTCGACGGGCGCGGGGTAGGGAGAGAGCATGCATACCAGTCGCCTGGCCCTCGTCGGCGCGTTCGTCCTCGTCGGGCTCGCGCTGTTTGCCGCGGGACTCTTCATGATCGGCGAGCGCCGGCTGCTGTTCACGCGGCAGTTCGAGGTCTCGACCGCGCTCGCGCGCGTGACAGGCCTTGCCGTGGGCACGCAGGTGCGTGTCGGCGGGATGCCGGCAGGAGAGGTGCTCGAGATCGTCGTGCCCCGCGTGCCCTCGGAGCCCTTCGTCGTGCGGATGCGGCTGCGCGACGACTTGCGGCACCTCGTCCGCACGGACTCGATCTGCACGGTGCAGACCGACGGCATCGTGGGGAGCGCGTTCATCCAGGTGGGCCTCGGCAGCGACGAGGCGCCCGTCGTGCAGGACGGCTACACGCTCGAGGGACGCGAGATGATCGAGCTTGCCGACCTCGTCCAGGAGGGCCGCGAGACGTTCCGCACGCTGACCTCCGAGGTGCTCGCGCTCGAGGACGACGTCCGCGGCGCCATCGCGGCGGTGACCGATGCGGGCCGGTCGATCGAGCAGGTCGTCTCGGCAACCGGCACGGAGCTGGAGGCGATGGTGAAGACGGGGCACGTGGCCGTCGAGGACACGAGGGCCATCCTCGCCGACGCCCGCGTGATGGTCGAGCGCGTCAAGGCCGGCGAGGGCACAGTCGGCAGGCTCCTGGCCGACGACGCGCTCTACCAGCACATGACGTCCGTGGCCGGCGAGACCGGGCAGACGATGGCCAACGTGCGGGCCGTCACGGCGCGGGCCCGCGAGACGTTCGACGACCTCACCGCGCGGAACGGCGCGGCGGCGCAGATGGTGCAGTCGATGCGGCAGGCCGTCGCCGACGCGCAGGAAGTGATGTCGGACCTTGCGGAGGGCACCGAGGCGCTGAAGCGCAACTTCCTCTTCCGCGGGTTCTTCCGCGACAGGGGGTTCTTCGACATCGACACCATCACGCGCGACGCGTACCTGTCGGACGACTTCGGCGGCCGCGACCGCGTGCCGCTGCGCGTGTGGGTGGGTGCCGACGGCCTCTTCGAGCCGGACGCGTTCGGACGTGAACGGCTGAGCGAGGCGGGACGTCGCCGTCTCGATTCGGCCATGGCGGACTTTGTGCGCTATCCGCGCGACAGCCCGCTCGTCGTCGAGGGCTATGCCGGCCTTGCCGATGCCAGCAGCCCGCAGGTGCTGTCGGCCGAGCGTGCGTCACTCGTGCGCGACTACCTGATCGACAGGTTCCGGCGACGGGCGACCATCACGGGCGCGCTCGGGATGGGAAGCGAGGCGCCGGGCAGCCCGTCGGGCAATGCCACGTGGTCTGGCGTCGCGCTGACGCTGTTCGTGCACGAGCAGGCGCTGGCCCGCTGAGCTGCACGCCAACGCGCCGTTCCGCCTTGACACGCGCCGCCCGCGGGAGGATGGTGGGCGTATAGCCACCACATGGGGCGACGTGCCGCTCCGGAGAAGGGGGTCGCGATGCGTACCCGTTTTCCGCGGATCAATGGAACGGTCCTCGCGGTGTTCCTGCTCGTCAGCCTGCCCGTCCTGGCAGGTGGCGTGCTGCTGGTGCTGCTGGCCGCGCAGTCGTCGCTGCGCGACATGTACGGCGCGCACCTGTCGCACGTCGCGCAGCAGACGGCCGCCAGCGTCGACGCCTACGTCTACCGCAAGGTGCTCGACGTGTCGATGCTCGGACGCGAGCCGGTCATCAGGCAGGCCGTCCGCGCCACGCCGCCGGGCGCACCCGAGGCCCTCGCCGCCGCCGGCGCCTCCCGCTATCTCGCCGATCTCGTCGCGCACGACCAGGTGTACCGCGAGATCGTCGTGACCAATCGCGAGGGACAGGTCGTCGCGGCTTCGCACGAGATCGACCAGACACGGGCGTCGGAGGATGCCTGGTGGCGGATGACCGACGACGGCGGCGACGCCGGCCGCGTGTTCGTGTCGCAGCTGCGATGGGATGCCGACGCGGGCGCGTCGGTGATGCAGGTGTCGGCGCCGGTGCCGGTAGTGGACGGCGAGCAGCGGGCGGGCGTGGTGCGCGTGGTCTTCGACGCGCGCGAGCTGCTGGCGCCCGTCGCCGGCATCCAGCTGGGCGCGACCGGCATGGCCACGCTGGTCCGCGACAACGGCTCGGTGGTCTTCAGCCGCGCGTCGAACGACCCGACGGCGCGCTTCTTCGCCGCGGACCGGCTCTCCGAGAGCCTCCAGGCGCATCGGGCCTCGGAAGGCCTCCGCCAGGACGCCTTGCACTTCACCGCCGACGGCACCGACGGCAACGCGTACGTCGTCGGCGTGGCGCAGAGCCAGTTGAGCCGCAGCTACCCGGGCCTCAGCTGGCTCGTCGCGGTGTCACAGGCCGAGTCGGAGCTGGTCACGCCCGTGCGTGCCATCGGCTGGTACCTGCTGCTGGTCTTCGCCATGACGCTGCTGCTCGTCCTGGCACTGGCGCTGTACTTCTCGATGCGCCTGCACGCGCCGCCGATCGACGTGGACATGCAGCTGGTCGATCACTATCCGGTGTCGCGCATGCCCGACACGGGCGACGACGACTACGACTCGGTGCCTTCGGCGAGTACCGCGTCGATGGCGGCGCCGGCCACGAGACGCAGCTTCCCGTAGGAGGCCGGGCGGCTGCCCGTCGCGACGAAGTGTCCGACGGCGCGGCCGTCCGACGCGTAGCCCTCGAGCCTGTACTCGAAGAGCGGCGTCAGCACGACCTGGCCGTCCTCCCCGCGCGTCACCTCGGTGATGTGCGTCAGGCGGCGCACGCCGTCCTGGAGGATCTCCTGGTGCAGCACCAGGTCGACGCTGCCGGCGATCTGCTGCTGGATGGCCCAGAGCGGCAGGGCCAGCCCTTTCGACAGCAACAGCAGCTCGAGGCGCGAGATGGCGTGCTGCGGCGAGCTGGCGTGGATGACGCCCATCGAGCCCGCGTGCCCGCTCGTCATCGCGTGAATCAGCTCGAAGGCCTCGTCGCCGCGCACCTCGCCCACGAGGATGCGGCTCGCGCGCATCCGCAGGCTGTTGCGCAGCAGGTCGGCCAGCGTGATGGCCCCGGCGCCCTCGGCGTTGGCCGACCGTCCCTCGAGGCGCACGCAATGCCGGATGGCGAGGTCGAGCTCCGAGGTGTCCTCGATCACGACGACGCGCTCGCCGGCCGGGATCTGGCTCGTGAGGATGCCCAGGGTCGTCGTCTTGCCCGACCCGCTGCCGCCCGAGACCAGCAGGTTGAGGCGCGCGCGGACCGCGTAGGCGAGGAAGTGCGCCATCCGGATCGTCATGGTGCCCTGGCGCACCAGGTCGTCCAGCGTGCGGACGATCCTGGTGAACTTGCGAATCGTCACCGTCGGCCCGTGCACCGACACCGGCGCGATGCACACGTTGACGCGCGATCCGTCCTCCATGCGGAAGTCGGCCATCGGGCTGCGGGCGTTCACGCCGCGCCCCGCGGCGACGAGGAGGTTGTCGACGAGCAGGTCGAGCTGCGACGGGTGCGTGAAGACGGTCGGCACCTCTATCATGCGGCCGCCGCGCTCCACGAAGAGCTGATAGGGGCCGTTGATCATGATCTCGCTGATGGAGGGGTCCTCCATCAGCGGCCGTATCGGCGCCAGCCCCGGCTTGTCGAACGTGGCCATCGCTCGCGTCCGCGGCGGCTCAGCGCCCCAGCATGCGCTCGCGTGCGGCGCGGAACTCGTTGCCGGGCGACCACTCGGGCATCGCCGCCGCGTTGGCCACCCTGTAGCCCACCGCCATCAGCAGCCGCGCATCGTCGGCGGCGCCCGTGAGGTCCCAGTCGTCCTTCACCTCGTCGGACGGGCTGTGGTAGTCGCGGCTCGTGTACTCGTCGCGCTTCTGCTGCGCGAACTGCTCGTCGCGGCCCTCGTACTCGACCCCCGAGTCGGCGTAGAGCGCGGGCACGCCCTGCTTGGCGAAGTTGAAGTGATCGGACCGGTAGTAGAAGCCCTTCTCGGGCTCGGGATCGGGCCGCAGCGTGCGGCCCTGCTCCGCGGCCGCGTCGCGAAGGTAGTCGTCGAGCTGCGAGGCGCCGAGGCCGATCACCGTCAGGTCCTTCGTCCGCCCCCACTGGTTGACGCCGTCCACGTTGATCACCGCCGCGGTCTTCTCGAGCGGGTAGACGGGATACGCCGCGTAGTAGGCAGACCCCAGCAGGCCCTGCTCCTCGGCGGTGACCATCAGGAACAGCACCGACCGCCTCGGCTTCGGCTCCACCTGCGTGAACGCGCGGGCGATCTCCAGCACCAGCGCCGTCCCCGACGCGTTGTCCAGCGCGCCGTTGTAGACGGAGTCGCCGTCGACGGGATCGCCGATGCCGAGGTGATCCCAGTGGGCCGTGTAGATCACGTACTCGTCGGCCAGCGCGGGGTCGCTGCCTTCGAGCTTCGCGAGCACGTTGCGCGACGTCATCGTCCGCCGCGTGTTGCCTATCGCCATGGACGCGGTGAGGCCGAGCGGCACGGGGGTGAAGTCGCGGCTCAGTGCCCGCTGCCTGAGGGCGTCGAGGTCGTGGCCGCTCATCTGCAGGAGCGCCCGCGCGGCGTCGCCCGTCAGCCAGCCCTCGATGCTCGCGCGGTCCATGTTGCCGTTCTCGGTCTCGAGGTCGAGGCGCTCGCCGAGGTTGCCCTGCACCACCGAGAACGGATACCCCGCCAGCTCGGTGTCATGGACGATGAAGACGCCCGCGGCGCCCCGGCGTGCCGCTTCCTCGAACTTGTAGGTCCAGCGGCCGTAATAGGTCATCGCGCGCCCGCCGAACACGTCTTCGTCGAGCGCCGACGGGTCGTCAGGGTCGGGCACCTGCGGGTCGTTGATGAGGACGATGAGCGTCTTGCCGGCGACGTCGACGCCCTTGAAGTCGTCCCACTGGAACTCCGGCGCCGTGACGCCATAGCCGACGAACACGACCTCGGAGTCGGTGATGCTCGCCTCGTCAACCACCCGCCGCGTCCACGCGACCACCTCGTCGCGCCAGCCGAAGGTGCGCTGGCGCCCCTCGCCGCGCACGGTCAGGGGCCGGGCCTCGGACGGCGTGAGCCCGACGAGCCGCACCTGCTGCACGTAGGTGCCGTCGGTGTTGCCAGGCTGCAGCCCGAGCTGCTGGAACTGCTGCTCGAGGTAGGCAACCGTCAGGTCCTCGCCCTCGGTCCCGGGCTTGCGGCCCCGGAACGCGTCGGACGACAGCGTACGGATGTGCGCGAGCATGCGCCCGGCGTCGATGTCGGGCAGGTCGGCGACGGGCACGTCGGCGGGTCGCCCATCGGCGGTCGTCTCGGAGGTGCCGCTGCACCCGGCGGCAGCGACACACAGCAACAGCAGGATGGCCGTCGGTTTCATGTGCGGCATCGTACTCCCGACCGGGGCGGCGCGCGATGCCGACTCAAGTAGAATGGCGGTCCCCGGAAACACGTGGAGGGTCGTTGGCATGGGTGTGACGCGACGGGAGTTCAACAGGCTGGCCATGGCATCGGTGCCGGCGCTGATCGGCGGCGGGCCGCTCGCCGGGGCGCTGGCGGCCCAGGGCCGGCCGAACTCGGTCATCGACGGCGTCCCGATCGGCGTCATTACCTACAGCTACCGGAGCATGCCCGAACAGGGCGCCGACGCGATGCTGCGGTACGTCGTCGAGTCGGGCATCAGCCAGGTGGAGCTGATGGGCGGCGCCATCGAGGCGTATGCGGGCGCGCCCGAGATGCCGCGCCCAGCGCCCCGCCCCGGCGGCCCGGCGGGTCCGGGCGGCCGACGCCAGCCGACGCCCGAGGAAGTGGCGGCGCGTGAGGCCCATGCCACGGCGCTGCGCAAGTGGCGGCTGTCGCAGTCGATGGACACCTTCAGGGCGCTGCGCAGGCTGTACGACGACGCGGGCGTGACGATCTACGCCACGAAGATGATCAGCCTGAGCATGACCGACGACGAGCTCGACTACGTGTTCAGCGTCTCGGAGGTGCTCGGGGCCACGCACACGACCCTCGAGCTGCCGACCGACCGGGCCGACCTGAAGCGGATCGGCGACTTCGCGATGAAGCGGAAGATCTACGCGGCCTACCACACGCACCTGCAGGGCAGCCTCACCGCGTTCGACGAGGCGTTTGCCGTCTCGCCTGGCAACAGGGCGAATGTGGACTTCGGCCACTACGTCGCGGCCGGCAGCGGCGACCCCGTGGTGTTCCTCGAGAAGTTCCACGACCGCATCTGCAGCTTCCACCTGAAGGATCGCAGGTCGAAGGCGAACGGCGGCGCCAACGTGGCCTGGGGCACCGGCGACACGCCCATCGCGCGGATCCTGCAGACGATGCGACGCCACAGGTACACGATGCCCGCGACCATCGAGCTCGAGTACGAGATCCCCGAGGGCTCGAACGCCGTCGCGGAAGTCCGCAAGTGCCTCGACTTCTGCCGCCACGCGCTCGCCTGATTCGGGGGTCAGGTCTCGACAAACGGCGTGCTGGGGTCAGGTCTCGCCCCTGAGACGTTGCACTAACTGCCACCCAGCACGCCCAGCGCCCCCGCCAGCGCCAGATACCGCGCGGCCTTCCCCACCGTCGTCCAGACGACGAACGGCAGGACGCCCACGCGGGCGGCGCCGGCAAGCCCGACGAGCACGTCGCCGACGACGGGCACCCACGACAGCAGCAGCGCCGGCGGCCCGTACCGTCGCAGCCACCCCGCCGCCAGCTCCACCCGCCGCGACTCCGGCGGGACGCCGCGGACGGCGAGTCGCCCGAGCGCGTACGTCGTGCAGGCGCCAAGCGTGTTGCCGACGGTCGCGACGATGACGGGCACGAGCCACGTCCGCGAGTCGTGCACGACGAGCGCGAACGGCACTTCCGATCCGATGGGAAGGACCGTCGCGGCCGCGAAGCTCCAGGCGAAGAGGACGAGCAGGCTCATGGCCGTCGTCGAACCCGCCCTCGCACCAGCACCAGGCCCAGCACACCCGCGCTCACCAGTGACACGCCATCAGCCACGGCACGGACCGGCGTCGCGCGCAGCCTGACATCCACCCGCCCGCCACCCGCCGGCACGACGATGCTCATGAAGCCGGTTGCTTCATCGATTGATGCGTCGACACCCAGCCCGTCCACGCGCAGCTCCCATCCCGGCACGTACGGCGTGTGGATCGTCAAGCGGACGTCCTCGGCGGCGTCCACCGACAGCGTCATCCGATGGTCACGCACGTCGAGCGGCTCCACGCGCGCGTTGCCGTTCACGCGCCAGCGCCCGACGACACCCTCCAACGGGTCGTCGGCCACCGCCGAGCGCGGACGATACGCAGGCTCGCGGAACGCCAGGCTTGCCGCCGCTCTCCCGTGCCGCCACCACGGGTTGTCGATGTCGTACAGGCGCCGGTCCAGGTAACCGCGCGGCTCGAGCCTGTCGTGCAGCGTCCAGCCCAGCCCCAGCACGCCGAGGAGCAGCACCGCCGCCTGCCACCGCGGCGTCACGAGCGCGGCCATCGCCAGCGCCCCAAGCGCCGCCGTGCCGACGACGACGGCCATCAGCGCACGCCAGGGGAACTGGACGTAGGCCAGGGGCCCGACCAACTCCCACACCGGCAGCGAGAGGCGCGTCGTCAACAGCAGTGCCCCGCCGACGAGGCCGAGCCAGACCGCCATCTCGCCGCCGGCGCCGGCCCGGGCCGTCCAGCGCGCGCCGGTGCCCGCCGCTCGGCGCACGCGGACGGCGCCGACTCCCAGCGCGGCCAGCGACGCCAGGATGGCCAGCCACTGACCGTACCCGACCTGTGGCGCCATGTCGTCGGGCCGTCCCTCGTTCGACCCGCCGAAGCCCCAGCGGCGCTGCACCCAGTCACGCGGATCGAGGAAGTGCTCGCGGAAGTCGAAGTAGTCGGACGTCAGCTCGTGCATGTGCACCGCCCCGCGCTCGGCCAGCGCAGGCAGCACGTAGAACGCTGCCAGCCCGACGCCGAGGGCGACGCCGCCCGCCACGCGACGGACGAACGCCAGCGGCACATCCGCCGTCGCGCAACGCCACAGGGCAAAGGCGACAAACGTCGGGAGAAGCAGCAGGACCGAGGGCAGATGCAGCACGAGCATCAGCGCCGTCGTCAGCGCGACGGAGATCACCGGCGCCCGCGCCGTCGGATGCCGGGCCGTCGAGTCGAGCGCCGCCAGCAGCATGGGGGCGACGGCAATCGCCGCGAGCTCGGGCAGCGCCATCCGCACGTAGACGTCGAGCACGAGGTACGGCGCCGACGCAAAGAGCACGCCGGCCGTGACGGCGGGCCAGACGCCGAGGCGGCGGAACACGAACGCCATCGCCGCGGCGCCGCCCAGCCACAGCAGCGTCACCGTCACCTTCAGCGCAGCCGTCAGCGACGGCACGACGAGGTGCACGGCCGAGACCAGATAGTAGAAGCCCGGTTGGTAGATGTTGAACAGCGGCTGGCCACGGCCCGGGCTCACCCACTCCACCCAGCGCACCGGAACCTGCCCTTCACGCAGCGCGTGATCGAACAGGTAGGCGTATGTCAGATGAGCCCCTGCGTCGTGACCGGCGGGAACGCCGTCACGAAGGAGGAGCGCGGCGGGCATCCAGGCGAGGAGGGCAGCCGTCGCGACCAGCGCGGCAGCCGGGATTGCGCGGCTGCCACCGGTCGAGCGCCACATCCGCCGATTGTGATCGAGCAGTCGTCGCCGGGCCAAGCTCGACAGGCCGCCGGGCCTACTGCTCACCTTGACGCCATCGGCACCGTTCCACACGATGGTCGGGTGTCGGTTCGTGGGACCAAGGGCGCGATCTGCGCTGCTGCGCTGGTCGTCGCGCTGTTCTGCCTGCCGCTGTTCGCGGGGTTGCGCGGCTGGGACCTGCGCAATGACGAGGCGATTTACTCCTATGCCGTTGACCGGATCCTCGAGACGGGCGACTGGCTGACGCCGCGGACGCTGCCGCTCGACCACGCGTTCCTCGAGAAGCCGCCGCTCAAGTTCTGGCTCGTCGCCGCGCCCATCCGGGCAGGACTGCTGCCGCACGACGAGTTCGGACTGCGGTTCATGGACCCGCTGCTCGGGTCGATCGCCTTCCTCTACGTCTTCGCCATCGGCTGGCGACTCGCCGGCGTGCTCAGCGGCCTCGTGGCGGTGTTCGTGCTGTTCACGTTCGAGCCGCTGCTGTTCGAGCACGGCCTGCGCAGCAACAACATGGAGAGCGCGCTGCTGCTGGCCTACGCCGCCGGTGCGTACCACCTCGGCCGCTGGCTCGCGCTCGCGGGCCAGCCGTCCGCGCGGTTCCACGCCCTCGCGGTGTCGCTCGCCTTCGTGCTCGCGTTCATGACGAAGTTCGTCGCCGCAGCCTTCGTCCCGATCATCGGGGTGCTCGTGGTGCTGTGGGAACGGGGCCTCCGCGGACGCGGCGCGCCGCTGCCCTGGCGCGACTGGCTCGCCCCGGCGGCACTTGCCGCGCTGCTCATCGCGCCGTGGTTCCTCTACCAGTTCGCGCTGCACGGGCGCCTGCTCTACGACGTCATGGTCGGGCAGCACGTCGTCGAGCGCTTCACCGACTCGCTCGACCCCAGCCACCTGCAGCCCTGGCACTACTACGTCACCGCCGCGTGGGCAGAGCTGACGCGCGCGGGCACGGCCTGGCCGGTGGCGATCGGCACCGGCCTGCTCGCCGCGGCCGCGTGGCGGCGGGAAGCGACGTGGCCGCGCCTGCTGCTGCTCTGGCTGGTCGTGCCCCTCGTCCTGATGTCGCTCGGCACGTCGAAGATCCTCCACTACGCCTACCCCCTGCTGCCGCCGGCGGCGCTCGGGGCGGGCTACGCCGCGGCCGAGGCAGCCCGCGTCGTCAGCCGGGGGATCGAGGCCATGCGGACGCGGCTGGGACGCCGCCTGCCGCTCCTTGCCGGCACGTCTGCGGGGGCCGCGGACCGGAGACGCTTCCTGCGGCCGGTGAGCGCGGCCGCGGGCGCGGTGGCGGTCCTCGCCCTTGCCGTCGGCCTCTGGACGCTGCTGACGGGGGATCTCAGGCTCAGGGTTGCCGAGGACGTGGTGGTGACCAACTCGTCACTCGTCCGCCCGTTCGCCGTTGCCGCGGTGCTGCTCGCGCTGAGCGGCCGCACGGCGGCGACGGGCCGGGTCGTGGCGCTGGCCACGTTTGCCGCCATGGCCCCTGTCGGCCACTACCAGGCCATCCTGGCGACGACGCAGACGGTGGACCATCCGCTGCGCACCCTGCGTGACTGCATCCTGTCGGTGCGCCACGGCGTCCCCGACCTCGAGCCGGGCGTCTACAACGCCGCGGCAGAGACGGCGCACCATTCCTACAACTATTACCTGCGGGGGATTGGGCCCGTGACGTACGCGAACGAGCCGGATCGCGACGCGCTGCGTCAGCACCTCGTGGACGACGCGCAGCCGATGCCCGTCGTGCTGAGCTCGTCGGGCTACGACGCGTACGCGGAAGAGGGGCGGCAGGCACGCCGCGCCGTCGGCGCCGAGGGGACGGCGGCCGATACGGAGCGCTGGCTGACGCAGCCGCACACCGGCGTCGCGCCCGACCACGCCGCCGTCATCCTGACGCCGACGCCCTATGCCCACTGCGCGGGACAGGCCGCCGCGGCGGGCGGACGGCTCGTCGGCGACGTCCCGCCCGCGGGTCCCGACCCGGAGCACGCGTTCTGATGACCGCCGCGCGCTCACTGTCGGTCATCATCCCGGCGTATAACGAAGCCGGGCGCATCGCGCACACCGTCCACGAGCTGCGACGGTGGCTGCCCTCGCGCGTGCCGTGCTTCGAGGTGCGCGTGGTGGACGACGGCTCGAAGGACGCGACGGCGCGCATCGTCACCGACATCGCCGAACGTGACGCCAACGTCGTGCTCCAGCGCGAGCCCCACCGCGGCAAGGGGGGAGCCGTGCGCCGGGGCATGCTCGCGAGCAGGGCCGACCTGCGTTTCATCTGCGACGCCGACCTGTCGATGCCCGTCCAGGAGCTGAGCCGCTTCCTCGACGCCCAGGCCGACGGCACCGACATCGTCATCGGCACCCGCGAGGGCCACGGCGCGCTGCGCGTGGGCGAGCCCGTGCACCGGCACGTCATGGGGCGGGCGTTCAACGCGCTCGTCCGCCGGCTGCTCATTCCCGACATCCACGACACGCAGTGCGGCTTCAAGCTGTTCACCGCGGAGGCGGCCGAGGCGATTTTTCCGCGCACGACGCTCGACGGCTGGGCGTTCGACCTCGAGGTGCTGCACATCGCGCAGCGGCTCGGCCTGCGCATCAAGGCGCTGCCGATCGAGTGGCACTACCGTGACCGGTCGCAGGTGTCGCTCATCGGCGACCCGCTGCGCATGCTGCGCGACGTGTGCCGCGTGCGGCGGAACGGCCGGCTCGGGGTGTACGGGTAGAGGCCGCGCACGCAGGCAGCAGGAACGACGCGGCAGGGGCCCGCGGGCCCCTGCCGCCGCCGCTCACGTCATCGAGTGCAGCCCGATCATGTTGCCCTCCGAGTCGTAGGCCAGCACGATGAAGCCGTACTGGCCGATCGACATCTTCTCGCGGTGGATCCGTCCGCCGGCGTCCGGGACGCGGCTGCCCGTCTCCGCGCAGTCGTCGCACATGAAGTAGATCATCACGCTGTTGCCGCCGGGCTCGACGCCTTCCTGCCGCACCAGGGCGCCCGCGCTGCCCGGCGCCCCCTGCTTCATGGGGAACGCGTACATCTCGATGTCCTCGGCGGGCAGCCTCTCGAGCGTGACCTGGAACACCGTCTCGTAGAACCGCCGCGCGCGGTCCATGTCCTTGACGTACACCTCGAACCAGCCGACCGGGTTCTCGCCTGCCATATGCCCTCCCTGGTGATGTCAGGTCCCGATTGTCGCTCGTCCTGAGCCTCAGCCCCGCGCCTCGAGTTCCGCGCGCAGCTGCTCCTCCCTGGCGCGAAGCTCCGGCGTCAGCTCGGGGCCGAAGTCGTCGAGCTCGAAGAACGGGCGAATCTCGAGCTCCGCGCCGTCGCCGAACGGCGCCTTCTGCACCCACGCCACGGCGTCGTCGATCGAGTCGACCTTCCAGATCCAGTAGCCGGCGATGAGTTCCTTCGTCTCGGCGAACGGCCCGTCGACAACCTGGGTGCCGCCCCCCGAAAACCGCACGCGCTTGCCCTTCGACGAGGGATGCAGCCCGTCGCCGTCGAGCATGACGCCGGCCTTCACGAGCTCCTCGTTGAACTCGCCCATGCGACGCAGCAGGTCCTCCGACGGCATGATCCCGCGCTCCGACTCCTCGTTGGCCTTGACGATAACCATGACACGCATAGCAGCTCTTCTCCCTGACGCGCCCCCGCCGGGGCGGGAGCGTCGATGACGTTCGTGTGGTGGCGCCACGTCCTCGCTGGCGCCTTCAGCGGGTAGTCGAACGACCGGGGCGCCAATCGACATCCGCGAACGGCCACTTACGGCAGGCGGGAGCGGCGGTGTATACCTGATGCGTGATGCGCATCGACTCGCAGTCCATCGGCGACTCCTCACGCTTCCTTCCCCTCGACACGCTCCGCCGCGAACTGGACGCCCTGCCTCCGGCGCCTGCCGACACCGGCACCCTCACGGCCATCGTCAGGCGCGTCGAGGGCGGCGTCCGCGAGTCGCTGCCGCGCACCGCGCTCACGCGTGAGAGCGGCGTGCCGGGCGACGCGTGGGGGCGGGCCCGCAACCCGGACCCCGCCGCCCAGATCACCGTGATGCAGGACGACATCGCCACGCTCATCGCCAACGGCCAGCCGCGCGAGCTCTTCGGCGACCAGCTCTTCGTGAACCTCGACCTGTCCGCCCCCTCGCTCCCGGTGGGGTCCCGCGTCCGTATCGGGACGGCCCTGCTCGAGGTGACGCCCGAGCCGCACAACGGCTGCCAGAAGTTCCTCGCCCGCTTCGGCCGCGACGCGTTGAAGTTGGCGTCGATGAAGGAGCTGCGCCACCGCAACTTCCGCGGCATCTACATGACCGTCGTCGAGGACGGCGAGGCCGCCGTCGGCGACGCCGTCGAGGTCGTGTCGCGTCCATAGCCGGAGGGCGCCGGGCAGCGGGAACGTGCGGACCGGCTCTGCGGTTCGTGCTATATCCCTCTGCACCATGAGTCCAGCGACGGCCAGACGGTGCCTGCTCGGCATCCTGTTCCCTGTCGTGCTGCTCGCGTCGCCTGGCGCGCAGGAGCCCGCCCCGCAACCCACGGACGCCGACTTTGCGGCCGCCGTCGCCGAATGGACGACGGCGTCCGAGTTCAGCAGTCCGCTCGTTGACCACCTCCCGCTCGCCGCGGGCATCCCGACGCCCAAGGAGGTGCTGGGCCACCACATCGGCGCGCCGAAGGTGCTGACGTCCACCGCCGAGGCGCTGACGTACTATCGCGCGCTCGAGCGGGCGTCGAAGCGCATCAAGGTGACAACCATCGGCCACACCGACGAGGGCCGCGAGCTGAACGTCATCTTCGTTGCCGACGAGGCGACGATCGCCGACCTCGAAACGCACCGCCGGAACCTCGCGCGCCTTGCCGATCCGCGCGGCCTTTCGCCCGAGGAGGCGCAGCGGCTCGTCGCGACGACCAAGCCCATCTACCACCTGATGACCGGGCTGCACAGCGGCGAGACCGGCCCGCCGGAGATGGTGCTCGAGCTCGCCTACAGGCTCGTCGCCGACGAGTCGCCGCTCATCCGCCAGATCCGCGAGCGCCTCATCGTCAGCCTGACGCCGGCCACCGACCCCGACGGCCGCGACCGCTACGTCGACTGGTACCGGCAGCACCTCGTGGACATCGACAGGGAGGAAGACCGCGTCGCCGGGCCGCCGTACTGGGGCCGGTACGTCTTCCACGACAACAACCGCGACATCAACTACTCGCAGGTGTCGATGCGCGCGCTGCTCGACTGGTACCTGGAGTGGCACCCGCCGGTGATGCACGACCTGCACGAGTCGGTGCCCTTCATGTACACGTTCTCGGGCCAGGCGCCGCAGAACCCGAACCTCGACCCCATCCTGTACGGCGAGCTGCCGATGTTTGCCAACTTCGAGATGGCGCAGATGACCAAGTACGGGATGCCGGGCGTGTGGACGCACGCGTTTGTCGACATGTGGTCGCCGGGCTACCTCGGGTTCATGGCGTCGAACCACAACGGCATGCTGCGGATGTACGAGACGTTCGGCAACGGCGGCGCGACGACGATGAAGCGCACGATTGCGCGTCCCGACGGGCCGCCCGGCCAGACGAGCCGCGAGTGGTACCGGCCGATGCCGCCGTACCGCGAGGTGCTGTGGTCGATGCGCAACAACACCAACTACATGCAGACGGGCGTCCTCACGGCGCTGGAGTACGCGTCGTCGTTCCCGCGGGTGATCGTCGAGAACTTCTACCGGAAGAGCCGCAACGCGATCGAGGCCGGGCGCACGAAGCCGCCGCACGCGTTCATCGTGCCGGCGGGCCACCCCGACAGGACGCGCGTGGACCTGTTCGTATCGCTGCTGCGCCGGCAGGGCATCGAGGTGGGCCTCACGACGGAAGAGCTCGTGCTCGAGGACGGCAGGTATGCGCCGGGTGCACTCGTGATCAAGTGCGACCAGCCGTACGGCCCGCTCGCACGGACGCTGCTCGACCCTCCACCGTTCCCGGGCGGCGACCTGCGCACCTACGACGACACGGGCTGGGCCATGGGCCGGATGCTTCACCTCGACGTGAAAGCGACGGCTGACGTTTCCGTGCTCGACGCCAGGACGACGCTCATCGACGCGCTGCCGCCGGCAGCCGCGCCGGCCGTGCCGCGTACCGTCGCCGCGTGGGTGGTGCCGCACCACGGGGCGAACGCCATGGTCACGCTGCGCCACCGGCTGAAGGGCGCCGACGTGCGTGCCGCGACACGCGCGTTCCGCGTAGGCGAGCGCGAGGTGCCGCGCGGCTCGTTCATCGTCGTCCCGGGCTCGGGCACCAGCTCCGGCCCATCCGCCGGCGCCGTAGCCCACGAGCTCGGCCTCGATGCCCTGGCCGTCGCCTCGCTTCCGGACGTACCCACCGTTGCCGTCAACCTGCCGAGGCTGGCCGTGTACTCGACCTGGGGCCAGACGCAGGACGTCGGCTGGGTGCGGCACGCGTTCGACCAGTTCGAGATCGCATACGACCTCATCTACAAGGAGCGCGTCCGCGCAGGCCGCCTGCACGACGCCTACGACGTCATCGTCGTCCCAAGCCAGGGGCGGGGCGGCGGCAGATCGCTGGTCTTCGACATCCCGATGCGCGGCGCGCCGCTGCCCTACCGGCGCGATCCCCGGTATCCCTCGCTCGGGCAGTACGGCGAGTCGGACGACATCCGCGGGGGCATGGGCCTCGAGGGCGTCCTGGAGCTGCAGCGCTTCGTGCGCGAGGGCGGAGTGCTGGTGACGCTCGGAGCTGCTTCGTTCATGCCCGCCGAGTACGGCCTGCTCGAGGAGGTGACCGCCTCGCGCCCGTCGGAGTCGTTCTACGCGCCGGGGCCGGTCGTCGAGGCCGTGATCACCGCGCCGGAGCATCCGCTCTTCTACGGCTACGCGTCGGAAAAGGTGCCCGTGCGTTACGCAAACGGGCCGCTGCTCCAGGTGCCGCGTGACCAGGAAGATGACCAGGTGCTCATGCGGTTCACGGGCGGCGATGCCGGCGTGCTGAGCGGGCTGATGCGGGGCGCCGCGCAGATCCGCCGCCGGCCGGCGATCCTCGACACGCCCGTGGGCGACGGCCGCATCGTCACCTTCGCCACCAACCCCTGCTATCGCTGGCAGAACCACGGCGAGTTCGGGATGCTGTTCAACGCTGTGCTCTTCTGGGACGACAGGCCGGGGCCGGCCTCGGCCGGCCCGGCCGGCGACACGGACGTCGATCGCTGATGGCGGGCGTCTGCGGGGCTGCGGTCTGATGGTGACTGGCGTAGGATGAACCTTGGGGAAGGAGAACGACACATGCCCAGGAATGTCGCGTTGAAGAAGAACGGCGTTGCGCTGAACCCGACCAGGAACTCGCTCAGCGCGTCGATCCGCGCCAAGGTCGTAAGCCTGCTCAACGCGCGCCTGGCCGAGGCCATCGACCTCGGGCTGCAGGCGAAGCAGGCCCACTGGAACGTGAAGGGCTCCAACTTCACGGGGCTGCACGCGCTGTTCGACCAGGTGGCGGCGGCGGCGCAGGGCTACGCCGACGAACTGGCCGAACGGGCCGTCCAGCTGGGCGGCATCGCGGAAGGCACCGTGCAGATGGTCGCCTCGAACACGACGCTCGACGCCTATCCCGTGGACGCGCAGAAGTCCACGGTCCACGTGGACGCGCTGTCGTCGGCCCTTGGCACCTTCGGCAAGCACGTGCGCGAGGCGATCAGGACGGCGGACGATCTGGGCGACGACGACACGGCCGACCTGTTCACGGAGATCAGCCGCGACGTGGACAAGTGGACCTGGATGGTCGAGGCCCACAATCAGTAGACGGTGAACCTGTCGCGTTCGCGTGCGCGGTAGCGCCGGCTCCACGTCACCACCGACCCGTCGCGCAGCAGGATGCGGCGGTCGCCATGGAACCAGGGCTGGATCTCGGCGATGGCGTCCATGCGGACGAGCGTCGAGCGGTTCGCGCGCAGGAAGCGACCCGGCTCGAGCCGCGCCTCGATCGCCGTGAGGGCATGCCGCAGCAGGTAGCTGCGGTCGCCTGCGTGCAGGCGCACGTAGTTGCCCTCGGCCTCGATGCGGTCAACGCGTGCCAGCGGCACGAGCACCTCGCGGTCGCCGTCGGCCACCAGCAGTCGCTGTAGCGGCGGCGCCGTGAGTGGCGGGGACGGCGGCTCCGGCTCCTGATATATCGGCTGGTCGTCGTCCACCGCGGGCCGCGCGGCCGGCGCGGATCGCTCGAGCCGGAGGCGTGCCCTCACCCGCGACAGCACGGTCTCGAGCCGCTCCGGCGAGAACGGCTTCAGCAGGTAGTCGAGGGCCTGCACTTCGAAGGCCCGGAGCGCGTGGGCGTCGAATGCGGTGACGAACACGACCGTCGGCATCGCATCGACGCCGATCTCCCTGATCACGCCGAAGCCGTCGAGCCCCGGCATCTGCACGTCGAGGAACACCACGTCCGGCGTGAGCTGCCGGATGGCGGCGACGGCCTCGCGTCCCGACGCGGCCTCCCCGACGACTGCTGCGTCAGGCGCGGCCCGCAGCATCCGGATCAGCCGCCGCCGTGCGGGCGCCTCGTCATCGACAACGAGCACGCGCATCTCAGGACGCCATCCTTTCCGGCAGGGTGAGCGCCACCAGGTAGCCGTCGGCCGACGGGCCCGCCGAGAACGACGCCGCGCCGCCGTGCATCAGCTCGAGCCGGCGATGGACGGCCGTGAGCCCCAGCCCCGTGCCTGCCGTCGGCGTCTCCCCGGCCGCGGCCGGCCCATCGTCGTGCACCTCGATCCGCAGGCCGTCGTCGTGACGCCGCGCCCGCACGACGATGCGCGCCGTTCCCTCGCGCGCGAGCCGCCCGTGGCGCACGGCGTTCTCGACGAGCGGCTGGAGCAGCATCGCGGGCACGAGCAGCGACCGCGTCTCGGGTTCCACGTCCTGGATGAACGTCAGGCCGTCGCCGAATCGCGCGGCCATGAGCGACGCGTAGGTCGCCGCCAGCTCGAGCTCCGTCTCCAGCGGCACCTCGGGCGTGCGTGCCGTCTCGAGCGACCGCCTGAGCAGCGTCGACAGCTCCGTCAGCATCCTGTCGGCCGCGTCAACGTCCTCGTACATCGTGGACGCGATCGTGTTGAGCGTGTTGAACAGGAAGTGCGGCTGGAGCTGGAGCTGGAGCTGCTGAACCTCGGCGCGCGCCAGCGCCTCTTCCAGGCGGGCAGCGCGGACGACGGCGTCCTGCTGCGCCCGGTAACGGTCGACCATCAGGACGACGGCAGCGCAGCCCGCGTAAAGCATCGTGTCCACGCTGAGCTCCATCGCGTAGCGCCACGGCAGGCTGCCGTAGTCGTACGGGCCCAGGTTCGCCAGCGGAAACAGGATGCTGCGCGTGGTCCAGTTCCAGGTGGTGTGCGTCACCGAGAACGCGAGGAGGGTGCCGACGTGGATGGCGGCCGTGGCGATCAGCGGCCGTGTCCGGAAGGGACGCGCGCGGATCACGCGGGCGACAAGCGGCAGCAGGAGCGCGCCGCCAAGGACGCCGGTCATCTCGTTGATGAACGGCTCACGCCACGACGCGCCGCTCCCGATCGCGATGGCGTCGAGATAGCGGTACGCGAACATCAGCAGCCCCAACGCTGCCACGATCGCGACGACCCGTGCGTAGGACCTCACGTCGGTACCGGCGCGCCCGTCCGCGGCGCGGCGCCCCCTCACGGCATGTCCTGAGGCGGACACCCCGATCCTGCCACAGCGGTGCAGGCGGTGCCATCGGGCAGCGCGAACGCCACGACGTGGTCGGCGGCCGGGCTGCCCAGTCGCGGGTGGCCGCCGGCCACCGTCACGACGTACTGCCGTCCCCGGTAGCTGTAGGTCATCGGCAGCGCATGACTGCCAGCGGGGAGCGGGGCGCTCCACCGCACGTCGCCGGTGTCGAGGTCGAACGCGCGAAGCTGCCCGTCGAGCGTGGCCGCGATGAAGGCCAGGCCGCCGCCGGTGACGAGCACGCCCCCGATGTTGACCGAGCCCCACGACCCGGCGTCCGGATGCGCGATGGGCACCGAGCCGAGCGAACGCTCCCACGCCTGATGGGCAGTGTCGAGATCGATGGCCGTGAGCACGCCCCAGGGCGGCGGACTGCACGGAAGGCCAGACGGCGCCCGCGGCACTTCGCGCTGCATGCCGTAAGGTGTGCCGCGCTGCGCCGCGGTCTCGACGTCGGCGCCCGCGCGCCGGCGCGCCGCCTCGAGCTCGTCGCGCGGCACGAGGCGCACGACGAACGGCACGCGGTTGGTTGGAGCGACGAGGCGGCGCCGTACCGGGTCCCACGACACGCCGCCCCAGTGCGACCCGCCGATGTTGCCGGGGTACACGAGCGTGCCCTGCAACGACGGCGGCGTGAACATGCCCTCGGCCCGCACGCCGGCGAGCCGCTCCCGGCAGTACGCCCGGTCCTCGTCGGTCAGCCCCCACGGGGCCGCGACGTCGAAGCGGTCCGGCGCAAGCGCGAACGCCGGCAGCGGGAACGGCTGCGTCCGCGCCGCGCGCTCGCCGGGAACATCGCTCGCCGGGACCGGCCGCTCCTCCACCGGAAACAGGGGCTCACCGGTCTCGCGGTCGAGGACGAAGACGTGCCCCATCTTCGTGGCCTGCACGACAGCCGGAATCTCGCGGCCGTCACGGCGCAGCGTCACGAGGACCGGCTGCGCCGGGACGTCGTAGTCCCACAGGTCGTGGTGCACGACCTGGAACGCCCACACGAGCTCACCGGTCGCCCCGCGCAGCGCGACGACGGAGTTGGCGTGACGGTTGTCGCCGGGACGCTCGCCGCCGTAGTAGTCGGGGCTGGCGCTGCCCACGGGCACGAACACCAGGTCGCGCGCCGTGTCGACCGACATGATCGACCAGGCGTTGGCGGCGCCAGCCGGTCCTGGCATCGGATCCCACGTCCACCGCAGGCGTCCCGTGCGCGCGTCGAAGCCACGGACGATGCCGCTCGGGGCGTCGGCGCGCTGGTTGTCGGCAATGGCCGAGCCGACGACGACGACGTCGCCGACGATGGCCGGCGGCGAGGTCACCTGGTACTCCCCCGCGTACCGCGGCGCGTTGCGGAGGCCGCGCTGGAGCGACACTTCCCCGTGCTGCCCGAACCCGCGGCAGGGCTGGCCTGTCGAGGCATCGAGCGCGATGAGCCGCGCGTCAACGGTCGCGACGAACACACGGCGTGCGCACGGCCGGTCGTCGTCATCTCGGGGATCCCGCCAGTACGCGACGCCACGATTCGCGAAGTCGCCGTAGTCGGCCTCGAGGTCGATGTGCGGATCGAACTGCCACAGCACGTCGCCCGAGTCGGGGCGCAGTGCGATGACGCGGCCGAATGGCGTCGAGACCAGCAGGCGTCCGTCCGCCATGAGCGGCGTCGCCTGGAAGCGCGTCCCGTCGCTGCCGGGGCGGACGTCACCGGTGCGGTACGACCACGCGAGCGTCAGCCGCGCGACGTTGTCAGTGTCGATCTGGTCCAGCGGCGCGTAGCGCGTGCCTTCGGGATCGCCGCCGTAGACGCGCCATTCGTGGTCCGGCTGCGAGGCGCTCTCGGCGCCCGGCGGGTTGCCCGGCGCGCCTGCCTCGCGCGACTGCCCCGGGGTTGCCCCGTGCCGCGTCTCCAGTCGCTGGTCGGGCCAGAGGCTCGCCAGCGTGACGATCGTGATGAGCAGCGTCAGCAGTGGCATGCGGCCACCTTCGCACGAGCGCGCCACGCGGCCGACTCGCGCGTGACGAGCGGAGCGCGGGCGTGACGAGCGGAGC
>CAYSHC010000007.1:67704-80113 GCA_964430855.1 uncultured Vicinamibacteraceae bacterium
GCGTGACGAGCGGAGCGCGGGCGTGACGAGCGGAGCAGGGAGGCCGCGAACAGCCATCCGCGGTCAGCGGTTCGCGGTCAGCGGCCCGCAGCCGGCTTCCGATCCCAGACGCGCGTCTTCACCACCGAGACGCCGAGCAGCCCCAGCGTGAACAGCGTGCTGGCCACGAGCGCGCCGCCGAAGGAGAGCGACTTGTGCAGCGGTCGCGAGAAGACGCCGTAGGCCAGCTCGACGTGGATCCAGTAGATGAACAGCGAGGCCCGCCCGAGCTGCTCCATCGGGCTCCACGACCGTGGCACCGCCGTGCGATGCCATGGGCTGCGCTCGTGCACGACGAAGTACAGCAGCCCGAGGACGGCCACGAGCGCGCCCATCCTGATGAAGAAGAACGCCGGCGACGTCGTCCAGAACTGCGAGCCGGGGACGAGCGTCGGCCTGAACGACAGCCAGTACGCGGTGACGCCGATCGCGAGGCCCGCGCCGAGGAACACCAGGTGCAGCCGGAGGCCGCGCAGCGCGCAGACGGCTCGCTCGAACGTGTCCGCCAGCGTCGCGCAGCCGGCGGTGGCGCGGGCCGAAGCCAGCACCTCGCCGACGATGAGCCCGGCGGGCACGAAGGCCATCCACGGGAACAGCGTGAACGTCGTGCGCCCCGGCTGCGGGCGCAGGTAGTGTTCGATCGGATCGGGCAGCACCGCCGGCCACTCCCAGGCCCGCAGCGGCGCGCTCAGGACGACAACGGCCACGGTCGCCACACCAGCCCAGGCGATGCGCGCAACCGACGACGCACTGCGTCCCCACAGCCAGCCGGCCGCCACGAGCGACACCCCCATGACGTTGAGGATGTCCACCTTGAAGATGCCGGCGAGCGTGGCGCCCGGGCTGAAGACGTACGCCTGGAGCCTGAACAGCATCGCGAGACCGAAGATCTGCCAGCCGCGCACCTGAAGACGGCGTGACGCCTCGGCCAGCGACGCGCCTCGCCGCATCCGCGCGTGTCCGGCCAGCGGCACCGACAGCCCCGCGAGCCACAGGAACATCGGGGCGCCCATCCCCGCGACGACCAGGAACCAGAAGTAGGCCTGCGAGTGCCGCTCGTCCTGCCGGACCCACGAGTCGACGGCGTGCGCGAAGACCATGACGACGACGGCAAGGCCGCGCATCCAGTCGATGTAGCCCTCGCGGCGCGTGGCGGACGGCGACGGCACCATGTGCCGTGCATCGGACGCGCGGTCCGAATCTGCCAGGTGCCCTGGTGCGGCCGGCGGCGCAGGGTGGATGGGCAGGGTGGAGGCAGTCGTAGGCATTGGCGCAGGGTCGGTTCGCCCAGGGGCACTGCGCATCGCCGGCAACGAGCGAGGCACGCCGACGCGTCCGCGCGAAACGCGGGTGCTCACGCGGGCGTCACGGCGTGCGTGATGGCCAGGCGCAGGTCGGGCCGGAGCGTGTGCAGCACGGAGCAGTACTTCTCGCGCGAGAGCGCGATGGCGCGCTCGACGGCCGCCTCCGGCGCCGTGCCCACGATGTCGTAATGCAGCGCGACGTCGGTGAAGTAGGACGGCGGCCCCTCCGCCCGGACGCCGTGGAAGCGGACGTCCAGGCTGGCGATCTCGTGCCGCCCTTTCTGCAGGATCATCACGACATCCACGGCCATGCAGCCCGCCAGGGCGATCGCCAGCGCGTACATGGGCGAGATGCCTGCCCTGCCGTCGCTGTCGATGCGCACCGTGTGCGGACCGGCCGCCGCGTCGAACGTCAGGTCGCGGCGCCACGTCAGCGTGGTCTCGACCGGAGGCTTGCCCATCCAGGCATTGTACCGGCCTGCCTGTGGTAGCATCGGCGATGTAGGACTCTTCGAGTCGGATATCCTCCGTCATGCACGCCCACGCCCCTGACACCCCGCCGGTTGCGGTCCCGCTGACGTCCCTGGCCGCCGGCACGACGTGCACGCTGCACGCGGCCCACGTCGACAGGGGCTGCAGCGAGCTGCTGCGCGCGCTCGGCCTCACCGAGCGCTCGCGCGTGCGGCTCTGCAAGGTGGGCGAGCCGTGCATCGTCCAGGTGCGCGCCACGCGCATCGGGCTCTCGAGGCTCGTGGCCGACGCCATCTACGTGCTGCCACATGGCGGTGCCTGACGCGCTCGCTGCACCGCGCCGAGGTGTGCCCCAGCAGGGCGCCCTGGCGCGCGTGGCGCTCGTCGGCAACCCCAACACCGGCAAGACGACGGTCTTCAATCGCATCTGCGGCGTCCGGGCCAAGACGTCGAACTTCCCCGGCACGACGACCACGTCGCGCTCGGGCCGCGCCACGCTGCCCGACGGGCGCACCGTCGAGCTCGTCGACCTGCCCGGGCTCTACGCCCTCAGCCTGGACGCGCCGGAATCGGCCATCGTCAGGGACGTGCTCGAGGGCGCGGGGCCGTATCGGCGGCCCGACGCGCTGATCGTGGTGCTCGACGCGTGCAACCTCACGCGCAACCTGATGCTGACGGCCGAGCTGCTCACCTACGAGGTACCGCTCGTCATCGCGCTGAACATGGTCGACATCGCGCAGCGCCGCGGTCTGACGCTCGATCCGGCACGGCTCGCCGAGCGGCTCGGCTGCCCCGTCGTGCCGACGGTGGCGCGGCGCGGTACGGGCCTGCCGGAGGTGCTGTCGTCGGTGGGCGACCTGCTGGCCGGACGCGACGCGCCCGCCACGCGCCCGCCGGGATCGCCGCCGCGTGGCGCCGATGCCGAGGCCCTGGCCGAGTGGGCCGACGAGGTGCTGGCCGCCAGCGCGGGCCGGATGCACGAGGTCGAGGCCGTCGACACCGTCGCCGAGCGGCTCGACCGCATCCTGACGCATCGCGTGTGGGGCATTGTCGCCTTCCTCGTGGTGATGGGGTTGCTCTTCTGGACGCTGTTCGCGCTGGCCACGATCCCGATGGACCTCATCGAGGCGACGTTTGCCGGGCTCGGCGCGCTGGCGACGACCTATCTGCCTGAAGGGCCCATCCGCGACCTCACGGCCGACGGCATCATCGGCGGCATTGCCGGGACCGTCGTCTTCCTGCCGCAGATCTGTCTGCTGTTCTTCCTGATCAGCCTGCTCGAGGACACCGGCTACCTGGCGCGCGCCGCGTTTGTCATGGACCGCGTGCTCCACCGCTTCGGCCTGCCGGGCCAGGCGTTCGTGCCGCTGCTGACGTCGTCGGCCTGCGCGATTCCGGGCATCATGGCGACGCGGCTCATCCCGGACCGCCGCGACAGGCTCGCGACGATCATGGTGGCGCCGCTGGTGAGCTGCTCGGCCCGGCTGCCGGTCTACGTGCTGCTCACGAGCCTGCTGTTTGCCGACAGGCCCGGGCTCGCGGCCGTCGCGTTCGGCGGCTGCTATCTGCTGGGCGCGGTGGCGGCGCTCGGGACGGCAGCCGTGCTCGGCCGCACGTGGCTGCGCGGCCGCTCGCGGCCGATGGTGCTCGAGCTGCCGAGCTATAAGGTCCCGTCGTTGACCAACGCGCTGCTGGCGGCGCGCGACCAGGGGCTCGCGTTCCTGAAGACGGCCGGCACGGTCATCATGGCCATCTGCATCGTGATGTGGTGGCTCAGCAGCTACCCGACGACCGGCCCGACGGCGGAGGCCGAGCAGCTGCGGGCTCAGGCGCAGCAGGCCACCGGGGATGCCGGGGTGGCGCTGCTCGAGCAGGCCGACGCGCTGGATGCGCGGGCGGCGCAGGCAGGATCGTTCGCGGGCCGCTTCGGGCGGCTGGTTCAGCCCGTGTTCGAGCCGCTGGGGTTCGACTGGCAGCTCACCGTGGGCGTCCTCACGAGTTTCCTGGCGCGCGAGGTGTTCGTGTCGACGCTGTCGGTGCTCGTCGGCGCCGGGGGGGACGGCGAGGTCGACGAGGGCGTCATCGAGCGCATCCGGTCGGCCACGCGCGACGATGGCGCCCCGATGCTGACGCCGGCGGTCTCGGCGAGCGCGCTGATATTCTTCGTACTGGCGATGCAGTGCCTGCCGACGCTGGCCATCACGCGGCGCGAGACCGGTCGGCTGTCGTACGCGGCCCTGCAGCTCGCCTACATGTCGGTGCTTGCCTACGCGTCGGCGCTGGTCGTGTACCAGGTCCTGCGGGTGGCAGGCATCCCGTGAACATCATGTCCGAGTTCGCCCAGCACGTCGTCGTGACGCTCGTCGCGCTCGCCGCGGCCCTGGTCGTGGTCAGGCGCGTGTTCGGCGTCGTCGCCCCGCAGAAGAAGCCGGCGCCCGCGTGCGCCGCGTGTGCGGCCAGCAAGGCGCGGCCGCAGCCGGTGCGCGTCGGGACTGACGTCCCGCGGACCGCGCGTGCTGGTCGCCAGACCTGAACCCGCGGGTGTTCTGGTCGCCAGACCTGACCCCGCGGGTGTCCGATCGCGAGACCTGACCCCAATTCCCGCGATTGCGAGACCTGACCCCACCTGCCCCGCCGCCGTACACTCTGTCGCATGACGCAGCGACTCTCGACGACTCCCGGAGACGGCCGTGGCTGACTGGCGCGATCGCACGGTGACGGCGGCCGAGGCCGTCTCGCTCATCACGAGCGGGATGCGCGTGTTCGTCCACGGAGCGGCCGCGACGCCCACGCCGCTGCTCGAGGCGCTCTCGGCGCGTACCGACATCGAGGACGTCCGGCTGTACCACATGCACACGTCGGGACCGGCGCCGTTTGCCGCGCCCGAGGTGCAGGGACGGCTGCGCTCGATCTCGCTCTTCACCGGCGCGGAGCTGCGCAAACCGATCGAGGAGGGGCGTGCCGACTTCGTGCCCCTGTTCCTGTCGGACATCCCGTACCTGTTCAAGTCGGGACGCATTCCGCTCGACGCCGCGCTGCTCCAGGTGTCGCCGCCCGACCGCCACGGGCTGTGCACGCTCGGCACGTCGGTCGACAGCGCGCGGTCGGCCGCCGACACGGCGCGCATCCTCATCGCCGAGGTCAACGCCCGGATGCCGCGCACGCGGGGCGACGTCGTCGTGCCCTTCGACAGGTTCGACGCGTGCATCGCGACGGATCGTCCGCTGCACGAGCACGTCGCGCGCCCGGAGACCGACATCGACGCGCGCATCGGCGAACTCGTCGCCGACCTCGTGGAGGACGGCTCGACGCTCCAGATGGGCATCGGCAGCATCCCCGACGCCGTGCTGCGCCGCCTGACCGGCAAGCACGACCTCGGCATCCACACGGAGATGTTCTCCGACGGCGTGATCGACCTGGTGGCGCAGGGCGTCATCACCAACAGGCTCAAGGTCGTCCATCCGAACCGCCTGGTGACGTCGTTCGTGTCGGGCACACGCCGGCTGTTCGACTTCGTCGACGACAACCCGCTGGTCGAGTTCCAGCCGTGCGACCTGACCAACGACACCTCGATCATCCGGCGCAACCCGAAGGTGGTGGCCATCAACTCCGCCATCGAGATCGACCTGACGGGGCAGGTGTGTGCCGACTCGTTCGGCCACCGGATCTACTCGGGCATCGGGGGCCAGCTCGACTTCATCCGCGGCGCCGCGCTGTCGCCGGGCGGCAAGCCGATCATCGCGTTGCCGTCCACCGCCGCGCGCGGCACGGCGTCGCGCATCGTCTGGGAGCTGCGGCCCGGGGCGGGCGTCGTGACGACGCGGGGACACGTCCACTGGGTGGTGACCGAGTACGGCGCCGTCAACCTGCAGGGGCTGACGCTGCGGGAACGCGGCGAGGCGCTCATCAACATCGCCCATCCCGACTTCCGCGCCGAGCTGCGGCGGGAGTTCGCGCGCATCCGACGCTGCTAGCCTCGCGCGTGGCGGTATCCTGTCCGCCATGCGATCGAGCCTCCTGTGTGTGACCCTCCTCGTGTCGACGTCCTGTGCCGCGGCTGACGCCGGGCAGGGACCCGACGCGGCGTTGCTGGCGCGTGCCGAGCAGCT
The DNA here is from genome assembly GCA_964430855.1 of uncultured Vicinamibacteraceae bacterium. GTDB lineage: Bacteria > Acidobacteriota > Vicinamibacteria > Vicinamibacterales > Vicinamibacteraceae > JAEZDP01. The sequence goes on from CAYSHC010000007.1 coordinate 73,628, forward strand.
GATGGCGTCGACGCCGCTCATCGACGGCCACAACGACCTGCCGTGGGCGATGCGCGAGGGGTCGTGGTACGACTTCGACGCCGTCGACATCCGCTCCCCGCAACCGCAGCTGATGACCGACATCCCCAGGCTGCGCAAGGGGCGCCTCGGCGGGCAGTTCTGGTCGGTGTACGTGCCGGCGACGCTCCAGGGCCAGGCGGCCGTCACCGCGACGCTCGAACAGATCGACGCCGTCCACGAGATGGTGCGGCGCTATCCCGACACCTTCGCCTTCGCGCGGACGGCCGACGACGTGGAGCGAGTGTTCCGCGAAGGGAAGATCGCGTCGCTGATGGGCGTCGAGGGCGGGCACTCGATCGACGGGTCGATGGGCACGCTGCGGATGTTCCACCGCATGGGCGTCGGCTACATGACGCTGACGCACAGCGCGAACCTGCCGTGGGCCGACGCGGCGACCGGCGAACCCGAGCACGACGGGCTGACCCCGTTCGGCGAGGAGGTGGTCCGCGAGATGAACCGGCTGGGGATGCTGGTGGACCTGTCGCACGTGGCGCCGGCGACGATGCACGACGCCCTGCGGGTGTCGCGCGCGCCCGTCATCTTCTCGCACTCCTCGGCACGGGCGCTGTGCGACGTCCCGCGCAACGTGCCCGATGACGTCCTCGCGCGGGTGCGCGACAACGGCGGCGTCGTGATGGTGACGTTCGTCCCGGGGTTCATCTCGCAGGCGGTGGCCGACCACGGGCGGGCCGCACAGGCCGAGCGGCGGCGGCTGCAGGCGATGCCGGGCAGCACGCCGGCCTCGGTGGACGAGGGGCTGGCGGCGTGGCGGAAGGCCAACCCGGCGCCGCGGGCGACGCTGACGCAGGTGGCCGACCACATCGACCATATCCGGAAGGTGGCTGGCGAGGACCACGTCGGGCTGGGCGGCGATTTCGACGGCATCACCGACGTCGTCCAGGGCCTCGAGGACGTCGCGACGTATCCCGCGCTCATTGCCGAGCTGCTGAGGCGGGGCTGGAGCGACGCGGCCGTGAAGAAGCTGCTCGGGGAGAACGTCCTGCGGGTGATGCGGCAGGCGGAGGCCGTGGCGGCGGAGCTTCAGCGCAGCGGCGCCACCCCGTCCCGCGCCCGCCCCCAGTGATGGGGTCAGGTCTCGTGATTGGCGTTTCCGGGGTCAGGTCTCGCGATTGACCCGCGTGGGGTCAGGTCTCGCGACACCGTCTGCGCGGAATCTAAAGCGCTCGGCCCGGGTGCGCTCGGCGCGAGACCTGACCCCGGAACCCTCAATCGCGAGACCTGACCCCACCGACGCCAATCACGAGACGAGACCCCACACGCCACAGGTCACGGGGCCGCGGGGACCGGCGTCGGGGCGCCACCGCGGCAGGGCGTCCTCGAGCGACGCGCAGTCGGGCAGGCCCAGCCACGGCAGGACGCAGCGCCAGACGTCGGCCGGACGCGCTCCCGCCTCGCGCATGACACCAACGTGCGCGTCGCCGTGCGACTTGGACAGCTTGCGCCCGTCAGCGCCCAGCACCAGGGGCGCGTGCAGCCACGACGGCGGCGGGTGCCCCCACGCCTCGTACAGCCGCATCTGCACGGCCGTGATCTCGAGCAGGTCGCTGCCGCGCACCACCTCCGTGACGCCATCAGCGATGTCGTCGGCCACGACCGACAGGTTGTAGGCCACGAGCCCGTCCCGCCGCACGAGAATCGGGTCGCCGAACGCTGCCGGATCCACGACGACGCGTCCCCACCGGCGGTCCTCGACGACGACGTCGCCCGGCGGCAGCGCCAGCCGCACAGCCCCCTCGCTCAACCCACGCGTCCGACAGCCGCGCAGGCAGCGCCCGTTGCTCGCCGCACGCTGCGCCCTGGTGCAGTCACAGCGATAGACCGACGCCCCGAGGGCCGCGAGCGCCGCCTCGTACGTGCGCGCCGACTGGCGCGGCGTCTCGGCATCCCACGTCAGGCCCAGCCACTCGAGGTCGCGCCTGATTCCGTCCTCGACGTCGCGCCGCGCACGGCCGGTGTCGATGTCCTCGATGCGCAGCAGCAGCCTGCCGCCGGCGGATCGCGCCGACAGCCAGGCCGCCCCGAAGGCGCAGATGTTGCCCAGATGGAGGTGACCGGACGGCGTGGGCGCCAGCCGCCCCACGACGGGGCGCGCCTCGTCCTGTCGTGCGTCGCCGCGCGCCACGGTGCTGATGATAGGACAGGCGTCCGGCGTCAGATGGTCGAGTTCCAGAGCGTCTCGCGCGCGCCGTGCTCGTGGTTGTCGTAGCGGGCCATCACAAACAGCGCGTCCGACAGACGGTTCAGGTAGGCGACGACGTGCGTGCCGATGGCCTCCTCGCGGGCCAGCGCGATCACCTCGCGCTCGGCACGGCGGCAGACGGTGCGGGCGACGTGCAGTGCCGCTGCCGCGGGCGTGCCGCCGGGCAGGACGAAGTTCTCGAGCGGACCGACCGTCGCGTTCAGCTCGTCCATCAGGCGCTCCAGCGCCTCGACGTGGCGGGCTTCGATCTGCGGAAGGTCCAGGCGGGCCTTGTCCGACTCGAGGAAGCACAGGTCCGAGCCGAGGTGGAAGAGCTCGTTCTGGATGCGCTCGAGCTCCCGGACGAGCCGCGGCGCAGGGCTGGCCGCGAGGACGACGCCCAGGTGGGAATTGAGCTCGTCCACCGTGCCGTAGGTCGACACCCGTGGGGCGTCCTTCGGCACCCGCTGGCCCCCTCCCAGGGCCGTCGTGCCTGCGTCGCCCTTGCGGGTGTAGATCCGGGTCAGTCTCGGCATGGGCTGATCATACGGCCCCGCCGGCACGCCGAGGGCCGGCCGGCACGCCGGTCAGCCGGCTCACGTGCCGGCAGAGGCGCCGGCAACGAAAAGGGGACCGGGCACGAGGCCCGATCCCCTTCCCACCTGCCGCCGGACGCGCCTCCCCGCACGCCGACGGCAAGATCAATATCGCCTAGAAGCTGACGCCGTAGACCACGCGAAAGTTCCGTCCCCGCTCCGGCACCAGATCCTTGATGTAGGACAGGTGGTTACGGTACAGGCGATCGGTGGCGTTGTCGAGCCGGACAGTAATCGTGCTGACCAGCCCGCCGGTCGGGAACGAGTACGCTCCGAACAGCTTCAGCACACCGTAGCCCGGTGTCCGCGTCTCGACATCGTGGACGCGGTCCTGGTCGGCGGCCACGACGACCTGCGCCCCGAGCTGCAGTGCATTGCGATGGTAACGCATTCCTGACGTGAAGCGCACGGGGGGCATGCGCGGCAGTGCCTCACCCGTGCCGCGCAGCGTGCCCCGCACGCTGTCGAAGCCGAGCTCGATGTGCAGGCCGTGCACCACGTCGATGTCGGCATGCGCCTCGAACCCGTTCAGCCTCGCGTTGCGGCCCGTGAACTCGATGATCGGCAGATCGCCGTGCGCGTGGCCCTCATGCCCCTCGTCCCCGCCGTGGTCGTGATCGTCGTGGTCATGATCGTGGCCGGGGTGTGCGACGTCCGGGAACCGGCGGTCGAACTCCTCCTCGCTGATCGGGTTGCGGAAGATGTAGTCGTTGACCACGTTGTCGAAGTAGCTGAACTCGGCCGACACGCGGGGCAGCCTCAGCCTGTACGACACGTCGAGCCCGTAGGCCACCTCCGACTTCAGGTCGGCGTTGCCGATCTCGAAGGTGAAGTTGCCCGGGTGCGGCCCGAAGAAGTACAGCTCCTCGAGCGCCGGGTTCCGTGCCGCACGGGCGACGTTGACGGCGATCACGCTCCTGTCGGTGGGACGCAGCAGCGTGCCGGCCGACAGCGACAGGTTGTGGAAGTCGCGGGCGCGCAGGCCGCCTCTCGGGTCGTAGGAGGCGCGGTCATAGCGGCCGCCGAACTGGACCGTGGCATGCGCCCAGCTCGCCTCCTGGTACGTGAACAGCGACAGCATCTGCTGATCGACCCTCGGCGACAGGTCCTCGGCGCCTTCGACGTCGAAGTGCCGCCCGTAGCCCGACACACCGACGGTGCCGGTCACGCGTCCGACGGGCCCGTGCGTCGCCCGGACGTCCACGTCGAAGAGGTCGTTGCGGAAGAACGTGGCCGGCACGCCGTCGTGCAGTTCCTCGTGCCGGTACCGGTGGTGCGCCATCGAGGCGCGCACCGAGTCGAACAGCCCGTCGAGGTTGCGGCGCTCGCCGCGCACGCTGAGTACGCGCCGCCGCGGGTTCAGCTCGATGCCGCCGTCCTCGACGACGGGCACGCCGTAGCGGGTGTCGTCGATCGCGACGCTCGCGCCGAGGTAGCCGCCCGTCGACGTGCGCGACAGCCCGATGCTGCCGAACGCCCCGCGCGTCGCCGAGTTGTCGATCTCGCCGATGGGCGTCGAGAAATCCCCCGCGCGCGTGGCCGATCCGCCGGCGTTCAGCACCCAGCGCCCGTTGCCGACGCTGACGTCCGCGGCCGTGCCTGCCTGTCCCGCGTTGGTCGCCAGGTCGACCTGCGCGCGCCCCACGATCTCGGCCACGGGCCGCGTGGGAATCTGCTCCGAGATGACGTTCACGAGCCCGCCGATCGCGTTGGCGCCGTAGAGCAGCGTCGCGGGCCCGCGCACCACCTCCACCTGCGTCGCTGCCGCCGGGTTGAGGGTGACGCCGTGGTCGGCCGACTGGCTCGAGATGTCACCCGTGCGCTGGCTGTTCTGGAGGATGAGCACACGATCGCCGTCCTGGCCCCGGATGACCGGCCGTGACGGCCCGGCACCCAGCGACCGCTCGGCGACGCCGGGTTCCTCCCGCAGCATCGCGCCAAGGGAGCTGTCGAGCTTGATGGCCAGCTCCTGGCCGCTCAGCACCGAAGTTGGCTGGTACGACTCGAACGGATCGCGCGGCTGCGGGCTCACCGAGACGGCCTCGGTGAAGTGCAGGTCGTCGCGCATCGTGATGGTGATCTCCACCGGCGCCGCGACAAGGACGACCTCCTCGCGCGTGGGCTCGAACCCCTGGATGGCGGCGACGACGTGGATGGTGCCCGGCGGCTGGTCGCTGAAACGGAAACGTCCGTCCTCGTCGGTGACGGCCGTCGCCTCGCGTTCCTCGATCGTCACGACGACGCCGGGCAGCGGGATGACGCCCTCGGCGGTCACGACACGGCCGCTGAGCTCGACACGGCCTTCGCCGCCAGGCTCCTGAGCGAAGGCGGCCGTCGAGGCGGCCACGGCGCAGACGAGCGCACGGGCCAGCAGCCGCAGCAAGTGGTGGCAACGCATTGCCTGAGAATCCTTCCGGAACGGCACGGGCCGGCGCCGCCTCATGGGCGGCCCGCCGCCACGGCACGCCGGCGCCGGCGCGCACGATGCCGCCGACGCCTGGACGTCCCGCCCGCGCGGCCATTCCTCCGCGGGTCAGTTGACGCGAGAACGCTGGAACGCGTGGATAACGCCCTGTACGGTCAGCTGACGCGGGGCGGCGCACGGCCGGCGTTGACGCCGGCGGGCAGCTCGCGCAACGCGACGTCGCGCGGCGTGCCGTAGGTGAGGCTGGTGGACGGGGGAACGACGGTGGCCGCCGTGGCCGTGGGCGTCCATGCGCGAAGCGTTGCGCCGAACTGGCAGGCCTCGCAGTGTGTCGTGACGATGGGCGGCAGCGCGCCTGCCTCGAGCGAGGGGAGCTGCGTCGCCGCCGACGGCACGGGCAGCCTGTGCTCGAGCGTATTGGACGCATGCCACGACGAGGCGACGCCGGCGGGACCGGCGGCGGCAATCGCCACGAGCAGCGCCAGTCGCACGGCGACCATGCGCGACAACGCACGCCACAACATCGCCCCAGCCTGCCAGAGGGCGCATGACCTGGTCAAGACGGCCGCGGAGCGGGCCGTGATATATCCGACGCGTTCGGTCGCCACCCACTTCCGCGTTCTGTTGCCATAGCGCCATGTGGCACCATCCCGTCCTCATGTGGGAGAGTGTGTGCGTCGACAGTTCGGCGCCCATGTTGTCCTCCAGACGTTCCTTTCGGCCCGTCGCCCTTGTGCTGGCGCTCATCCTCTGTGTCGTCGGAGCAGCCCTGCTGTCTGTCGCACCGACGGCGGGCGCCCTCGTGGCCGGGATCGGGGTCGGGGTGGCGTGCGCGGCGCTGTGGTCGGCGCTGACGTCCGCGGCGCCTCCGCCCGAGGCGGTGCTTCAGCGCGCGCAGGCGCCGGCGGGCGCCGCGCGCGACGACAACGGACCGGCCACGTCGTCGGTCGACGCTGCGCTCGTCGCCGTGCTGGCGGCGGCCGTCGACGCCAAGCTCGACGCCTCGGGCCGGCGGCTCGAGCGTCGGCGTACCTATGCCCGCCAGCTGGCCGACGCACTCGCGCTGCCTGCCGAGGAAGTGGCCGCGATCGACACGGCCGCGCTGCTGCTCGACGTCGGCCTGCTCGCGGTGCCCGATCACATCCTCACCAAGCCCGGGCCGCTGTCGGTGGACGAGTTCCATCGCGTGCACGCCCATCCGCGCG
>CAYSHC010000008.1:0-50391 GCA_964430855.1 uncultured Vicinamibacteraceae bacterium
TCAAGGACGCGATCGACCCGCACGGCATCATGAACCCCGGCAAGGTGGGGTTCGACCCGGACCTCAAGGCATGAGCACGACGCCGACCGATCACTTGCATCCCGCCGATCTCGCCGAGACGACGGAGGGGTGCCGTTTCTGCTGGATGTGCCGCCAGGCATGCCCGGTGGGCCACGTCACGCGGCGCGAGACGCTCACGCCGCACGGCTGGGGCATGCTCATCTCGTCGGAGCGTCGCGGCGTCGTCTCGTGGACGCGGGACGTCGTCGACGTGATCTACAGCTGCGCCGACTGCGGCCTGTGCCAGGCGCACTGCGCGACGGACCAGCCGCTGCCCGACGCGATCGCGGCAGCACGCGCGGCCATCGTCGCCGCAGGCGCGGCGCCGGCGACGGCGGCCGCGCTGCACGAGAAGCTCCTGCGCTGGGGCAACCCGTATGCCGAGCCTGGCGACCGGGCCGTGCCGCCCGAGGGCGACGTGGCGCTGTTTGCCGGCGACGCGAGCCTCGCCGCGGGGCGCGAGACGCTCGATGCCGCGCTGTCGCTGCTCCGGCGCATCGGCGTGGCGCCGGCCGTGGTCGGCGAAGGCCGGTCCACCGGCCATCTCGCCAGCACCCTTGGCTACCCGGACACGGCACGCGCCCAGGCGACGGCGGTGATCGACGAGATCGCCGCCAGCGGCGCGCGCGAGGTGCTGGTGCTCACGCCGGGCGACCGGTTCGCCTTCACGAGGCTCTATCGCGAGCGGCTGGGTGTGGCCTGGCCGGCCGACGTCGCCGTGCGCGAGGTGTCAGAGGTGCTGGCCGGTGCCGTGGCCGACGGCAGGCTGGCGGTCGACAGGGCCGGAGACGACGTGCCGTACGCGTACGTCGATCCGGACCACTCGGCGCGCGTCGCGCACGAGCGGGAGGCACCGCGCCTGCTGGCGCGCGCCCTGCTCGGCCAGGCCGGCGAGCGGCGCCTGTTCTGGCGGGAGGGCCGCGCGCATCCGGCCGGCAGCGTGGGCGCGCTCGACGTCCTCCAGCCGGCCATCGCCGCGCGGCTCAGCGAGGCGCGCTGGGCCGACGCCGCGGACGCCGGCGCACGCCGGCTGGTGACCGAGGATGCGCTGATGGCCCGCCACCTGCGGGCGCATGCGCCCGACGGCGCGGACGTGGTGGACCTGTATCAGTGGCTGGACGCGAACGCCCGCGCCTGAGCGTGCGTCCCGCGTCGGGGAGGCATCGGTGAACGTCGCACGACTGCTGGCGGTGGCCGGCGCGATGGTCATGGCCACGGGCGCCCTCGTCGCCCAGCAGGGCATGCCCGTCCCGCTCGACCCGAACGACTCGACCGGCTTCAGGCCGATCTTCGACGGCACGTCCCTCGAAGGCTGGGACGGCGACCCCGCCGTCTGGCGCGTCGAGAACGGCGCCATCATCGGCGAGAGCACGGCCGAGCGGCCGCTCGAGCGCAACACGTTCCTCATCTGGCGGGGCGGGCAGCCACGCGACTTCGAGCTGCGCCTCCGGTTCCGGATGAACGCCACCAACAGCGGCATCCAGTACCGCAGCGTCGAGGTACCCGAGGTGGGGCGCTGGGTGCTGCGGGGTTACCAGGCCGACATCGACTTCGACAATCGCTACACGGGACAGCTGTACGAGGAACGCGGGCGCGGCTTTCTCGCGCTGCGTGGCCAGAGCACCTGGGTGCCGCCCGATGGACGTCCCGTCGTCATCGGCAGCGTCGGCGACCCGGAGGCGCTCAAGGCGCACATCAGGGTCAACGACTGGAACGACCTCCACCTCGTTGCCCGCGGCAACGTGCTGATCCACGTCATCAACGGCCACGTGATGGCCGTGGCCGTCGACGATGGGCCCCCGGCTGGCGCCGACGCGGGAGGGCTCATCGGCGTCCAGATTCACACGGGTCCGCCGATGCGGATCGAGCTCAAGGACGTGTGGCTCAGAACACACGGCGAGTGACGCCGCCGCGCGACGGCGGCAGCGCCACGAGGGCCGACCAGCACGCGAGCCAGAGCAGCGCCAGCGTCTCGCGGCGTTCCTCGACGCCGACGGCGTACATGTGCCAGTCGCCCACGAGATCGGCGAGCGGCGGGACGCGCGGCGACGAGAAGGCCACCGAGAGGCCCCACACGAGGGCGATGCCCGCGACGGCGAGGGCGACGGGCCGACGCCAGGGCGGCCAGCGTCCCGCGGCGGCCATGCCCGCCAGCGCCGCGCCCGCCAGGTAGATCGCGACCCAGGGCACCGGGTCGGGATCGTTCAACTGCAGGGCCGCGCTGAACACGAAGAGCGCGGCCATCAGCCCATGTACCCACCGCATGGCGCTATGATGAGGGCCTTTGCACGACCAATCAACGGCAGGAGTCGCCATGTCGCGCCTAATCCGCTGTCTCTGCCTCGGCATGCTCCCTCTCGTCCTGCTGGCCGGGCCGGCGCGCTCCCAACCGTCGACGGTGACGCTGCGGGCGGGCGACCGCATCGCGCTCGTCGGCAACACGCTCGCGGAGCGCCAGCAGCTGTTCAACCACTTCGAGACGCAGCTCCTCACGCGCTTCCCCGAGCTGAACCTGATCGTCAGGAACCTCGGGTGGAGCGCCGACACGCTGACGCTCCAGCCGCGCCCGCTGAACTTCGGCGACGCCGAGACCCACCTCACGCGCCAGCAGGCAGACGTCGTCGTGGCGTTCTTCGGCCTGAACGAGTCGTTCGAGGGCGACGCCGGGATCGAGACGTTCGAGCGTGACCTCGACGCGTACCTCGCGAAGCACCAGGCGGCCCGCTACAACGGGAAGGAGCCGCCCCGTCTCGTCCTCGTCTCGCCGATCGCGCATGAGCGGCTCGAGCGCCTCGTGCACGTGGACGTCGACGAGCGCAACAGGCTGCTCGCGCGCTACACCGACGTGATGCGGCTCGTGGCGGCGCGGCGCCAGGTGGCCTTCGTGGATCTCTTCGAGCCGACGCGCAGGGCGATGGCCGCCGCGCGCCGGCCCCTCACGATCAACGGCATCCACGTGAACGAGGACGGCGACCGCGTGGTGGCCAACGTGCTGCTCGAGGCGTTCGGGCCGCCGCAGGCCCCGCTGCGCGTGGCGAGCGGCGCCGAGCTCGGACGGCTGGAGGCGCTGCGCGAGCGCATCCGCGACAAGAACCAGCAGTTCTTCTACCGGTGGCGGCCGGTGAACGCCGAGTACATCGTCGGCCGTCGCGTCGAGCCGTTCGGATCGGTGAATTTTCCTGGCGAGATGAAGAAGCTCGACGAGATGGTGGCGGAACGGGAGCAGGCGATCTGGGCGGAGGCCCGGGCCCTCAGAGGGCTGCAATACCCGGCGGCGGCCGAGGCGCTGGCCGAGTCGGCCGAGGCGCGTCGGAGGGCGCGATGAGGCCATCCACGGCAGCGGCCGGCTGGACCAAGGTCGCGATGGTCGTGGCGGTGCTCGCCACGGCGCCGGGCGGCGTCGCCCAGGGCGCGCCGCAGGAGCCGAACCGCGGCGGCGAGATCGACCTCGCCACGCAGGACGTGCAGCGCGCGCTGGAGCGCATCAGGCCGGCCGACGGGTACGAGGTCAGCCTGTTCGCGTCGGAGAAGGACTTCCCCGAGCTCGCCAATCCGCTGGCGATGACCTTCGACTACAAGGGACGCCTCTGGGTGCTGACCTCGCCGACCTACCCGCACTACTTTCCCGGTGAGGAGCCCGACGACAAGCTCGTGATCCTGGAGGACCGTGACGGCGACGGCCGCGCCGACTCGCTGACGGTCTTCGCCGACAAGCTGTACGTGCCAATGGGATTCGAGCTTGGCGACGGCGGAGCGTACGTGTCTCAGCAGCCGAACCTCATGTTCCTGCGCGACACCGACGGCGATGGCAAGGCCGACGAGCGCCGGACGATCCTGCATGGCTTCGGCACCGAGGACAGCCACCACGCGCTCAGCGCCTTTACGTGGGGCCCGGGCGGCGGCCTCTACTTCCAGGAGGGGACGTTCCTGCACACGCAGGTCGAGACGCCGTACGGCCCGGTGCGCGTCGAGGAAGCCGCCGTCTTCCGGTACGAGCCGCGCACCGAGAAGCTGAGCGTCTTCGTGTCGTACCCCTTCGCCAACCCCTGGGGCCACGTGATCGACCGCTGGGGCCAGAACTTCATCTCGGATGCCTCGGGCGGCAGCAACTACTTCGGTACGGCGTTCTCGGGGCACGTGGACTACCCGCGCAAGCAGCGCCCGATGAAGGAGTGGACGCTGACCAAGGTGCGCCCGACGGCCGGCGTGGAGCTCGTGAGCAGCCGCCATTTCCCGGAGTCGGCCCAGGGGAACTTCCTCATCACCAACGTGATCGGGTTCCACGGCATCAAGCAGTACCGCGTCGAGGAAGACGGGTCGGGGTTCGTCGGGATCGAGGTCGAGCCGCTGCTGCAGTCCTCCGACACGAACTTCCGCCCTGTCGCCCTCCAGTTCGGCCCCGACGGCGCCCTCTACGTCGTCGACTGGTTCAACCCGCTCATCGGGCACATGCAGTTCTCGCTGCGCGACCCGCGCCGTGACAGGAGCCACGGCCGCGTGTGGCGGGTCACGGCGAAGGGCCGACCGCTGCTGCCGAAGCCGCAGATCGACGGCCAGCCAATCGCCAAGCAGATCTCGTACCTCGAGGCGTACGAGGACCGGACGCGCTACTGGGCGCGGCTCGCGCTGCGCGACCAGCCGACGGAGGCCGTCGTGCAGGGGCTGCGCACGTGGATGGCGGGGCTCGATCCTGCCGACCCGGACTACGAGCACCATCTGCTCGAAGCGCTGTGGGTCTTCCAGCATCACGACGTCGTCGAGGCGTCGCTGCTTGGCCGGCTGCTCGAGGCCCGCGAGTTCCGCGCGCGCGCCGCGGCCGTGCGCGTGCTCCAGCACTGGTTCGACCGCGTCGATTCGGCGCTCGAACTGCTCGAGGCGCGTGTCAACGACCCGGCCCCTCGCGTGCGGCTCGAAGCGGTGCGGGCCCTGAGCTTCGTGCCGACGGTCGACGCCGCGTCGGTGGCGCTCGAGGCGCTGCGCCACCCGACCGACTACTACATCCAGTACGCGCTGGACTCGACGATCACCACGCTGGCTCCGGCCTGGAAGCCCGCGCTCGCCGCCGGCCGCGACGTGGCGCCCGGCAATCCCGACGGGCTGCGCTACCTGCTGGCGCGGCTCGAGCCGACCGAGCTGACCGCCCTGCCCGAGAGCGAGCCCGTGCTCCGGGAGCTGCTCCAGCGCCAGGGGGTGCCGGCCGGCGACCGCGTACGGGCGGCGCGCGCGCTCGCGGCGCGCTCGCACCGATCGCCGACCGACGAGATCGTCGCGGCGCTCCGCCGCATCGACGGGACGCCCGGCAGCACGGCCGCCAGCGGCGACCTGGTGCGCGTGCTCTCGGAGACCGACGCCACGGAGCTTCGGGCCTCGCGTGACGCGCTGCTCGCGCTGGCCCGAACGGCCGGCAACGGCGTCACCCGCGAGGGCGCCTGGGCTGCCCTCGTGCGTGCCGATGGGGGCGTCGACCAGGTGTGGCGCGAGGCGGCGGCGACGGCGCAGGGACGGATCGACCTGATCCGCGCCGTGCCGCTCATCCCCGACACGGCGCACCGGGAGGCCATCTACCCGCGGCTCGTCGAGACGCTGGACGGCCTGGGCACGGCCGAAGCCGGCGCGGCCACCACGCCGTCCGGTGCCGCGCACGCGGGCGACGGCGTGGCTCGCGGCGTGAGGGGGCGCTACGTGCGCGTCACCGCGCCTGGCCGAGACAGGACCGTGCTGCTCGCCGAGGTCGAGATCCTGCGCGACGGCGCCAACGTGGCGCCGAAGGGGAAGACATCGCAGTCGAGCCTGGTGTCGAGCGGCGCCGTCGGCGGACATCCGCAGAACGCGGTGGACGGGAAGCTGTCGAGCGTGCAGGACGGGTCGAACGTGCCGACAGGCCTGGCCTTCACGAGCCAGGAGGCCGATCCCTGGTGGGAGATCGACCTGGGCGCCGAGGATCGCATCGACGCGATCGTCGTTCGCCTGCCCGGCGACCCCCGTCCCGGGAGCCAGGGGACGCTCCACGTGGCCGTCCTCGACGCGGACCGTTCCGCCGTGTTCGCGCGCGACGGCCTGACGACGCGCGTCGACACCCACACGCTGGAGCCGGGTGCCCCCGACGAGGACGCGCTGGTCGCCGCGGCGATGCTGGCGCTGACCAAGGTACCGGGTCGCGAGCGCGATGCGGTCGCGCGCATCGCGCGGCGGCTCGACGAGGGGCGGGGGCAGGCGGGCGACGCCATCGCGGCGCTCCGCGGCGTGCCGCTGCACGCCTGGCCAGAGGACGCCATCGCGCCGGTGGCGCGTCACGTCGTGACGTACGCCGGGGGCCTGCCCTCGGAGGCGCGGACGAGCGCGGCCTTCCGCGACGCCGTGGCCTTCGGCCGGGCGCTTGCCGACGCCGCGGCGCCGCGCGACCGCGACCGGCTCGTGGCCGATCTGGAAGCGCTGACGGTCCGCACCGTCACGATCACCGCCGTCGCGGCGCAGATGCGCTTCGACGTCACGCAGTTCACGGTGGTGGCCGGCGAGGACGTCGAGATCGTCCTCGTCAATGCCGACGAGATGCCGCACAACCTGCTCGTGACGGCGGAGGGCGCGATGGAGACGGTCGCGCTGCAGGCCGAGGCCATGGCCGCCACCCCCGACGGGTTCGCGAAGCAGTTCGTGCCCGATTCGCCGCTGGTCCTGGCCGCGACGAAGCTGATCAACCCGAACGAGACCGCCAGGCTGCGCCTGACCGCGCCGACGACGCCTGGCGCCTATCCCTTCGTCTGTACCTTCCCCGGGCACTGGCGCACGATGAACGGCACCATGAACGTCGTGCGGCCGGCGCCCGCCACGGAGTCGCGATGATGCGTCAACGTCCGGATCGAGAAGCCCCGCGTCGCCTGCGCGGTGCGGCCGCGCTGTCGCGGCCGGCCTTGACGGTGGCCGGGGGGCTGGCCGTCACCGTGGCCGTCGCCGTGCTGGCCGCGTCGGGTGCGGCGTCTCCGACCGACGAGGGGGCCATGACGCGGGCGGCAGGGGCGTCCGCACAGGCGCCCGCCGACGCGCCCCACGTCGTGTTCGTGACCGGCGACGACGAATACCGGTCGGAGATCACGATGCCGATGATTGCCGGCATCCTCGAGCGGGCCGGCATCCGGACGTCGGTGGCCTACGCCAGGCCGATCCCGCAGACGAAGGGGAACATCGAGGGTCTCGACGCGCTGGCGTCGGCCGACCTCATGGTGATGTTCACGCGGTTCCGGGCGCTGCCGGAGGAACAGCTCCAGCCCATCCTCGACTTTGTCGCCTCGGGCAAGCCGCTCGTCGGGCTGCGCACGACGACGCATGCGTTCCTCTACCCGAAGGGCCACCCGCGCGAGGCGCTCAACGACGGGTTCGGGCGTGACGTCTTCGGCCAGAAGTGGATCACCCACCACGGCAACCAGTCGCACACCGAGGTCACCATCGAGCCGTCGGTCCGCGGGCACGAGATCCTCAGGGGCGTGACGCCGTTCCGCGCGCGGTCGTGGCTCTATCACGTGACGCCGCTGCACGACGTGCAGGAGGTGCTGCTGCACGGCAGGAGCGTCAACTCGAACAAGACGGCCGAGCAGCAGCAGGCCTATCCGCTCACGCAGCCGGTAGCCTGGACCCGGCAGCACAACGGCGCGCGCGTGTTCTTCACGACGCTCGGCCATCCGCACGACTTCGGCGAACCCTCGATGCGCAGGCTGGTCGTCAACGCCATCCTCTGGGCGCTCGGCAGGCCGGTGCCGGCGGGCGGCGCGAACGTCGACGTCCCGGGCGGGTTCGAGCCTCCGGATTCGTTCGATCTCTCGAAGGTGCCGTCGGGAGGGTGATGCTCACGCGGGCCGCGTTCCTTCGCACGGCGTTGACGGCCGCTGCCGGGGCGGCCCTCGGGGCGCGGCCGTGGCACGCCGCGGCGGCGCAGGCGGGAGGTCCGCGCATGATGACGCGTCGCATTCCGTCGACAGGTGTCGAGATCCCCGTGGTCGGGCTGGGCACCTGGCGGGGCTTCGACGTCGGCGACGATGCCGGTTCGCGTGCGCGCCTCGCGCGCGTGCTCGACGAACTGTTCAGCGCGGGCGGGCGCGTGATCGACAGCTCGCCGATGTACGGGACGTCCGAGCAGGTGACGGGCGACCTGCTGGCGGCGCTCGGGCGGCACGATTCGGCCTTTGTGGCGACGAAGGTGTGGACGTCCGGCAGGCAGGCCGGCATCGCGCAGATGGAAGAGTCGATGCGCCTGCTGCGCGACGACCGCATCGAGCTGATGCAGATCCACAACCTCCTCGACTGGCGGACGCACCTGCCGACGCTCCGCGAGTGGAAGGCGGCAGGACGGCTCCAGCACATCGGAATCACGCACTACCGGCGCAGCGCGCACGACGAGCTGGCGCGGGTGATGCGGGCCGAGGCGTTTGACGTCGTGCAGCTGAACTACTCGATCGACGACCGGAACGCGGAGGAGGAGCTGCTGCCCCTTGCGCAGGACCGCGGCATGGCGGTGCTCGTCAACCTGCCGTTCGGCGGGGGCGGGCTGCTGCGGAAGGTCCGTGATCGTCCCCTGCCCGGGTGGGCGGCCGAGATCGGGTGCGAGACGTGGGCGCAGGTGCTGCTGAAGTACGTGATCTCGCACCCGGCGGTCACGTGCGTGATCCCCGGCACCGGCCGCCCGGAGCACATGCGCGAGAACGCCCGGGCAGGCTTCGGCCCGCTCCCCGACGCCGCCCTGCGCCGCCGCATGGTCGCCGACGTCGTATAGGGGGTCAGGTCTCGATGTGCGCGTGCCTGGGGTCAGGTCTCGACTTGAACACCCCTGGGGTCAGGTCTCGCGACGCAAACGTGGCAGAATCTGCGCCTCAGAGGGGGATCCATGCTCAGCCCGATCCTGCCGCCCCGCGGCACGCTCCGTCCTGCAGTCCTGGCGTTCGCCGTCGCGTGCGTCACGATGATGCCCGCGCTTCGCGCCGCCGACGGCGGTCCCGCGCACCGACAGCCGTCGCCGGACGCCACGCGCCAGCCGGCCGCGCTGCCGGAGCGCCCTTGGGTGATCGCCCACCGCGGCGCGTCGGCGTACGCACCCGAGAACACCATCCCGGCGTTCGAGAAGGCGATCGAGCAGCAGGCGACGTTCGTCGAGATCGACATCCAGCGGACGAAGGACGGCGCCATCGTCTGCCTCCACGACCTGACGCTCGACCGGACCACCGACGTCGCGCAGGTGTTCCCCGACCGCGCCCGCCCGACGTCGCAGGCTGACGGGCCGCGCTTCTGGCTCGAGGACTTCACGCTGGAGGAGGTCAGGCAGCTCGACGCCGGACGCTGGTTCGGCGACGCGTTCGCCGGCACGCGCATCCCCACGTTCGCCGAAACCGTCGCCGTCATCCGCGGCAGGACGGGCCTCTACATCGAGCTCAAGGCACCCGAACGGTACCCCGGTATCGAGCGGCAGCTGCTCGAGGAGCTGCGGGCGCTCGGGCTCGCGACGCCTGGCGCCGTCCCCGGCTCGCCGATCCTCGTCCAGTCGTTCACCGTCGAGAGCCTCGAGACGTTCGCCTCGTTCGACACGGGGCTGCCGATCCACCTGCTGTTCTCCGGACGCGACGCGGCGAAGTGGCTGTCGCCGGACGGGCTTGCGCGCGTGCGCACGTTTGCGACAGGCCTGGGGCCGGAGAAGGGGGTCTTCACCACGCACTCGTCCGAGCTGCGCGAGGCGCAGCGAGCCGGGCTGCTCGTCACGCCGTGGACGTTCCGCGTGACGTCCGCGATGTCGCGGACCGAGGTCACCGCCGACATGGCGCGTCACTACCACAGCTACAGCGTGGACGGCTGGATCACCGACAACCCCGACCTCGCCCCGCGCGTCCGGCGTGACGCCGGAAGGATGAGCCGCTGACGCGGCGGCTCATCCGATCTATCCTCCTCGCATGCCGTACCTGCTCGATACGCGGCCCTCGCGCCGCACGTTCCTCACGCGCACGGGCGCCGCGCTGGCGGGCGCGGCAGGACTTGCCCGCACGGCGTTGGCCGGCGGCCCCGCCGACGCCGAGGCGTCGGCTGCGTCGGCCGTGCGAGGGCAGGCGCCTGGACGTCCGCTGCGCCTCGCGCTCCTCTCGGACACGCACGTGCCCGCCGACCCGACCGAGGCGTACCGCGGCTTCCGTCCCGTGGACAACCTCAGGCAGGTGGCCGCGCAGGTGGCCGCGACCGACGTCGAAGGCGCCATCATCGCGGGCGACCTGGCGCGCCTCGTCGGCCTGCCGGACGACTACGCGGCGCTGCGCGGCCTGCTGAAACCGGTAAGCGATCGCGTACCCGTGGGCCTCGTCCTCGGCAACCACGACGACCGCCGCAACTTCGCGCAGGCGTTCCCGCCGGCGCCGGACGCGACACCCCTCGTGCCCAACAAGCACGTGCTGGTGATCGAGCGCGAGGGGCTGCGGTTCGTGCTGCTCGACTCGCTGCTCGCGCCGAATGTCACGCCCGGGCAGCTCGGCAACCAGCAGCGCGCCTGGCTGCGCAGCTGCCTCGAGGGGCAGCCCCCGCTGCCGACCGCCATCGTCGTGCACCACACGCTCGACGACCAGGACATGGCGCTCGTCGACAGCCACAGGCTGTTCGAGGTGCTCCGTCCGTTCCCGCAGGTGAAGGCGATCGTCTACGGGCACTCGCACCGTTACCACGTCGAGGAGCGGGACGGCCTGCAGCTCATCAACCTGCCGGCGGTCGGCTACAACTTCGCCGACAGCGAGCCCGTCGGCTGGATCGACTCGACGTGGCGGGCCGACGGCGTGAGCCTCACGCTGCACGCCGTGGGCGGCAACCGCCAGGCGGATGGCAGCCGGCGCGAGGTGCGCTGGGTGCGGTAAGGTCACTCCACGTGGGCGCGCGCGGTGGGCCATCCCCCGCGCCCCGGCGTCCGCTCGACGCCTGACATCGTGCCGGTCGCCGGCTCGATGTCGCTCTCGCGTACGTCGCGTTCAGCCGCCTGCGTCAGGCAACGCCTTGCGCGGGCGGCGTCCAGCTCAACGCACGCCGTAGCGGCGGCGCACCAGGTCGGCTTCCGCGTGCAGCAGCGCGAACGTCAGCCGGCTCTCGAAGACCAGCGACAGCGACCCGAAGACGATCGAGGCGACGCCTACCACCGCCGACGCGATGGTCGTCCGCACGACGATGGGCAGAAGCGCTGTCTCGCCGGGTGACAGGAAGCCCGCGCCGAGCAGTGCCACCATCGTGCTGAACGCGAAGGCCGCGACGGCCAGATAGAAGGCCGTCAGCGCCGACACGATGACCCTGACGCGCCGTTCCGCGCGCGCGAGGTCGCCGATCTCGCGGTCGGTGACCGAGCCGGGGTGCTTGTGGTGCTCGAGGCGCTCGGCGAGGACGCGGACGCGGTCGACGGAGCGCGCCAGCCTGTTGCTCGTCCCGAGCAGGAGCACGCTGGCGGCGTTGGTGAGTAGGGCTGGCGCCGCGATGAACGTCAGGGCGGCAAACGGGCTGTCGGTGGTCAGAGGTGACACGATGTGGGCGTCCATGGAGAAGGGCCGCCGGGCCACCGGCGCGGGACGTGACCAGCGTGGACGTGGTCAGCCCGTCGGGGTGCCCGGCTGGTGGCGGGGCCGACACGGCGTGGCAGCACGCCGGCTGTCGGCGCCGATTGCGCAAGTATTGCACCGTCTGCGGGGCGAGACCTGACCCCAGTGATGCCGGAGTCGAGACCTGACCCCGGGCCCGCCGCATAGAATCCCCTCAGGACTGCATGGACACCCCGACTCTCCCCTGGGACGACCCGCCCGACACGGTGTCCGCCCCGGGCGTCAGGTTCGTCGTCAGCGTCTCGGCCGCCGATCGCCTCGCGGTCGCGTCCGACGCGCTGGGCGCCGCGGGCGTCGACGACTGGCTGGTGCTCGCGCCGACGCGCGCCCAGGCCGACGAGGTCGTCCGCCGCGCCTGTGGGGGGCGCGACGCCGTCGTGGGGCGCCACAGGCTCGGCCTGACGACGCTCGCGACGCGCCTTGCGCTGCTCCCGCTCGCCGGCATGGACGCGACGCCGCTGAGCGGGCTCGGATTCGAGGCGGTCGTCGCCCGCGCGGTCGAGAGCATGCCTGCTCAGGACGAAGACGCACGGCTCGCCGAGGCCCGGCGGCATCCTGGGTTCCTCGCCGCGCTGGCGTCCACGCTGGCCGAGCTCCGTCTCGCCGACGTCACGCCCGCGCAGATGCGCGCAGCCGGCGGGCGCGCCGCGCAGCTCGCCCCATACGCCGAGGCGCTCGAGCAGGCGCTCCAGGCGCTGGGACAGGCCGATCACGCACACGTTTTGCGCCTTGCCATTGCCGCCCTCGACGCCGGCGCGCCCCTCCTGCCGACGCTCGATGACGTGTCGGTGCTGATCGTCGATCCGCCGTGCGACACGTATCTCGAGCGGACGCTTGTCGCGGCCGTCGTCCGCCGCGCCGGGCGGGCCGTCGTCGTCGGGCCCGCGGGCGACATGGGAGTGCGGGCTCTGGCGTCGGACCTTGGCGTCGACCCGGAGGTGCTGCCGGCGTACGGCGAGCGGGAGGGCCGGACGCAGGTCCGCCGCGTGCAGGCCTACCTCTTCGAGCCGTCCGCCGATGCCGACGTGCCGCCGGACGCCGACGGCTCCGTCGTCCTGCTCTCGGCGCCCGGCGAGGGACGGGAGTGTGTCGAGATCGCGAGGTGCCTGGCAGACGCCGCGGCCGACGGGCTGCCGTTCGACGAGATGGCGGTCATCGTCCGGGCGCCGCAGCTCTACGCCAGCCATCTCGAGACGGCGCTCCGCCGTGCCGAGGTGCCTGCGTGGTTCGCGCGGGGCACCCGTCGCCCCGATCCGGCGGGACGCGCGCTCCTGGCGCTCATCGCCTGCGCGCTGGAGCAGGTGTCGGCGCGTCGCTTTGCCGAGTACCTGTCGCTGGGGCAGGTCCCCACGGACGGCACGACGCAGGAAGACGGTTCGGATTCTGCGACACCGCGGTCGCGAGACCTGACCCCCGACGCGTCGAATCGAGACCTGACCCCAGCCAGGCGCAGCCCCTGGCGGTGGGAGGGGATCGTCAACGACGCCGCGGTGATCGCGGGTCGCGACAGGTGGCATCGCCGCCTGGCGGGCTATCGCGAGGATCTGCGGCTGCGCGCAGCGGCCGTGGAGCTCGACGAGCCGGAATCGCCGCGCCTCGAGGGCTTGCGCCGGCAGATGGCACTCGTGGACGAGCTGGCGGCCTTTGCGCTGCCGATCGTCGACATGCTGGCCGCGTGGCCCGACGGCACGGCGTCCTGGGGCACCTGGCTGGAGCGCCTGCGGGCGCTCGCCTCGACGGCGCTCGCCCGCACCGACGGCGTCGCCGAGGTACTCGACGAGCTCCAGCCCATGGCCGCGATCGACGGCGTCAGCCTGCGGGAGGTCTTCGACGTCCTGCGCGACAGGCTGACGCATGCGACCGTGCCCGCGCCGGACGCCCGCTACGGGCGCGTGTTTGTCGGGACGCCCGAGGACGTCCGCGGCCGCACGTTCAGCCTCGTCTGCGTCCTCGGCCTCTCCGAGCGTGTCTTTCCGCAGCGCAGCCGGCAGGATCCGCTGCTGCTCGACGCCGACAGGCGGCGCCTCTCATCCCGCCTGCGGCTCGACGACGACCGCGTGGCACTCGAGCGCCTGCGGCTGCGGCTCGCCGTGGGGGCTGCCTCGGCGCGTCTCGTGACGTCGTTTGCCTCGTTCGATGCCGCGCAGTCGCGCCCGCGCGTCCCGTCGTTCTACGCGCTCGACATCTACCGCGCGTGCGGCGGCCGGCTGATCGGCTACGAGGACGTCCTGCGCGAGGCCCAGCAGGCGTCGGGGGCACGTCTGGCCTGGCCCGCCCACGCGGACGCCAGGCGTGCCATCGACCGCACCGAGCACGATCTGTCGGTGCTCCAGCGCTACCTTCGCGGCGACCTGGACGACGTGCGCGGCCGCGCGCGGTACCTCTTCGAGGGACATCCCGCGCTGCGGCGCTCGCTGCTGATGCAGCACGAGCGCACGCGCCGCCGCTGGACGGGCAGCGACGGTCTCGTCGCCGAGCGGCATTCGGAAGCGCGGCTGCGTGTGGCGCTGGCGGCGCACCGCCTGAACGCGCGTGCGTACTCGGTGTCGGCGATCCAGCGGTACGCCGTCTGCCCGTACCAGTTCTACCTCTCGACCATCGTGCGCCTGGCGCCGCGCGAGGAGGCGACGGCCGTCACCTCGCTGGACCCGTTGACGCGCGGCTCGATCGTCCACGAGATTCTCGCGACGGCGATGCGGACCTTCGAGGCCAGCGGCTGGCTCCCGATGACGGCCGACCGTGTCGCCGACGCCGCGCGCGAGGCCGACGCCATCGTCCTGTCGGTGACGGCCAGCCACCGCGATCGCCTGATGCCGCCGGTGGAGCGGATCTGGCTGGACGAGGTCCAGGCGATTCGGCGCGACGTACGCGAATGGGTGCGCCGCCTGCCCGACGACCAGCGCGGCTGGACGCCGCGCTACGTCGAGTTCGGGTTCGGCTTCGGGCGCGGCGACGGGCGCGACGAGCACAGCCTTGCCTCCGACGTCACGCTCGAGGGCGGGTGGCGCCTTCACGGCATCATCGACCTCATCGAGCGCGGGCCCGGCGACACGTGGCGCATCACCGACTACAAGACGGGGCGCAACCGCTTGCCTGCCGAGACCCTCGTCAACAAGGGCGAGACGCTCCAGCCGGTGCTCTACGCGATGGCGCTCGAACGCGCGCTTGGCGGACGCGTGACGGAGGCGCGGCTGTGGTTCTGCACGGCCGACGGCGGTTTCACGGAGCACTTCGTGCCTGTCGAGGCGACGCACGACCGCAGCGCCCGCGCGCTGGCGACGACCGTGCTCACGGCGGTCGACCGTGCCGTCGAGACCGGCTTCCTGCCCGCCGCCCCGCGCAAGGACGCGTGCAAGTGGTGTGACTTCGCGCCGGTCTGCGGGCCCGGCTCGCAGACGCGGACCAGCCGGAAGCTGCGCCAGCCGCTGGGCGATCTGCTGATGGTCAGGGAGCTGCGATGACGCTGCCGCTGACCGACGTCCGTCCGCTGCCCGACCACGAGGATCGCGAGTGCATCCGCACGTCGCTCGACGAGACGCTCATCGTCGAGGCTGCCGCGGGCACGGGGAAGACCACGGCGCTCATCGGCCGCATCGTCGCCACGCTCGCCGCGGGACGCGCGCGCATCGACGAGATAGCGGCCGTCACGTTCACCGAGAAGGCTGCCGGTGAGCTGAAGCTGCGCCTGCGCGAGGACCTCGAGCGCGCCTACCGCCAGGCACTGACCGGGGCGCCCGCGGAAGCCGCGCGGCTCGCCGAGGCCCTTGCGCACCTCGAGGAAGCGCACATCAGCACGATCCACGGGTTCTGCGCCGACCTGCTGCGCGAGCGGCCGCTCGAGGCCGGCGTCGACCCGCGGTTCGAGGTGCTGATGGAGCCCGCGGCCATGCTGCTGCTCGACCAGGCGTTCGACGCCTGGCTGCGGCAGGCGCTCGAGGCGCCCGGGGAGGGCCTGCGGCGCATCCTCCGCCGGCGCAGCCGCAGCCTCGACGAGGGGGGCGTGATCGACCAGCTCCGTCGCGCCGTCGGCGCACTGGCCGAGTGGCGCGACTTTCCGGCGCCGTGGCGGCGCGAGCCGTTCGACAGGGCCGAGGGCATCTCCGCGTGCCTCGCGGCCATTCGGACGTTTGCCGAACTCAGCGCGTCGCCATCGAACGGGAAGGACAACCTGTACGTCGACACCGAGCCGATCCGCCGCTTCGCGCGTCATCACCTTGCCGACCCGTCAGTGATGGCGCACGCGTCGACGATCGGTGCCGGGGCGGAGCGCGAGGCCGGCCATCGCAGCGATGGCGTCACGCCCATCACGGCGCCGGGATTCGCGCGCGACGACGATGCGCTGGAGGCGGCGCTGCTCGACCTGGCGCGCGAGCGGTCGGCCCTTCAGCCCCGCACCGGCAGCAGCAGGACCTACGGCGCCGGCGTCGACCGGGCCGCCGTGCGGGCGGCGCACGAAGCCCTCTGCGACGCGCTCACCGTGTTTGTCGAAGCCTCCGAGGCCGACATCGCCGCCTGCCTCCAGCAGGAACTGTGGCCCTGCCTGGCCCGTTACGAGCGGCTGAAGCAGGAGCAGGGCGCGCTCGACTTCGTCGACCTGCTCCTGCGGACGCGCGAGCTGATCGTCAGGGACCGGTCGGTGCGCGCCGACTTCCAGCGGCGCTTCGCGCGGATCTTCGTCGACGAGTTCCAGGACACCGATCCGATACAGGCCGAGATCCTGACGCTGCTCGCGGCCGACGACCCCGACGTCACGGACTGGCGCGCCGCGCGGCTCGTCCCCGGCAAGCTGTTCATCGTCGGAGACCCGAAGCAGGCGATCTACAGGTTCCGTCGTGCCGACGTCGGGACCTACTGGGCCGTCCGCGAGCTGATCCTCGCGCAGCCGAAGTCGCGCGCATGCCAGCTGCGCGCGTGCTTCCGGATCGTGCCGTCGCTCCAGCACGCGATCAACGCGGCCTTCGAGCCTGTCATGCGCGGCCAGCTCGCCGAGGAGCAGGCGTCGTACGTCGCGCTCGAGCCCGTGCGCGACGACCCCGCAGAGCAGCCGACGCTCGTCGCGCTGCCCGTCCCGCGGCCCTACGCCAAGCGGTACGTCAGCGCGCAGGCGATCGAGGCGAGCCTGCCGGATGCCGTTGGCGCCTTCGTCGCGTGGCTCGTCCAGGACAGCGGGTGGACGGTTGCCGAGACCGGGCCCGACGGCGTCGAGCGGCGCGTCCCCGTGCAGGCACGTCACGTCGCGCTGCTGTTCCGGCGGTTCGTGTCGTGGGGCGAGGACGTCACGCGGCCCTACCTCGACGCGCTCGAGGCGCGGGGCGTGCCCCATCTGCTCGTGGGAGGACGCACGTTCCGTCAGCGCGAGGAGGTGGAGGCGCTGCGCGTCACGCTGGCGGCCATCGAACGCCCGGACGACGAGCTGTCGGTGTATGCCTCGCTGCGGAGCCTCCTCTTTGCCATTCCGGATCACGTGCTGCTCGCGTACAGGGCGGCGGCGCCCACGCGGCGCCTGGATCCCTGGCATCCACTCGATCCCGCGACGCCCGAGGCGCAGGCGGCGGAACAGGCGGTGCAGGTGGGCGACGGCGTCGTCGGTGGCACCTTCGCCGACGTCGTCGAAGCCCTCGCGCTCATCAGGCGCCTGCACGCGCGGCGCAACCGCGTGCCGGCCCACGAGACGGTACACGCCGTGCTCGGCGCGACGCGCGCGCACGCGGCGCTCGCGCTGCGGCCCGGCGGCGACCAGGCGCTCGCCAACGCCCTGCACATCGTCGAGCTCGCGCGCCAGTACGAGGCCGCGGGCGGCCTCTCGTTCCGCGGCTTCGTCGAGCAGCTCGACGACGAGCGGCTGACCGACGCCTCCGAGGCGCCGCTGCTCGAGGAGGGCAGCGACGGCGTCCGGCTGATGACCGTGCACAAGGCCAAGGGCCTCGAGTTCCCCGTCGTCGTGCTGGCAGACATCACCTGCGGGCTCACGGGACGCACGGCGGGCCGGTACCTCGACGCCTCACGCGGGCTGTGCGCGCAGCGCCTCGCGGGATGCACGCCACACGAGCTCCTCGAGCAGGCGCCGCTCGAGATGGCGCGCGAGCGGGCCGAGGCGCACCGGCTGGCCTACGTCGCGGCGACACGCGCGCGCGACCTGCTGGTGGTGCCGGCCGTCGGCGACGACCCGTACCCGGGCGAGAAGCACGGCGAGCGCTGGATCGACGTCCTCAACCCGGTTCTGTACCCTCCGCTCGACGCGAGGCGGCACCCACGGCCGGCGCCCGGATGCCCGGAGTTCTCGGGGGACACGGTGCTCGAGCGCCCCGACTTCGCGCTGCCCGGCCCGACGACGGTCCTGCCCGGGGCCTTCACGATGGGCCAGGACGGGGCCATGTACGACGTCGTCTGGTGGGACCCGCAGCAGCTGCACCTCGATGCCACGCTCGTGTTCGGCAAGCGACAGCTCGCGATGGTGGAGCGCCTGCCGACGGACGAACGCGTGCGCGAGGGGCTGGCCGAAGAGGCGGCGTGGAACGAGGCCCGTCGCGCCGCTCGCGAGGCGGGCGCGCGGCCACAGCACGACGTCGTTCGCGTGACGACGGCCGCCGCCGCGCGGACGGCGGCCGCTGCCGGCGCGACAGCGCCTGACGGCACGGAGGGGGTGCCCGCGGAGATTGCGCCCGACGCGGCGATCGACGTGGTCTCGGCGGGCGTCCGGGGCGCACGCCCCCGCGGACGTGCCTTCGGCGCGCTCGTGCACGACGTGCTGTCGGTCGTGCCGCTCGATGCCGGACGAGACGCCGTGCGGGCGCTTGCCCAGCTCCAGGCACGCCTCGCCCCGCCCTCGGAAGACGCAGCCATCCCTCCTGACGACGACGAGGCCCTCGCCGCCGTCACCGACGCCGTCGTCGCCGCGCTGGCGCATCCGCTGCTGAGCCGGGCACGCGAGGCGGCACGCCGCGGTGCCTGCCGGCGCGAGTGGCCGCTGATGCTCCGGCTCGACGACGGCCGCCTGGTCGAGGGGACGCTCGACCTTGCGTTCGAGGAACCGTCCGGCTGGACCGTGGTCGACTTCAAGACCGACGAGCCGGGCGAGGCGAGCCTCGACGTCTATCGCCGGCAGGTGGCGCTGTACTGCCGGGCCCTGCGCACGGCTTCGGCGCGGCCGGTGACTGGTGTCATCCTTCAGGTGTGAACGCGCACGGCGCGCAGCGGAGAGCGTGAGATGGAGCAGCCGACGAGCGAACCCCTTCAAATCAGGATGCCCGTGTCGGTGCGGGGGCTCGCCCTCACATTCGTCTCGGTCGTCACGGCCATCTGGGTGCTGTACGTCGGACGCAGCCTCTTCGTGCCAATCCTCATCGGCCTGGGTGTGAGCAGCGTGCTCGGCCCGTGGGTCGACTGGCTCGAGCGTCACCGCGTCCCGCGGGCGATAGGGGCGGCACTGCTCGTGGTGACCGTTCTCGGCGTGCTCGGCCTGATCGGCTACCGCGTCGCGGGACAGGCCGCCGTGGTCGCCGAGGAACTGCCCCGGGCGGCGCGCGAGGTTCGCGAGCTCCTCGTCAAGACGACCTCCCAGCGGAGTGGGACCATGGCGCAGCTGCAGGAAGCGGCCGACGAGCTCACCGAGTCGCAGGAGCCGGCGCGGCGCGGCGTGACGCCGGTGCGGATCGTCCAGCCGCCGATGCGCATCGGCGAGTACCTCGTGTCGGGCTCGCTCGGCGTCGCCGGTGCCATCGGGCAGGCGCTGCTTGTCGTCTTCCTCGTGTACTTCGTGTTGGCGTCGGGCGACCTGTACAAGCGCAAGTTCGTCAAGATGACGGGACCGTCGCTCTCGGACAAGAAGATCACGGTCCAGATCATCGACGAGATCGGGATGACGATCTCGCGCTACCTGCGGACGCTCGCGCTGGTCTGCTCGCTGGTCGGAACCGCGACGTGGCTCGCGTTCCTGGCGCTGGGCGTGCCCAACGCCGCGCTGTGGGGCGTCACCGCAGGCGTGGCCAACACCATCCCCTACTTCGGCCCGACGATGGTCGCCAGCTCGGCGGCGCTTGCCGCCTACCTCCACTTCGACACGCTGACAATGGCGGTGACCGTCGGCGGCACGTCGCTGCTCATCACCGCGCTGGAAGGCTTCCTCCTCACGCCGACGCTCATGAGCCGCATGGCGAGCATGAATCCCGTCGCCATGTTCATCGGGATCCTCTGCTGGGGCTGGCTGTGGGGCTTCTGGGGGATGCTGCTCGCCGTCCCGCTGCTGATGGTGCTGAAGGTGATCGCGGATCGCGTGGAGGACCTGGCGCCCGTGGGCGAGCTGCTGGGCGACTGACGCCCCTGCGGGCGTGTGCGCGTCGCCGCTGTGCATTCGGCGCGCGCCGCGTCAGCCTGCGTGCGGCTCGGGACGGCCGATGAGGCCGCCGACGACCGTGAGCAGACTCTGGCCGTCGAAGGGCTTCTGGAGGACGGCGTCGGCGCCGAACGCCCGGGCCACCTGCAGGAACTTCCCGTCGAAGGCGCCCGACATCGCCACGATGCGGACGTGCGGCCGCAGCCGCCGCAGCTCGCGGATGGTCTCGAGTCCTTCCTGCTCGGGCATCACAAGGTCGGTGAGCAGCAGGTCCACGCGATGCGCCTCGCACCGCTCGAGGGCCTCGCGGCCGTTGGTCGCCTCGAGGACCTCGTATCCCGCGCGGGTGAGCAGGCGCGAGAGCAGCTGCCGCAGCGGCGCCTCGTCGTCGGCGACGACGATCGACGACCGCAGCGGGGGACGTGCGAGCGCCTCGCGCACTTCCTGGAGCAGCGTGGCCGGCGTGAACGGCTTGGGCATGAACCGGATCCCCGGCTCGAGGACACCGCGCATGAGGACCGCGTTCTCGGCGTGGCCGCTCATGTAGAGCACCCGCATGGGGCCGAGCTGCTGGCGCAGGCTGTCGGCCACCGCCCGGCCGCCCATCCCCGGCATGACCACGTCGGTGAGCAGCAGGTCGATGCGTCCGGCGTGGCGGGTGGCCAGGTCCATCGCTGTCGCACCGTCGCCGGCGACGAGCACGTCGTAGCCGGCTGCCGTGAGGACCGCCTCCACCAGCCTCCGGACGCCGGCATCGTCTTCGACCAGCAGTACCGTGCCGGTGCCGCGGAGGTCGTCGGTGACGGCGTCCGTGTCGGCCGACAGGGGGGCGGCCGTGCGTGGCGCAACGGGCAGGTAGACGCGGAAGGTGCAGCCCACGCCGGGTTCGCTGAAGGCCGCGAGGTGTCCGCCGCTCTGCTTGACGATGCCGAACGCCGTGGAGAGGGCGAGGCCGTGGCTCCTCCCCCGGGCTCTCGGCGTGAAGAACGGCTCGAACGCGCGGGCCAGCGCTGCCTCGTCCATGCTGCCGCCCTGATCGGCGACGCTGATCACCAGGCACGGTACCGCCGGCAGGTCGGCGTCAGGCACGGGCGCGTCGGTCGCGGCGGCGTCGATGGCGATCGTGCCGCCGTCGGGCATCGCGTCGGCGGCATTGACCACGAGGTTGAGCAGAACGAGCTCGAGTTGCGTCGGGTCGATGATCACCCGTGGCAGGTCGTCCGGCACGTCCACGCGCAGCGAGATGTGCTCGGGCAGCACCTGCGCGAGGCGCGGCTCCATCTCCGCCAGGATGGCGGTGGGGAAGACCTCGCGCGGATGCAGCACCTGCCGGCGGCTGAAGGCGAGCAACTGCTGCGTCAGGGCGACGGCGCGGCGGCCCGCCATCCGCACCTCCTCGAGGTCGCGGCGGTTCGGGTCGCCCTCCGGGAGGCGCGTCGCGATGACGTCGGCGTAGCCGTTGATCACCGTGAGCAGGTTGTTGAAGTCGTGCGCGACCCCGCCGGCGAGCGTCCCGAGCGCCTCCATCTTCTGGGCCTGACGGAGCCGCTCTTCGAGCTGACGCTCGACGGTGACGTCGGTGACCAGCACGAGGTGGGCCGGCCGGCCGCGGTACGTCGTGCCGTGTGATTGCACGCGGACGTGCATCAGCGTGCCGTCCTTGCGACGGTGCCGCCACTCGCGCGCGGCCCCGAGCTGCGGGGGGACCGTGGCGGTCCTGGCGACGGCCTCGCGCACCTCGGCGACGTCCTCCCGCGGGCGGATGTCGTAGATCGTCATCCCGAGGAACTCCTCGCGCGAGTAGCCGTACTTCGCGAGGGCGGCGGCGTTGACGTCGAGGAACCGGCCGGTCCCCGACTCGTAGACCCACATGACCTGCGGGTTCTGCTGGAACAGCAGGCGGTAGCTGGCGTCCTCGTCCTCGAGGGCACGCGCGGGATCTTCAGGAGCCGATCCGTCAGACATTGGTTACGTGAATGAGGGGCGCGTCATGCGCCCGTCCGGTCAGGGCTCGCGGCCGAGCTCTTCCTCGATGATACGGGCGAAGGCCTCGAAGGGCTGGGCGCCCGTGAGCTCCCGGCCGTTGATGAAGAACCCGGGGGTGCCGGTCAGGCCGAGGGCCTCGCCCTGGGCGGCGTCGCGGTCGACGGCCGCGGCAGCCTCGCGGCTCGAGAGGCACGCGCGGAACGCCGCCATGTCCAGGCCCACCTTGGCGGCGACGGCACCCATCGCCTCGTCGCTCGCGTCGCTGCTGCCGCTCGCGTAGACCTCGTCGTGGAACTCCCAGAAGCGGCCCTGCTGCATGGCGCACCACGAGGCGCGCGATGCCTGGCGCGCCTCGGGGTGGAGCGCGTCGAGCGGCAGGTGCTTGTAGACGAGGCGCACCCGCCCCTCGTAGCGGTCGAGCAGCTGGAGCAGCGTCGGCTGCACCCGCCGGCAGTAGGGGCAGTGGAAGTCGGAGAACTCGACGATCGTGACGGGCGCGTCCACGGCGCCCCGGACGGGCGCCCCCTCGACGTCGATCTCGGCGCGGAACTCCTCGGGCGGCGTCAGCGAGATCGAGACGTCGGCGGAGGCCCGCAGGCTCTCGACGAACGCCTCGCGGCGTTCCTCGAGCTTGCGCGCGGCGAGGAACTCGCGGATCTGCGGGCGGAGCGTCTCGGCGTCGCCACGGATCCGCGCGCGGTTGGCCGCGATGAACTGCGAGAGCTCCTCCTCGGTCACCGGCTCGACCCTGGCCTCGATCTCCTCGGCCTCGAGCGCTTCGGGGGTGACGCCGCGACGTTCCGCCTCGGCGGCGATCAGGCGCGCGGCGATCAGCGCGTCGAGGTGACGGCGCTTGACGTCGTAGGCCTCGGCCTCGAGCTTGGCGAGCGTGCCGCCGACGCCCCGGCGCAGCTCGCGCTCGGTGATGGGCGTGCCGTTGACCGTGGCGACGACCGTGTCGGCGCCCGCCGATTCCTGGGCGGCGATGGGCGCCGAGTTGGCGCAGCCGGCCAGCACCAGCCCGGCTGCGATGAGCATCCAAGTGCGCACAGACATTGCTCCACGCCGCGAGGGCGCGCGTACCACGCGACGGCACCACGCCGTCACGGAACCAGTGACGCGACGCGTTCGACCCGATAACCGTGAGCCTTGAGGAGCTCCGGCAGGCTGCCGGGCCCTACGAGGTGCAGGGTTCCCACGGCAACGAAGAACTCGTCGCCGGGGTGGACGGCGCGCAGCCGCTCGAACCTCTCGATCATGCGATCGTTGCGCTCGCGCAGCAAGACCTCCTCGACCTTTCGCGCCAGCGCGCCGTCGGCCGGCGCCATCTCCCTGGGGATGGCGGCAAGGCGCTCGGCGTCGCCCGCAAGGTAGAGGTTCACCAGGTCGCGAGCCGGCGACTGCCCGCGCTCGCGGCTGGCCTCGGCCAGCGCCAGTGCGGCGTCGAAGAGGGCGATCTGCTCCTCCCTGCTGAACGCGTCGAAGACCGCGGCCTGCTCGGCCACCGTCTCGAGGGCACTGACGCGCTTGCCCGCGCGCCGTGCGTCCTCGAACAGCCGCGCGTCGAGCGACGGGCGGCCGCCGAGTGCCTCCGGCAGGTACTCGAGCATCGACACCTGGGCCATCGCCGCCCAGGGCCGCAGCCGATCCAGGGCAGGCACCACCATCGCCGACAGCGACGGCGCCTCGTCGGCCAGCACCGCCTGGACGAGGCCCACCAGGCGCGCGAAGCGCGCCTCGCCGAGGATGGCCGTCAGCCGCGTGTCGGCGGGCAGCAGCACCTGCTGCGCGACGCCGAGCTGCGACTCGAGGTCGAGCGGGATCTCGGTGACGACATGCGTGGCGGCGTCGAAGGCGCGCCTGACGTCAGGCGCGAGCGCGTGCACACGGCTGTCGGGCACATGGATGGTACCGAACAGCCAGACGACGGGCGCGCCGGGCCGCTCGGCGCGCCACAGGAAGGGGCGGCCCTCCTCGCGCGTCCTCGCGCAGAGCCAGGCATTGACCCCGACGACGAGGGCGACGCCCACGACGACGGTCCGGGCGAGCGCTCGCGTGCGCGTGGGGGCAGGACGGGCGATTCGGGGAAGGCGCATGCTCGGCTCATCCTGCCATGCTTTCGGGTGTCGCCCCCCCACAGCCGGCCGCCGCGCCCCGGCCCGCGACCGTTCCGCTGGCCCACGCCCACTGGAAGTTGAACCCGCCGAGACGGCCGTCGACGTCACACAGCTCGCCGCAGATGTGCAGGCCTGGGCAGGCGCGGGCCTCGAGCGTGTCGAGCCGCAGCGCCGACAGCGGCACGCCGCCGGCCGTCACCTCCGCGACGGCAAAGCCCCGGGTGCCGTTCACCGGCAGCACGCCGTCGTGCACTTCGCGAACCAGCCGCCGGCGGCAGTCGCGCGTGAGCGTGGCGCCGGTCGCGGTCGGCACCACGCCGGCCGCAGCGACCAGCGCCTCGGCCAGGCGTTCGGGCAGCGGCGGCGACAGCGCATGCCGGCAGGTGCGCGCGCCGAGCGACAGGAGGCACCTGTCGGTCTCGGCGGCCGGGCGGCCGGGGCACCAGTCGACGCCGAGCGCGGCATCGGGGTCGTCTTCGCGGGCGTCCAGCCAATGGCGGCTGATGTCGAGGACTGCCGGGCCCGAGACGCCCTGATGCGTGCAGAGCAGCGAGCCGGTGCTCTGCGCGAGATGCCGGCCCGTGCCCGATCGCACCGTCAGGCGCACGGGCGTCGTCACGCCGCTCAGGGCGCGCACCCAGTGCCCGTCGGGGAGCGTCAGGGGCACGAGGGCCGGGAGCCGGCGTGGCGTCAGCGGGACGCCGAGGCTGGCGGCGATCTCGTAGCCGCGCCCGTCCGAGCCGGTCTTCGGCACGCTCAGGCCGCCGGTGGCGAGGATCACGCGCGCCGCCCGCACCGGCCCCCGCGTCGTCGACAGGGCGAAGTGCCCGGGCTGCCGCGCGACTGCCTCGACGCGGCACGGGTGCACGAGCTGGACGCCCGCGCGCCGGGCGGCGTCGAGCAACGCGTCGACGACGGTGGCGGCGCGGTTGGTGACGGGGAACAGCTTGCCCGTGGGTTCCTCGTGGAGCAGCACGCCTTCGTCGGCGAAGAACCGCCGCGTGTCGTCCACCGTGAAGCGACGGAGGATGCGGGCGATGGCGGGCCGCGTCGAGCCATTGAAGTCGTCGGCCGAGACGGCGCGGTGGGTGACGTTGCAGCGTCCGCCGCCGGAGATCAGGATCTTCGCCCCCGGGCGTGCGGCGCCGTCGAGTGCCACCACGCGGAGGCCGGGCCGCGCGCGCGCCGCCTGGATGGCCGCCATCAGCCCCGCGGCGCCCGCGCCGACCACCACGACATCCGCTTCCGGATCCTTTTGCATCCTTTACAAAGATTTAGCTGGAGCTTAACCACTTCCGCCCCTCACTTCGCGTCCAATGGAAGCAGCACGATGAACCGGTGTCGGTCGTCATCGGCAAGGGACGTGAACATGAGACTGCAGTCGTTGGCAATCGGTGTGGGGCTGGCACTCGTCGCGGGTGCCGCGGGAACGCCGCTCGTGGCGCAGGAGGATGCCCAGGCGAAAGCGCAGGCCGTGCTGGCCGGGGCCCTCGAGGCGATGGGTGGCGACAAGCTGACCGGGCTCAGGAGCCTGAGCGCCGAGGGCGAGTCGCGGCGCACGTTCGGCGACCGCGAGATCACCGCCGGCGTGGAACTGTACGCCGTCCTGCCCGACAAGTTCCAGCTGGTCACCGAGATGCAGCGCCCCGACGGCATGCCCGGCATGCGGATGGCGATGACCATCAACGGCGGCGACGCCTTCCGTGACGTCTCGGGCGGCGGCGGGTTCATGCGCTTCGGTCCTGGCGGTCCTGGCGGGCCTGGCGGGCCTGGCGGATTCGGCGGTCCGGGTGGGCCTGGCGGCCCCGGCGGTCCTGGCGGCCGCGGCCCGCGGATGGACCCGGCCGAGCAAGTGCGCACGGAGCTGCAGCGGCTGCTGCTTGGCGTGCTCCCGGGGCACCCCGCGCTCTCCGGCCTCACGTATGCGTGGGTGGCGCGCGCCGAGGCACCCAACGGCGCCGCCGACGTCATCGACGTCACCGGTCCCGACAACTTCAAGGCGCGCCTGTTCATCGACGAGGCCACGCGCCTGCCGCTGATGCTCACCTTCTCGCAGCGGCAGATGCCGCAGCGCCTCCAGCCGCCGGCGGAGCTGAAGACGCAGGAAGAGCGCCGCAAGTGGTTCGAGGCGGAGCGCGAGCGCATGGCCGCGGCTGGACCCCCGCCCCTCGTCGAGGCGCAGCTGTACTTTGCCGACTACCAGGCCGTGAACGGCGTGATGCTGCCGCATCGCATCACCCGGCAGGTCGACGGCCAGGTGCAGGAGCAGATCACCATCGAGAAGTACAAGGTCAACCCGTCGCTCAAGGCGACGCAGTTCCAGAAGAAGTCGAGCGAATAACCATGAACGTTCCCGATATCCGCCGCGTCCTCCTCGCCGGCGTGCTGGCCCTGCTGGCCGCCGCCTGGCCCGCCGCGGCACAGCAGCGTCCCGGCTCTCTCGAGGTGTCGGTGTACGACACGACGGGCGCGGCCATCGTGGCCACCAACGTCGTGCTCACGCTGCCCGACGGCACGACCATCGAGCTGCTCGCCGACGAGCGCGGGACGGTGACGTTCACCGACCTCGTGCCCGGCCGCTACACGATCACGGCCGAGTTCCCCGGCTTCGAGCCGGCGACTGTCGAGGTGCAGGTGCGTGCCGGCCGCCAGACCCGCCAGGCGATCACGCTCGAGATTGCCGGGTTCATCGAGCAGATCGACGTCGCGCAGGATACGGGCGACCGCCAGTTGCTCGAGAACTTCTCCCAGGAGATGACGGCCGAGGACATCGCCTCGCTGCCCGACGATCCCGAGGAACTCGCGCAGGTGCTCGAGGAGATGGCCGGGCCCGGCGCCGTCATCCGCGTGAACGGCTTCGAGGGCGGGCAGCTGCCGCCGAAGTCGCAGATCCGGCAGATCCGCTTCCGCTTCGACCCCTTCGCGGCCGAGTACCACGAGTCGGGCCGCGCGCGGGTCGAGATCATCACCAAGCCCGGCGACGGCCCCATCCGGAACGACCTGAGCCTCGCCTTCCGCAACAACGAGTGGGACTCGCGCAACGCGCTGGCGCCCGCCCGCGGCGAGGGCCAGACCAAGCGCTGGGGCTGGTCGATCGAGGGCCCGATCGTGAAGGGCAAGACCGGCTTCTCGCTGAGCCTGCGCGGCATCGACCAGTTCGACGTGCAGACCATCCGCGCGAACGCGCCGACCGGCCTCGTGAGCGACCTGGTCACGCAGCCGACGACGCGTCTGAACATCGACTTCAACGTCGAGCACGTGCTCAGCGAGACGCAGACACTCCGCATGTCGTACGACCGCAACACCGCGTCCCGCTCGAACCTTGGCGTGGGCGAGACCGACCTGCCCGAGCGGGCCTACAGCAGCGAGCGCGTCGGCCATCGCGTCCGCCTCTCGAACTTCGGCACCTACTCGAAGAAGTACCTCAACGAGACGCGCTTCCAGGCGTCGTGGGACGAGACGGACCAGTACTCGCTGAGCAACGCGCAGACGATCCGCATCCAGGACTCGGCGACACTGGGCGGCGCGCAGGTGCAGGGCGGCTCCCGGTCGTGGGAGATCGAGGTCGCCAACAACCTCGACATCCCGCTGGGCAAGAAGCACAACATCCGCACCGGCTTCGAGATCGAGACGGGCAACTACCGCAGCGACTCGGTGCGCAACACGGCCGGCACGTTCTCGTTCCCGAGCCTCGAGGCCTACTACGCCGGGCTGCCGAACAACTACACGCAGCGCATCGTCAACGACCCGGTGGTCGAGTACCGCAACACCGAGATCGCGCTCTACGTGCAGGACGATATCCGGGCGCGCAAGAACCTGCTCCTCAGCTTCGGCGTGCGGCAGGAGAGCCAGTCGCTCATCGGCCACGGCATCAACCTGGCGCCGCGCGCGGGCTTCTCCTGGACGCCGTTCCAGGGCAACAGGACGACGGTGCGTGGCGGCGCGGGGCTGTTCTACGACTGGTACGAGACGAGCGTCTACGAGCAGACGCTGCTCGTCGACGGCGAGCGGCAGTCCGACCTGATCATCCGTAACCCCGGCTTCCCGAACCCCTACGAGGGCGGCGACGTGGTCGCCATCCCGGCGAGCGTCATCAGGGCAGCCGACCTCGACATGCCGACGGTGCGCCGGTACTCCATCGGCGTGGAGCAGACGCTCACGAGCTGGCTGCGGCTGCGCGCGAACTACTTCAACCAGTACGGGTGGAACCAGCTGCGCGCGCGCAACGCGAACGCCCCGATCGACGGCGTGCGCCCCTTCCCGGAGCTCGGCAACATCACCGAGATCCACTCGGACGGCAATGCCGAGAGCCACGGCCTCGACCTGAACGTGAACTTCAACTACCGGCCGCGCCGGATGTTCGGGATGGTGGGCTACATGATCGGCGAGCGGAAGAACCACGCCGACTCGCCGCTGACGCTCCCGGCCAACAACCTGGACATCGACGCCGAGTGGGGACCGGCCGCCGACGACATCCGGCACCGGATCTTCAGCTTCTTCACGACGGACCTCGCGTGGGGCCTGCGGGCCGGCGTGAACCTCCGCGCGATGTCAGGGCGGCCCTACACCATCACGACGGGCTTCGATGACAACGGCGACGGCGTCGTGAACGACAGGCCCGCGGGCTACGGCCGCAACAGCGCGCGCCTGCCCTGGCAGACGAGCACCGACCTGCGTCTGAGCTGGAGCAAGGGCTTCGGCCCGGTGCGCTCGACGTCCGGCGGCGGCCCGCGCATGCAGCGCGGCATCGGCGGCGGTCCCGGCGGCGGACCGGGCGGCCCCGGCGGCGGCCCCGGCGGACCTGGCGGCATGGGCGGCGAGCAGCGTGCCGTGCGGCTCGAACTCTACGCCCAGGCGTTCAACGTCTTCAACACGGTGAACTACTCGCGCTACGGCTCGGTGCTCTCGTCGGGCACGTTCGGCCAGCCCAT
Source organism: uncultured Vicinamibacteraceae bacterium (assembly GCA_964430855.1). GTDB lineage: Bacteria > Acidobacteriota > Vicinamibacteria > Vicinamibacterales > Vicinamibacteraceae > JAEZDP01. The sequence goes on from CAYSHC010000008.1 coordinate 29,021, forward strand.
CTCCGCGATGCCCGCCCGGCGCCTCGAGCTCGGCATGCGGATCGGGTTCTAGCAGCCCTCACGCGACAGGCAGGGGCGGCGCTTCGAGCCGCCCTCCCTCCCCGTTCTCCGAGCGGCCCCGCGCGGGCCGTTCGGAGGATGTCGAAGGGCGGCTCGAAGGGCCGCCCCTGCCTCTCTTCGTCCCCTCCTCTTCTCGCTCCTCCCTTCCTCCCTCACCCCCGGTCGCCGTTCCTGTATCCTGCCCTCATGTCCGAACCGGCCGATCCGTTCGCGCGCTTCGACGAGGTGTTTGCCAGGGCGTCGGCGAGCGCGCCATTCGACCCGATCGCGATGACGCTGGCCACCGCCACGCCGGACGGGCGTCCGTCCTGCCGGGTCGTGCTGCTGCACGGCGCCGACGCCAGGGGGTTCGTTTTCTACACGAACTACAACGGCCGCAAGGCGCGCGAGCTCCAGGCCAACCCGCACGCCGCGCTGTGCTTCTACTGGCCGTGGACGGAGGAGCAGGTCCGCATCGAGGGCACGGTGACCCAGGTGTCGGCTGACGAGTCGGACGCGTACTTCAGGACGCGCCCGCGCGGCAGCCAGATCGGCGCGTGGGCCTCGCGGCAGAGCGAGGTGATCGCCTCGCGCGACGAGCTGCTGGCGCGCGTCCGCGAGGTGGAGGCCAGGTACGAAGGCCGCGAAGTGCCGCGTCCGCCGCACTGGGGCGGCTACCGCCTGTTGCCGCAGCGCATCGAGTTCTGGAAGGCCGAGCCTTACCGGTTGCACCACCGGACGCTGTACGAGCGCGCCGCGAGCGGGTGGACGGTCTCGCTGCTCAGCCCCTGAGGCGATGCGGCACGCGCGGCTCCATGGTATCGTCGGCCGCGACCAGCCCATCGCCGCCCGATGATCCTCGGGGCGCGCTCCTGAAGGAGGGGTTCGAGATGTCGAAGATGCCCGTGCCCACCCGCCGGCACGTCCTCCAGCTCGCCGGCGCCGCCGCCCTCGCACCCGTCGCCTCGGCGTTGCCTGGCGTGACCACGACGGCGACGGCCGCCACGCGCGCCGTGGCGGCCCCGCGGCCGCTGCCGCTCAGGATCGGCGTCGCGTCCTATTCGCTGCGCACGTTCCCGCGCGAAAGGGCCATCGCGGCGCTCAAGGACATGGGCGTGCCATATGTGACCATCAAGGACGTCCACCTGGCGCGGACCGACACACCGGAGCAGGTACGGGCAGGCGCGAAGGCGTTCACCGACGCGGGCATCACCATCATGGGCGGCGGGACGCTGACCTGGAAGCAGGACGACGAGGCCGAGATCCGGAAGGACTTCGAGTACGCGAAGGCCGCCGGGTTTCCGCTGATGGTGTGCTCTCCGGCCCCCGAGACGCTCGACACGCTCGAGAAGCTCGTGAAGGCGTACGACATCAAGGTGGCCATCCACAACCATGGCCCCGAAGACCCGTGGTACCCGGCGCCCGCCGATGCGTTGAAGCGGCTGGAAGGGCGCGACCCGCGCATGGGCATCTGCATGGACATCGGTCATGCGGCCCGCGCCGGGGCCGACATCGTCGCCGACGTCGCGACCGCCGGTCCACGGCTGCTCGACCTGCACATCAAGGACCTCGCCGACGCCAGCGACCGCGACAGCCAGGTGGAAGTGGGGAAGGGCGTCCTCGACGTCGCCGGCGTCTTCCGGGAACTCGTGCGCACGAACTTCCGCGGCCACGTCTCCCTCGAGTACGAGATCAACGCCAAGGACCCGGTCGTCGGGATGAAGGAATCGCTCGCCTACATGCGGGGCGTCGCGGCGGGACTCGCCGCGCACGGCTGACTGCGAATCGTGACGAGGTGACTGGATCAGCGGGCCGTTCCCCCGTCACCTGGCTCGTCGCCGGGCTGCTGCTGACGCTTGCGACCGTGATTGGCGCGTCCGCCTACGCGCGCCAGCAGATCGCCAGGCTGCGCGACGAGCAGGTGACGCTCATCGAGCGGCATCGGCTCGACTCGCTGCAGCTGATCCGGATCCAGTCGAACCTGTCGCAGGTGGCCGACACGCTCCGCGACATGACCGACGGCGTGGAGCCCTACCCGCTGCCGGCGTGGCGCGCGCCCTTCGAGCGCCTGCGGCTCGACCTCCAGCTGGCGCTCGAGCGCGAACGCGAGCTCGCGCCGGTCTCGCGGCCCTCGACCCAGGCCGCGCAGCTCGACGCCGCGGTGGCGAGGTTCTGGGAGACGCTCGACCGGGGCTTCGACGCCGCCGACGCCGGCCGGGAGGACGAGGCGCGCGAGCTGTTCGCGCTCGAGGCGCGGGCCCGCCACGCCGAGCTGGCCCACCTCGTCTCGTCGCTGCTCGTCGCCAACACGCAGGTGAACGAAGAAGCCAACGAGCGGGCGCGCGCTGTCTACGACGCGGTCAGGCGGCAGATCCTCTGGCTGAACATCGGGCTGGTCGCGGCGTTGACGATCGCCGGTGCCCTGGTGATCCGCGCGACACGGCGGAGCATCCGCGAGCTCCAGCAGGTGTCTGCCGATCGCCGCGCGCTGTCCTGGCAGATGATCCGCCTCCAGGAGGACGTCCAGGCGTCGCTCGCCCGGGAACTGCATGACGACTTCGGCCAGCTGCTGACCGCGACGGGCTTCGGGCTCGGGCGGATCCGCCGGCACCTCGAGCGCGGCGGACGGGCGCCCGAGGCCCTGGCCCAGGAGGTCGGCGAGCTCCAGGCGCTGGCGCAGCAGGTGCTCGACGGGATCCGGCAGCGCTCGCGCGCCCTGCACCCCGTCGTCCTCGACGACTTCGGCCTCGACGAGGCCGTGCGCTCGCACGTCGAGATGGTGCGCCGGCAGCACGGGATCTCGATCGAGATCGAGACCGACGGCGACCTCGCCACTGTCGGCCCCGAAGCCGCGACGCACCTCTATCGCATCGTGCAGGAGGCGCTCACCAACGTTGTCCGGCATGCGGGAGCCTCCGAGGTGTGGATCACGCTCCGCGCCACGGCCGACGAGCTCGCCGTCACCGTCGACGATGACGGGCGCGGACTGGCGCATGCGTCAGCAGCCGCGGGGGACACCAGCCGGACGGGCCTCGGGCTCACGAGCATGCGCGAGCGCGCGGCGCTGATGGGGGGCACGTTCGCGCTCGAGGAGAGCCCGCACGGCGGGGTGCGGGTGTCGGTACGCCTGCCGCGGCCGGCCGACGCGGCACCGGGTCCTCCGGGGGGCGCCGCCATCGGCGCCGTCCCGTTGTCACCGGGCGGCAGCGGCGCATAATACGGGCATCATGTCCGCCAGCATCCACGTCGTCCTCGTGGACGACCATGCGCTCGTGCGTCAGGGCTTCCGTCGCATCCTCGACGACGACCCCGGCATCACCGTCGTGGGCGAGGCCGGATCGGCAGCCGAGGGCGTCGCCCTGGTCAGGCAGCTCCGGCCGGACGTCGTCCTGATGGACATGGCGATGCCGGATGCCAACGGCATCCACGCGGCACGCGAGATCCTGCGCGAGCGCCCCGAGACGAAGATCCTCGTCCTGAGCATGTACTCCGACGGCCAGTACGTCCGCAGTGCGCTCGACGCGGGCGTCTCCGGCTACATCCTCAAGAGCGCGCTCGAGACCGACCTCACGCGTGCCGTCCGCGCCGTGGCGCAGGGACAGCAGTACCTGAGCCCCGAGCTGTCCGGCGTCCTGATCAAGGCCCTGCGCGACCGCGACGAGTCGGACGACGACAAGTTCGACCAGCTGACCGAGCGCGAGAAGCAGGTGCTGCAGCTCATCGCCCACGGCAAGTCGAACAAGGAGATTGCCGCGATCCTCGGCCTGAGCGTGAACACGGTCGCCGTCCATCGCGCCAACCTGATGAGCACGCTCGGCGTGCACAAGGCGGCCGAGCTCGTCCTCTACGCCGTGCGGAAGGGGCTCGTCATCGGATGACCGGACGGTTGGCCGTGATCGCCGCGATGCTGGCCGTGGCGACGATCGTCCAGGCGCAGGGCACCACCGTCCGGCTGACAGACGTGACCGGCACGGCGGGCGTCACGTTCACGCACGACAATGGCGCTGCAGGACGGAAGCTGCTGCCCGAGACGCTCGGCGCCGGCTCCGCCTTCGTGGACGTGGACAACGACGGCGACCAGGACCTGATCTTCGTCCAGGGCCTGTGGCCCGACGGGTCGCCCGCGCAGCGGCGCTGGGCCACCGTTTATCTCAACGACGGACAGGGGCGCTTCACCGACGCCACGGCGGCGATGGGCCTCGAGCTGTCGCCCGCTGCGGCCAGGCGTCGCGGTGCCGACGGCCTCCAGTACGGCATGGGGATCGCGGCCGCCGACTTCGACAACGACGGCTATATCGACCTCGCCCTCACGTCCGTGCAGGGCCTGCGGCTGTTCCGTAACCAGAAGGGTACGCGTTTCGAGGATGTCACGGCGGCGGGCGGGCTCGCGGACCACCGCGGGTTCAGCACCTGCGTGATGTGGGTCGACTACGACCGCGACGGCCTGGTGGACCTGTTCGTCTGCAACTACGTCCAGTGGTCGGCCCGCACCGACCTCTTCTGCGCGGCCGACGGCGGCGAGAAGGCGTACTGCACGCCCCAGGCGTATCGCGGCAGCACCTCGTGGCTGTTCCGCAACACGGGCCACGGCCGGTTCGAGGACGTCACGGCGAAGGCCGGCCTGTTCGACGTCACCGGCAAGGCGCTTGGCGTCACGCTGCTCGACCACGACCAGGACGACTGGCCGGACCTGTTCGTGGCCAACGACACCGTGCCCAACCGCCTGTACCGCAACAACAGGGACGGCACCTTCACCGAGCTCGGCCTCCAGAGCGGCCTGGCCTTCAGTGCCGACGGCCGGGCCCGCGCCGGCATGGGCGTGGACGCCGCCGAGGTCGACACCAGCGGCCGTCCGTCCGTGGCCGTGACGAATTTCTCCAACGAGATGGTCGGCCTGTACGTGCCGCGCGAGGCGGGCGTCTACGAGGACACGGCGCCGCACAACGAGGTCGGGCGGGTCACGCGCGAGACGCTCGGCTGGGGCTGCTTCTTCTTCGACGTGAACCTCGACGGGGCCCTCGACCTGCTCGTCGTGAACGGCCATCTCGACGGCATCCTCGCGCGCAGGCAGGGACAGCCGACCCAGGCGCTGCCGCCGCACCTCTTCCTCAACCGCGGCGGCCGTTTCGAGGACATCGCCACCCAGGTGGGCGGCGGCTTCGTCGATCCCAAGGTCGGACGCGGCGCGGCCTTCGGCGACATCGACGGCGATGGCGATCTCGACGTCGTCATCACGACCAGCGGCGGCCCGGCACGCCTCTATCGCAACGACACGCCGCGCGGGGCGGGCGTCGTCCGGCTGTGGCTGCGGGGGACGCGCGGCAACCGCGACGCGATCGGTGCCCGTGTCGAAGGCTCCGTCGGCGGCCGACGCCTGTCACGCCGCGTGCGCACGGGGTCGAGCTACCTTTCGCAGTCCGAGCTGGTCGTCACGTTCGGGCTCGGGTCCGCCCGCCAGCTGGACGATGTCGTGGTGACGTGGCCTGACGGTCAGCGCGAGACGCTCGGGGCGCTTGCCGCGGGGCGGACCTACGTCGTCACGGAGGGACGTGGCGCGGCGCCGGGCCGGGCGTTCTGAGCCCGCCGCGCCCGACGTCACACATCGAGACCATGCCTCACCATCCACGTGTTGACACCTTCCGCAGCCTGCACGAGGCCGGCTGCTTCGTGATGCCCAACCCCTGGGACGTGGGCAGCGCCCGCCTCCTCGAGCAGCTTGGCTTTCCCGCGCTCGCCTCGACGAGCTCCGGCCTGGCCTGGTCGCTCGGGCGGCCCGATGGCCGTGTGTCGCTCAAGACCACGCTCGAGCACTTCAGGACGCTCGCGGCGGCCGTGCAGGTGCCCGTGAACGGCGACTTCCTCGGCGGGTTCGCCGTGGAGCCGAAGAACGTCGCGGCCAACGTGCGGCTGGCCGCCACCACGGGCATCGCCGGGCTGTCCATCGAGGACTCGACGGGCGTGCCGGACACGCCGCTCTACGACATCGAGCTGGCGGTGGCACGCGTGGCCGCGGCACGTGCCGCAATCGACGGCGGTCCGGTGCCCGTCCTGCTCACCGCCCGCACCGAGGGCTTCATCGTGGGCGTGCCCGATCTCGACGAGGCCATCCGGCGGCTGGTGCGTTACAAGGAAGCCGGGGCCGACTGTCTGTACGCGCCCGGGCTCACGTCGCTCGAGCAGGTGCGCGCCGTCGTCGAGGCAGTGGCGCCGACGCCGGTGAACGTCCTCGTCGGCCGGCCGTTCGCGACCGTCAGCGAGCTTGCCGACGCCGGCGTCCGGCGCATCAGCGTCGGCGGCGCGCTCGCCCGGACAGCCTGGGGGGCCCTGCTGCGCGCGGCCAGGGAAATGGCCGAAACGGGCACGTTCACGAGCTTCGACGACGCGGTCCCGTTTGCCGAGCTGGACGGCCGGTTCAGCTGAACGGCATCGTGACGGCCGTCCCGGTCGCGCTGTCACCGCCCGGTGTTCCCTGATAGGATCACGGTTTGGGCACCGTGGCGTGGTGCCCGGCAAAGGGACGCATGAACCTCGACGAGCGCATCTCGGTCCGCGGCGCCCGTGTACACAACCTGAAGAACATCGACGTCGACCTCCCGCGGGATCGGCTCGTGGTCATCACCGGCCTCTCGGGTTCGGGAAAGTCGTCGCTTGCCTTCGACACCATCTATGCGGAGGGGCAGCGCCGGTACGTCGAGTCGATGTCGGCCTATGCCCGGCAGTTCCTCGAGCAGATGGAGAAGCCCGACGTCGACCTCATCGTCGGGCTCTCGCCGGCCATCTCGATCGAGCAGAAGACCACCGCGTCCAATCCCCGGTCCACCGTCGGCACCGTCACCGAGATCTACGACTACCTCCGCCTGCTCTTCGCCAACCTGGGGCAGCCGCACTGCCCGAAGTGCGGCCAGCCCATCGCCAGCCAGTCGGTGGACCGCATCCTCGACCTGGCCCGGCAGTTCCCGGGCGACGAGCGGCTGAACGTGCTGGCGCCCATCGTGCGCGGCCGCAAGGGCGAGTTCAAGAAGGAGCTCGCGGCGCTGCGCCAGAAGGGCTTCACGCGCGCGCGCATCGACGGTGAGACGCGGTCGCTCGAGGAGGACATCACCCTCGACAAGCGCCGCAACCACACCATCGACGTGGTCGTCGACCGGCTGCTGGTCAAGCCCGGCATGGAGCGCCGCCTCGCCGACGCGATCGAGACGGCGCTCGAGCTCACCGACGGGCTCGTCATCATCAACACGTGGGATGGCGGCGACCGCCTGTTCTCGCGCAAGCTCGCCTGTGCCGACTGCGGCATCAGCGTGCCCGAGCTCACGCCGCGCGCGTTCTCGTTCAACTCGCCGCACGGCGCCTGCCAGCACTGCCAGGGCCTCGGCTCCGTCTACGACGTCGACGTCGCGCGCGTCATTCCCGACGACTCGAAATCGCTGGCGGAGGGCGCCATCGCCCCGTGGGCGGCAGGCGACAAGGCGCTGCTCGCGGAGGCCATCGCACGGCTGCACGAGGTGCACGGCATCGACCCGCACGTGCCCGTGCGGAAGCTGACGAAGAAGCAGCGCAACGTCCTGCTGCACGGCGCCGGCCAGGCCGCGCCGGCCGCACGGCGCCGCCGCGGCGCGAAGGGCGACCCGTTCGGCGTCGACTTCGAGGGGCTGCTGCCGAACCTCCGCCGCCGCTACGAGGAAGGCTCGTGGGCCGAGCGCGAGGCGCTCGAAGGCTACCGCAGCCTGACGACGTGCCCGGCGTGCGAAGGCGCGCGGCTGCGCCCGGAGTCGCTGGCCGTCCGCGTGAAGGGCCACACGATCGACGAGCTGACGAGCCTGCCCATCAGCGACGCCGTCGACGTCTTCGAGAAGTTCGAGCTGACGACGCGCGAGGCGCTCATCGCGAGCCGGATCCTGAAGGAGATCCGCGAGCGGCTGCGCTTCCTGCGCGACGTCGGCGTGGGCTATCTCACGCTCAACCGATCGGCGGCCACGCTCTCGGGCGGCGAGGGCCAGCGCATCCGCCTGGCGACGCAGATCGGCTCGAGCCTCAGCGGCGTGCTCTACGTCCTCGACGAGCCGTCCATCGGGCTGCACCAGCGCGACAACCGGCAGCTCATCGCCACGCTCGAACGGCTGCGCGACCTCGGCAACACCGTCCTCGTCGTCGAGCACGACGAAGAGACGATCCGGAAGGCCGACTACGTCGTGGACCTCGGTCCAGGGGCGGGCGAGCACGGCGGCGAGCTGCTGTTCCAGGGGACGCCCGGGGAGCTCATCGCCAACGCGCCGCGGTCCATCACGGGGCAGTACCTGCGGGGCGAGCGCCGCGTGGAGCCGCGCGACGATGCGAGGCGCCGGGCATCGGCGTACCTGCGGATCGTCGGGGCCCGGCACAACAACCTGCAGAACATCGACGTGAAGGTGCCGCTCGGCACGTTCGTCACGGTCACAGGGGTCAGCGGGTCGGGGAAGTCGACGCTCGTCAACGAGATCCTCTACAAGAGGCTGGCGCGCGACCTCTACCGCGCCACCGACGAGCCGGGCGAGCACGACCGGATCGAGGGCACCGAGCACCTCGACAAGGTCATCCAGATCGATCAGTCGCCGATCGGCAGGACGCCGCGGAGCAATCCGGCTACCTACATCGGGCTGTTCACGTTCATCCGTGACCTGTTTGCCATGCTGCCCGAGTCGCGGGCCCGCGGGTACAAGCCCGGCCGGTTCTCGTTCAACGTCAAGGGCGGGCGCTGCGAGGCGTGCCAGGGCGACGGCGTCATGGCCATCGAGATGCACTTCCTGCCGAACGTCTACGTGACGTGCGAGCAGTGCAAGGGCCGTCGTTACAACAGAGAGACGCTCGACGTGCGGTACCGGGGCAAGTCGATTGCCGACATCCTCGACCTCAGCGTCGAGCAGGCGTTGCCGCTGCTCGAGAGCTTCCCGGCAATTGCCGGCAAGCTCCGGACGCTCGAGCAGGTGGGCCTCGGCTACATCGAGCTGGGCCAGTCGGCCACGACGCTGAGCGGCGGGGAAGCGCAGCGGGTCAAGCTGGCCAAGGAACTGTCGCGCCGGAGCACCGGGAGGACGCTGTACATCCTCGACGAGCCGACGACCGGACTGCACTTCGAAGACGTCTCAAAGTTGCTCGAGGTGCTGCACCAGCTCGTCGACCAGGGCAACACGGTCGTCGTGATCGAGCACAACCTCGACGTGATCCGCTCGGCGGACCACGTCATCGACCTCGGTCCCGAAGGCGGTGCCGGTGGCGGCCGGGTCGTCGCGCAGGGCACGCCCGAGCAGGTGGCCAGGACGAAGGGGTCGCACACCGGACGGTTCCTGGCCGAGGTGCTGTCGGCGACAGGGGCCGGCTCGCGCGGGCGTGCGCGCCGCGCCGCGTCGCTCGCGGGATAGCGGCGCCTGGCAGGCGGGCACCGGCGGACAGGCGCCCGCTGTTCGGACTGGTCAGAATGCGCGCGATGCCCTACAGTCTGTTGGGCGTTGCGCCGAGACATCGGTGTGGTAAGGAAGCCACACTGCGTCCTCTGCGGAACGTGTCACGTAGACTACAGTGGACACCCAGCGGACGTGCACAGGGACCCGGCCGATTGCGGCCAACTCGTTGTTGGGACGGTACTTGCCCGACTCTGTCGACTTTGCTGTCACGCGGAACGCGCTTTGCTTGTGCAAAGCCCGGGCTGGACGTACCGATTCAATGACCACGAGAGCTGAATGACATCGCAGCGGACCCTTCGACGCTCCATCACCTGTGCCGGGATCGGCCTCCACTCCGGCAACCGCGTCACCCTTACCCTCCGTCCAGCGCCTGCCGATTTCGGGATTCGCTTCCGGAGAGCCGACCTCGGCGGCCTGGAGATTCCGGCGCGTATCGAGCACGTCGCGAGCCTGAACTACGCCACAGGGCTGTCCTTTGCGGGCGCCACCGTGGAGACGGTCGAGCACCTGCTCGCGGCCCTGGTCAGCCAGGGCGTCGACAACGTCGCGGTCGAGCTCAACACGCCCGAGGTGCCAATCATGGACGGCAGCGCGGCGCCGTTCGTCTACCTCATCCAGGAGGCCGGCATCCGCAAGCTCAGCACGCCGCGCCGGTACCTCAAGGTGCTGCGGCCGCTGAGCGTGACGCGGGGCGACAAGCACATCGCGGTGTACCCGGCCGACGAGTTCCGTGTCACCTACACGATCAGCTTCGACCACCCGCTCCTGCGCCACCAGAGCCGCTCGGTCGTCGTCGAGCCCGCGACGTTCGCGGAAGAGCTGGCGCCGGCGCGGACCTTCGGGTTCCTGAAGGACCTCGAGATGCTCCGCCAGCAGGGCCTGACCCTCGGCGGCTCGCTCGACAACGCCATCGTCCTCGGCGAGACGGGCATCCTCAACCACACGCTGCGCTTCGAGGACGAGTTCGTCCGGCACAAGATCCTCGACGTCATCGGCGACCTCGCGCTGGTCGGCCATCCGATCATCGGCCACGTCGTGGCCCAGCGGGGCGGGCACGCGCTGCACACGGCGCTCGGAGCGGCCCTGCTCGAGCAGCGTGACGCGTGGACGTTTGTCGAGACGCCGTCGGCCGCGACCGACATCGTCGGCGTGCCCGTCACGGTCGCCAGCTAACACCCGGCCCCCCGTTCTCGTCCATGCCGTGAGCGCGTGGACGATTCCATCCCCCTTCCGGCGGACACGTTCGCGCCGCGTGACGCCACGCGGTCGGCCGACGTGTGTCCCCTCGTCGAGGCGGCACGCCGGGGGGACGCCGCGGCGTTCGACGAGATCTACAGGCGCTACAGCCGGATGGTGCACGGGCTGCTGCTCGCGCGCGTGTCGGCGGCCGACGCCGACGACCTCCTCCAGGATGTCTTCCTGCAGGCGTGGCGGCTGCTGCCGTCGTTGCGGGAGCCGGCGGCGCTCGGGGCGTGGCTCGCCGCGATCGCGCGCCACCGCGCCGTGGACCACGTGCGTGCGCGTCCGCCCGCCGCCGACCCGCTCGACGACAGGGCCGGCGCCTGGCCGACGGCCGACGAGCGCCTGCGCGCCGAGTGCGCGCTGGCGGCCATCCGGGCGCTGCCCGAGGCCTACCGCGAGCCGCTGATGCTGAGGCTGGTCGAAGGGATGACCGGGCCGGAGATCGCGGCCCGGACCGGCCTGACGCCGGGGTCTGTGCGCGTGAACCTCTGTCGCGGCATGAAGCTGCTGCGTGAGCGACTGGCACGGGGAGACGGCCATGGCCGATGACTACCTGTGGGACCGGAGCGGGCCCCCGGATCCCGACGTCGAAGCCCTCGAGCACCTGCTCGCCCCCTACGGCCACGGGGAGCGCGCCGGAAGGCCGCCGTCGCCGCCGCCATTGCCGCGCCAAGCGTCACCGCTGCCGTGGCCGGCACGGCTGCCGACCGGGGTGGCGCCGGCCCTCGCCGCCGCCGCCGTGCTCCTGCTGGCCGTCACCGTGGCGATGGTCGGCCCGGCACCACTCGATGGCACGCCTGCGGCAGCGGCGCCCGGGTGGGAGCTGTCGCCGCTCAAGGGGCGTCCGCTCGTGGCCTCCACGCCTGTGGACGGACCTGAGCGCGTGTTGCCCGGCACGTGGATCGACACCGACGCCGACACCGCCGCGCGGCTCGAGCTCCCCTCGGTCGGCCGCGTGATCGTCGCCCCGGCCTCTCGCGTCCGCGTGACGCGGACGGCGCCGGGGGAGCAGTGGCTGCACCTCGAGCACGGCACGCTCGATGCGCTGATCTGGGCACCGCCTGGCGAGGTGGTCGTCTCGACCCCCGTCGCGACCGCCGTGGACCTCGGATGCGCATACACGCTGACGCTCGACCGCTCGGGGCGAGGCGCGCTCGAGGTCACGGCCGGCTGGGTCGGGCTCGTGCACGACGGCCGTGAGGCCTTCATCCCGGCCGGCGCGCTGGTGCAGATCCACGCGTCGGGCCCGGGCACGCCGATTGTCGCGTCCGCCTCGCAGGCGCTTCGCGAGGCCATCGTCACGTTCGACACGACACGCGCACGCGACGCGCGTGCATCGGCCCTCGACGTCATCCTTCGCGAGTCGTCGCCAGCCGATGCGCTCACGCTCTGGCACCTGCTCGCACGGGCGACGCCGGAGGAGCGCGCGGGCCTCTTCGACGCGCTCGCCGCACGCGTGCCCCCTCCCGATCTGGTGACGCGTGCCGGCGTCATCGCGGGTGACCGCGCGATGCTGGACGCCTGGTGGGCGGAACTGGGCCACGGCGGGAGGGACTGGTGGCAGCTGTGGGTGCGCGAATGGCGCGACGGGCGCCTTCGTTAACGCGGTGACGCGTGGGCCGTCCTTCCCCGTGAGGCACGCGCACGGCGTGCCCGGGAGGTGTCCATGAGACCGCTGCTTCGCTTCGTCCTCGCGCCCACCCTGCTTGCGGCGCTGCCCGCGCTCGCGCTCGCCGGGCCGCCGCTCATCTGCGAGCCCTTCGACATCGGCACGGCACGATCGCTGCCGATCGGCCCCGCCGGTGGCGGCTGGTCAGCCACCGATCCGTCCTACGATCGTTCGCGACTCGTCGCCGACACGCTGGCCCTGCTTGCGCCCGCCACTCCAACCCTGGTCCGCATGGAGACGCTGCGTCGCGCGACGATGTACGTCGGGAAGGACGACGCCGCGGCGCGGCGGCTGCTCGCGGCGCTCCAGGAGCGGGCGGCGACGGCGCGCCCCGGGCGCGACGCGGCCATCGCGCGGTTCGACGTGGGGTATCTCGTGGAGACCTACAGGCAGCTCAGTGGGCCCGACCGGCCACTGGCTCACGTCATCGGGTCACTCGACGGGTACGCCATGACAACGGAGGCCCTGCGCGTCGTGCAGGACGATCCGGCCATGCACTTCGCCGCGGCGCTGATGACGATGGGCGGGCCGCACGCGTCCGAGCACCTCAAGCACGTGCGCGCGGCGCGCGACGCGGCCGGGCGCGACGTCCTGCTCGCGAAGAACGTGCGCACGCACCTGCGCGACGCCTGATGCCACACACGGACGGCTCGGCGGGGCTGACTGCCCGGGCCGTCCTCGCCGCGTCTCCCGCGCGGCGGGGCGCTCCCGTTCCTTGTCGTTTCCTGTCTGTCCGCCTTGTCGCGGCCCGGGCCGGCGCCGGGGACGTCTCGCCGCGTGACCGGAGCCCGTCAGTCGGCGTCGGGGGCCGGCTCCTGCTGGAGCTTGCGCATCACCGCGCCCAGCCGCTCGTTCTCGTAGGTCACCGTGTTGAGGAAGAGGCTCTCGACGAAGTAGGCGCGCTGCTCGTCGGGCGTCATCTGGTCGACCAGGTGGTTGATCTCCCGCATCATGTCCTCGAACGTGCGGTCGAGCTCGCGCCGGGCCGTGACCTCGCGGAACAGCGTCTCGAGGATGGCGAGCAGGTCGCCATCGAGCGCGATCTCGGCGCCGGTGCTTGTCGTGATCACGCGCATGACGTCACGCTCCAAAGCTGTCGATGGCTGCCGCGGCGTCCGCGTGGACGTCGATGAAGTTCTGCGCGCCCGTCATCGTGAGCATGGTCTCGACCCGGCGCTGCACGCCCGACAGCTTCAGCACGCCGCCGGCGGCGTTGATCTGCCGATAGAGATCCATCAGGCAGCCGATGGTGGCGCTGTCGATGTAGGTCACCGGCGAGAGGTCGATGAGCAGCTTGCGGCTGCCGGCCTGTACCAGATCCGAGACGGTGGAGGCGAAGTCGCCCAGGATCGGGTACATCATTCGCGCTTCGTGCACGCGCACCACCACGATGTCGTCGTGGTGCTCCGTCGTGAGGTTCATGCCTAGGCTCCGTTCGGGCGCAGGTCGCGCCGTCCCACCGCGGCGCGCCGCGGTGTCGAGAGGCCCGCTTCCTGCAGACGTTTGATTTGGCGGGCGAGTTCCGTCCGTCCCCTGTTGATGCGCGACTTGACCGTGCCCTCGGGCAGGTCGAGCTGCGCGGCAATCTCCTGGTAGGACAGTTCCTTGATGTCGCGCAGCAGCACCGCCGAGCGCAACGTCGGCGCCAGCTGCGACAGGGCCAGCCGCAGCAGCTCGCGCTGGTCGGCGCGCTCGATGCCGGCCAGCGGCCCCGGATCCGGGCGCGACGCGTCGGCCATGTCGCGGGAGTCGATGTCGCGCGCGATGGTCTCGCGCTCCTTGCGGACGCTGCGGTAGTGGTCGATGCAGAGGTTCCGGCTCACGCTGATGAGCCACGTCTGGAAGTTCGCCCTGCGGTCGAACGTGTGCAGCGACCGGAAGATCTTGATGAAGATGTCCTGGGTCAGGTCCTCGGCTTCGTCGTGCTTGCCGGTGAACTTGTAGGCGACGCTGAAGACCTTGCGCCAGTGCTGGCGGACGATGGTGTCCCAGGCCGCCTGGTCGCCCTCCAGGCAGCGTTCGATCGTCTCGTCGATGGCGGTTAGCGGTGTCGGGTCTGACATCGGGCTCGGGGCGACTGGCGGCAGACCGGAATCATAACAGGAGGAAGGGAGGACGGAAGGAAAGAGGCGCGCGGAGGCGCGGAGGGCTCATTCCCTGCCTCCTGCTATGATCCTTCCCTTGTGTCCGGTGCCCGCCTCGTCGAATCCCCCCTGATCGCGTCGTCTGCCGTCCTCGAGGCCATTGCCCGCGAGGTGGGGACGCCGTGCTACGTCTACAGCGCGCCGATGATTCGCGAGCGCTTCCGGGCGCTGGCGGGAGCCTTTGCGCGCACCGGGTATCCGCACGCGCTCCACTACGCGATGAAGGCGAACTCGGCGCTCGCCGTCGTCGCGCTCCTGCGAGGCGAGGGGGCCATGGTCGACGCGAACTCGATTGGCGAGATCGACGTCGCCCTCCGGGCCGGCTACGCGCCGCGCGACGTGGTGTTCACGGGGGTGGGGAAGGCGCGCCACGAGCTCGAGCGGGCCGTCGCGCTCGGCCTGAAGGCGATCAACGCCGAGTCGGCGGGGGAGCTGGATCGCATCGACGCGATTGCCCAGGCCGCCGGCGTGCGTGCACGCGTCGCCCTGCGGGTGAACCCGGACGTCGACGCGCAGAGCCATCCGCACATCTCGACCGGCCTCAAGAAGAACAAGTTCGGCGTCGCGCTCGACGACGCGGCGGAGATCCTGCGGGCCCGCCGGGACCGGCCCGGCCTCGCGATCGTGGGGATCCACGTGCACGTCGGGTCGCAGGTGACCACCCTCGAGCCGTTCCGCAAGGCGGCGGAGCGCGTCGCCGCCCTGGCCGCGGCGCTGCACGACGGCGGCCTCCCGCTCGATCACCTGGACCTCGGCGGGGGGCTCGGCATCCCGTACGAGAACGGCACCGTGCCCTCCTTCGACGAGTACGCCGCGCTGCTCGTGGAGATTGCCAGGCCCACCGGGCTGGCGCTGATCGTCGAGCCCGGGCGGTCGGTGGTCGGGCAGGCGGGGCTGCTCCTCGCTCGCGTCGTCGACGTGAAGCCCCATGCCGGCGCCGGACGCTTCGTGATTCTCGACGCCGGCATGACCGAGCTGATGCGCCCGGCGCTCTACGGCGCCTACCACCGCATCGTCCCGGTGCACGAGACCACCCGTCCGGTTGTCACGTGCGACGTCGTCGGGCCCGTGTGCGAGAGCAGCGACACGTTCGGCCGCGCGCGCGAGCTGCCGGAGCCCGCCGTCGACGACCTGCTGGCCATCCTCGACGCCGGCGCGTACGGCGCCGTGATGGCGTCGGCGTACAACCGCCGCCCCCTGCCGCCCGAGGTCCTCGTCGAGGAGGACGGGACCTGGCGCGTGATCCGCCGCCGGACGACGATCGACGACCTGCTCGCGCTGGAGCAGATCTGACGTGCGGGGCCGGCTGATCGCCATCGAGGGGCTCGACCAGAGCGGCAAACAGACGCAGGCTGCCGCCGTGCGTCGTGACCTCGAGGCCCGCGGCGTCTCCGTTGCCAGCTACGACTTCCCTGACTACACGACGCCGATCGGCCGGGAGATCGGCGCCGCGCTGCAGGGGCAACGGGAGCTTCCGCCTGATGCCCTCCAGTTGCTCTATGTCGCCAACCGTTGCGAGCACCGGCCGGCCATCGAGGCGGCGCTTGCTGCCGGGACCTGGGTCGTCTGCGACAGGTACCTCGCCTCGTCGGTCGCGTACGGCGAGGCGCAGGGCCTCGACGGCGCGTGGCTGCTCGACATCCAGCGCGTGCTGCCGGCGGCCGACCTGACGATCCTGCTGGACATCGCCCCGGAGACGGCCGCGCGGCGCAAGATGGCGCAACGCGATCGCTTCGAGCAGGATCTCGACCTGCTGGCGCGCGTCCGCGCGAGCTACCTCCGGCAGGCCGGGGCCACGCCCGGCTGGGTCGTCGTCGATGCGGCGCGCGACCGTGAGGCCGTCTCTGCCGAGGTGCTTGCGCAGGTTCAGGCGCTGACCGCTGACCGCTGACCGCTGACCGCTCACCGCCCACCGCGGACCGCCCACCGCCGACCGCGTCGTCCGCGGTCCCCGGTCAACGGTTCGCGACCACCGTGCGTGCCGCCGTCACCGCGCCGATCCACGCGGCGCCTCCTGCGCGCAGCACGTCGGCGCACGCCCCCAGCGTCGCCCCCGTGGTCACGACGTCGTCGACGAGCACCACGCGCAGTCCGGTGAGGTCGGGGTCGCGGTGCCACGGCCGGCGGGGGCGGAGGCCGAAGGCCTGCGCGACATTGCGGCGGCGCGCGGCGCGATCGACGCGCGTCTGCGTCGGCGTCGCGCGCACCCTGACGAGCAGCTCACATACCGGCCACGGGCCGCCAATCGCGCGCGCCAGCAGCTCCGCCTGGTTGAATCCGCGACGGAATGCGCGCGTCCGGTACAGCGGGACAGGAACGATCACGTAGTCACGAGACTCGGGAAGGTCGGCGAGCAGTGGCCGAAGGCACGTGCCGAGGCCGCGCGCGGCCGTCTGGTGCCCGTCGTACTTGAGCGCGTGGACGATGGCGCGGAGCGCGCCGTCGTAGGGGCCGACGGCGCGCAGCCAGTCGAGCGTGCGAGGCAGGTCGCCGCAGACGCAAGCGTCCGCCACCGGCACCCCGCAGCGGTGACACCGCGGGGGCGCATCAGGCCGAATCGCGGCCCAGCAGGCGTCGCAGACCGGACTCGTGGCCGGGCGCGCGAGCCTGCCCTGACATGCGGCACACGATGGCGCGAAGGCGAGCGTCAGCAGCCCGTCGATCAGGCGGGGCGGCTCGGCGGGGGGAAACGGGTCGTCGGTGAGGCGTGTCGCCGACATGACGCGTTGGACGATCGATGCAAGCGGCTCGCCGTCGCGGGCTCGGGTTCCCCTCCGTGAGACGTGATACACATGGCGCACACGACCGTTCAGTGGACGTCCGGCGCCGGGTATACCCGCTGGACATTGTCGTGCGCGTCGCGAGGCGCGTACGCGCGGAGGCAGCATGCACACGACACCTGGCGCACGTCACGATCTCGACCGGCGTCACTTCTTCAAGGCCGCCGGGGTGGGCGTCGGCGCGGCGGCCGCGATGCTCACGCCACGCGACGCCGCCGCCGCGCAGGAACAGGCTCGCAAGGCCGCCCTCGAGCGGCTGGCCAGCAACAGCTATCCGCTGCGCCAGTTGTTCAAGCAGCGGAGGCCGCGAGGAAGCACGGCGGCCATCCCGGCGACGCCTGCCGCCGGGCGGCGTGGTGACTTCGCCGAGGACTACACGGCCGTCGCTGCCAACCCGAACGCGGCCGAGGCGCTGGCCGTGGCGGAGAAGGCGCGGGCCGCGCGGGCGCACCTGCCGGATGCCGCGGCGATGATGGCGAAGTACGGTGAGCTCACGCTGCTCGACTTCCCTCAGTTCACGAAGGACACGTTCCCTGGCGTTACGCGAATGGACATCAGGTCCGCGCTGTTTGGCGACGTGACCGATGACTCGATGTTCTTCCCTGCGCAGGACGGGCGTCCGGGCGGCTTCGACCCGTTGAGCCGTTCGGGCCGCAGGTGGCTGGATTCGCTGGCGAACATCCTCGTCAAGACCGGAACCGCCGTGCAGCACGTGTCCAACAACGCACCGTTCGACCTGGCGTCGTATGGCTCGCCGGAGGCCGACGCTCGGCGCAAGGCCGGTGTCGCCATGGCGAAGCGGTGGCTCGAGGGCTGCGCCGTGCTCGGCATCAGATCGATGCGCATGAATTCGCCGCAGGCCCTCGGGCCGAGCATCCGGCCCAACGCCGTCGCACGCGGGCCGGGCGATGGCTATCCCCGCAACGTCGACATCGTCCCGATGCTGGCCGCGGCGATCGAGTCATACAAGGAGATGGCCGAGGCCGGCGGCAAGCTGGGCATTCGCGTGACGATCGAGAATCACTGGGGCCTGGCGGCCGACCCGGCCAACATCCGGACCATCATCGACGAGGTGAACCACCCGTACTGCGAGGCCTCGCCCGACTTCTGCAACTGGGAGCACGAGTACATGCTCTTCAACGGGCTGAAGATGCTCGCTCCCTACGCGCACACCCACGCGCACGCCAAGTACTGGGACCGCTGGGGCGAGCGCAACGACGTGCGCCGGGCGACGCGCGTCATGCTCGCGGCCGGGTTCCGCGGCACGTTCGCGCTCGAGTACGAGCAGGGCCCGTGGGATGGCGTCGAAGGCGCGCAGTACCTCTATCGGGAGGTGCTCGCCGCCCTGACCGACCCGGCGCCGGTCGTCTGAGAGGCCAGCGCCGCGGGCCGTGGTCAGGCCGTCTGGCCCAGCTCGTAGCGCGGCGCCTTGCCCCACAGCCGCTCGAGCGCGTAGAACTCGCGCGTCTCCGGCGTGAAGACGTGCACGATGAAGTCGAAGTAGTCGAGGAGGATCCACTCGGCGCGGTCGTACCCCTCGACGTGCGACACGCGGCGGCTACGCTCGCGCAGCCGCTCCTCGATGGCGTCGGCGATGGCCTGCGCCTGCCTGACGTTGGAGGCCGTGCAGATGACGAACACGTCGGTGAACGCCTCCGACCCGCGCAGGTCGAGGAGGGTGATGCGCAGCGCCTTCTTGTCTTGGGCGGCCTCGACGGCGGCCGTCACGTCGGCCGGCAGTTCGAGGGGCTGGGGACGGGAAGCGGGCTGCGTCTCAGGGTTCACCATGCAGGGTCCTCACCGGTGCGGCGTCGTACAGGGCGTGGCGCCGGATGTGGGCGTCCACGCGGGGACAGACGAGGTCGTCGATGGGCGCGCCGGCGGCAATGCGCGCCCGGATGTCGGTTGATGACACGTCCGGCGTGTCGGCCTCGACCAGCCAGACCGCCGGCGGCTGACCGGGGACGGGCGTCTCGCCTCGCGAGACCCATCGCACCCGCTCGCGAACGACAGGCGGGCCCTCATGGGCGAACACCAACGGGTGTCCGGGGCGGCTCACCACGACGAAGTGCGCGCGGTCGAGCAGCGCCGGGTACCTGTGCCACGACTCGATCGCGCCGAACGCGTCGGCACCCGTGATGAAGAACAGCTGCGAAGGCTCGTAGCCGCGCGCGGCCAGCGCCTCGAGCGTGTCCCAGGTGTAGGTGGGGCCGCCACGCGCGAGCTCGAGGTCCGACACGGCCAGGTGCGGGTCGTCCTCGATCGCCATTGCCGCCATCGCGAACCGGTGCCAGCCGGATGCCGCCGGGCTGCCGCGGTGGCGTGGCACGTGGGCGGGGATCAGCCACACGCGGTCGAGCGCGAGTGCCTGCCTGGCGGCCTGTGCGGCGGCGACGTGTCCGCGGTGCACGGGATCGAGCGTGCCACCGAGCAGCCCCAGACGCAAGTGAGGCACGTCAGCCATCCGTCGGCGGGTCGTCCGGCGGCGGAGCCGGGCGTCGTGACGCCGCGAGGGCCGCAAGCGAGCGGCTGGTGCGGCGCGCGGGCGGTGTGCTCGGCGCAGCGTCGGCAGCGTCGCCAGGGGGCGCCGTGGCGGCGGCCGCCTCTGTGGCGATTCGCGCGGCTTCCTGCCGCGCGGTGCGACCTGCCTCGACGTGCGGCCACAGCGCCTCGAGCAGCGCGTCCACGCCTTCCCCGGTGACGGCCGAGATGGCGAAGAACGGCAGCCCGAGCGACTCGGCATGCGCCCGGAGGGCGTCGAGCCGCGAGGCGTCGTTCAGGATGTCGATCCTGTTGGCGGCCACCATCTGCGGGCGTGCCGCCAGGGGCAGCGCGTCGGGGTCGACCGTCTCGGCATTCGGCGTGTAGTGCGCCAGCTCGGCGCGGATCACGTCGAGGTCGTCGACCGGGTCGCGCAGCGAGGCCTCGCTGACGTCCACGACGTGGAGCAGGACGGCCGTCCGCTCGACATGCGACAGGAACCGGTGCCCGAGGCCGCGTCCCTCGTGCGCGCCCTCGATGAGGCCGGGCACGTCGGCCACCACGAAGCTGCGGTCGCCGCTGAGCGACACGACGCCGAGGTTCGGGACGAGCGTGGTGAAGGGGTAGTCGGCAATCTTGGGGCGGGCCGCCGACACCCGCGCGATGAGCGTGCTCTTGCCGACGTTCGGGAAGCCGACGAGGCCGACGTCGGCCAGCAGCTTCAGTCGCAGCCGCAGCGACAGCGACTCGCCGGGCTCGCCCGGGTCCGCGCGGCGCGGGGCACGGTTGACCGCCGAGACGAAGCGCGCGTTGCCGCGCCCCCCGCGTCCGCCCCGCGCCACGAGCGCCTTGTCGCCAGGCTCGACGAGATCGGCGATCTGCTCCAGCGTCCCGTCATCGGCGATGCGGTAGACGACCGTGCCGGGCGGGACGGCGAGCTCGAGGGGCTTGCCGGACTTGCCGGTGCGGAGCGCACCCTGCCCGTGTGCGCCGCGCTGGGCGACAAACGTCGGGTGGAACCGGTAGTTGACGAGCGTGTTGTGATGCGGGCTGGCGACGAGGTAGACCGAGCCGCCCGCGCCCCCGTCGCCGCCGTCGGGGCCGCCCTTCGGGATGAACTTCTCGCGACGGAAGCTGATCGCGCCGCGCCCGCCGGCGCCTGCCGTGACGGTGATGTCGACTTCATCGACGAACATGCGGGCGAGGCGGAAGGACGGACCGGGCGGTCCGTCCGGCAGGCGGTGCTATTCGAGCGGGAGGACGCTGACGAAGCGCCCGCGCGCGCCGTGGTCCTCGAACTTGACCACGCCCGGCACCTTGGCAAACAGCGTGTCGTCCTTGCCGAGGCCGACGTTGCGCCCGGGCTGGAACTTCCGGCCCCGCTGGCGCACGAGGATCGACCCGCCGGTGACGACGTTGCCGTCGAACCGCTTGACGCCGAGGCGCTGTGCCGCGCTGTCGCGCCCGTTGCGCGAGCTTCCCTGACCCTTCTTCGATGCCATTGTCTCGTCCTGGTAGGGACGGCTCTCCGAGCCGTCCGTATTCCGAGCCGTCCGTGCTCCGAGCCGTCCGTGCTCCG
>CAYSHC010000008.1:50491-75081 GCA_964430855.1 uncultured Vicinamibacteraceae bacterium
TCCGAGCCGTCCGTGCTCCGAGCCGTCCGTGCTCCGGCCGTCCCTGCTCCGAGCCGTCCGCCTGCTCTTCGCGCCTGGCCGGCGTCTAGAGCAGGATGTCCTTCACCTGAATCCGCGTGAGCGTCGAGCGATGCCCCTTCGTCCGGCGCATGCCCTTCCGGCGCTTCTTCTTGAACACGCGGATCTTGGGGCCGCGCGTCTCGCCCTCGACCACGCCCACGACGCGGGCGCCGTCGACGTAGGGGGCCCCGGTCAGCACGTCGCCGCCGTCCTGTGCGACGAGCAGCACCTGCTCGACACTGACTTCTTCACCGGCGGGCAGCCCGACGCGGTCGACGGTAATCACCGAGCCCGGCGTCACCTTCACCTGCCGGCCGCCGCTTTGAATGATGGCAAACACGATGGACTCCTGAAACTGGCGAGCCGTGGCAGCCGTCTGCGGTGCCAGCTCAAAGGCGCTAGTGTAGCACGGCCGCGCCTCCGCGGGTAGGGCACTTGCTGAGCCCCCAGGGACGGCTCGGAGAGCCGTCCCTACCGAGCCGTCCCTGCCGAGGCGTCCCTACCACGGCTACTTCAGTAGGACCCGCGAGCCGCGGACCCGCGTCGTGCTGAGGGTATTCAGGAACGACGGCAGCAGCGCGTCCATCTGCTCGAAAAACGACGACAGCGCCGGCACGTTCTGCTGCGCGGGGTAGAGGCGCTCCTCGCGGTAGCTCTCCTGGTACAGCACCGCGCCGGTCCGGCCGTCGATGAAGACGAACTTCGGCCGCAGGATGTAGCCCTTCCGCTCCATGTACACGCGCTGCGGCGTGACCGTCCGGCGGCCGAACTGGTCGTACACCTCACGCTCCTGCGTGACGATGCCCGACGCCTGATGCGCCCTGAAGATCACCGTGCCCGTGACGATGAGCGGCTGCTGGTATTCCTCGCCGATGCGCTTCCAGTAGTCGGCATTGGCAAAGAGCGGCTCGAATGCCTCGAGATCCTTCTCGTCGCGAATGACCGACGGCAGCGCCATGGGCCCGAGGCCGGCCTGGTCGGCCGCGCCGTCGGCCGCCGTCGGCGGGCCGCCGAGCTGCTGCCGGGCAATGTCCTCGAGGGGCAGCGGATCGGCGTCGATGACGCGCAGGCGCGACTTCGTGCGCAGCTGGCTCCGGAGCAGCCGCACGGTCTCCATGCTGGCATCCACTTCGTCGCTGCCGCCGCCGATGAACCCGACCACATGCACGCGCTGGAACGGGGTCACGTCCAGCTTGGCCTGGATCGGCGTGTCGATCGGCACCTCGTACATCGACGTGCAGCCGGCCGCCAGCGCGACGGCCACCGCCAGGCTAGCGAGTCTGTGACCTGCGCGCACGGTCGTTGAGCTCCTTGAAGAGATCGTAGTTCTGCTGGATGGACAGGTTGTCCGGCTCGAGCTCGAGGGCCCGCGCGTACGCCTGCCCCGCCTCCTCGAACCGGCCGAGCTGCTCGTAGGCCACCGCGAGGTTGTTGAACGCCGCGGCGTACGTCGGGTCGATCTCCGTGGCGCGCTGCCAGCGGTAGACCGCTTCCTGCCACAGGCCCTTCTGCGCGACGGCGATGCCGAACTCCACCTGCGCGACCGCCTGGCCGCGCGCGTCGCCTTGCGCGAGGGCAGCGCCAGGAAGTCCCGCGATCAGGGACAGCACGACTGCCAGCGTACGGATGCTCATGGAAACAGTTGTCAATATACACCCGCCCGGAACGAGGCACGTGGCAGGTCCTGCAGCCATTCCACGCCCGATGTAAGGACGTCCGAACCCGGCCGTCAGCCTCCTGCTGGTCCCGCCCTTGCACGGCGTCACCGGCGTGGTCCTGTCGCCCCTCGACGCGCTCACGCTCGCCGTCGGCGCCCGCACCCGGCCTGCCGTGGCGGCGCGCACGCTGCGGGAGGCCCTGGAACAGGGGGCGGCCGACGACCTCGAGCAGGCCTGGCGGGTCCTCGGCCTGCCGGCCACGGCGGTCGGACCGGCCGTCGCGCTCGCACGCCGGCTCCATGCCGACGCCACCCGTGACGGCCTCCTGACGCTCGACTGGCGGGCCGACGCCTATCCGCCCGCGTTGCTGACGCTGCCGGACCCGCCCCTCGTTGTCTGGGTGAAGGGCGATCCCGGCGTCCTTCTCCGTCCGGCCGTCGCGATCGTGGGGTCGCGGGCGGCGCGTCCGGGCGCGCTCGAGGTCGCCCGGACCCTGGGCGCGGCGCTCGCCGCACAGGGCGTCACGGTCGTCAGCGGCCTGGCGCGCGGGGTGGACGCCGCCGCGCACGCAGGCGCCCTCGAGGCCGGAACCACGGCCGCCGTCCTCGGCACGGGCATCGACGTCGTCTATCCTGCGCAGCACGCCGCGCTGGCGGCACGCATCGCCGAGCGTGGGGCCCTGGTCACCGAGTTCCTGCCGGGCACGCCGCCGCTTGCGCACCACTTCCCGCTCCGGAACCGGATTCTCAGCGGTCTCGTCCGTGCGGTGGTGGTGGTCGAGGCTTCGGATCGGAGCGGTTCGCTCGTGACGGCCCGGCTGGCTGCCGAGCAGGGACGCGACGTCATGGTCGTGCCGGGGGACGTCAGGGGCGGGGCCAACAAGGGTGGTCACGCGCTGCTGCGCGACGGCGCCAGGCTCGTCGAGAGCGCCGACGACGTCCTCGAGGAGCTCGGCTGGACGCCGCGCGCGACGTCAAGCGCCGCCGGCGCCGAGCCCCCGCTCGTGGGGATCCTGCGGCGGCACGGGGCGCTGCCGGTGGACGACCTGGTCGCCGAGACCGGCCGCCCCGCGGCCGATCTGCTCGCAGAACTGCTCGATCTGGAGCTCGGAGGGCTCGTCACCCGCGACCCGTCGGGCCGGTTCTTGCCCTCCGGAGGGAAGTGGTAACGTAGGGCCGAGCGCATGTCCAAGCCACTCGTCATCGTCGAATCGCCGGCCAAAGCCCGCACCCTTGCCCGCTTCCTCGGGGACCAGTACCGCGTGGAGGCGAGCGTGGGGCACGTGCGGGACCTGCCCGAGAACGCGAGCGAGGTGCCGAAGGAAATCAAGGACAAGCCATGGGGCCGCATGGGCGTGGATGTCGAGGACGACTTCAGGCCGTACTACGTCGTGTCGGCCGACAAGAAGCAGCGGATCCGCGACCTGCGCTCGGCCGTGAAGGAGGCCGACGAGGTGCTGCTCGCCACCGACCCCGACCGCGAGGGCGAGTCGATCAGCTGGCACCTGCGCGAGATCCTCAAGCCGAAAGTGCCAGTCAAGCGCATCGTCTTCCACGAGATCACCGAGGAAGCCGTGCGCGAGGCCATCGCCCGGGCGCGCGACATCGACACGAAGCTCGTCGACGCGCAGGAGAGCCGGCGGATCCTCGACCGCCTGTACGGCTACATGATCTCGCCGGTGCTCTGGAAGAAGGTCCAGACGGGCCTGAGCGCCGGGCGCGTGCAGAGCGTGGCCGTCCGGCTGATCGTCGAGCGCGAGGAGGAGCGGCGCGCGTTCCGCCGGAGCACCTACTGGGACCTCGACGCGAAGCTGGCCGCCGCCGACCGTGAGTTTGCCGCGACGCTGGTCAGGATCGGGCAGGACCGCCTCGCCTCGGGCAAGGACTTCAACCCGACGACGGGCGAGCTCCAGGGCGACAACGTCCGCGTCCTGAACGAGGCAGACGCGGCGGCGCTGGCCGAGGTCCTCGCCGGGCAGCTGCCGTGGAGGGTGACGAGCGTCGAGGAGCGCCCGACGTCGCAGCGGCCCTACGCGCCGTTCACGACGTCCACGCTCCAGCAGGAAGCCAACAGGAAGCTCGGCTTCTCGGCCGACCGCACCATGCGTGCGGCCCAGGGGCTCTTCCAGAACGGCATCATCTCGTACCACCGCACCGACTCGACGACGCTGAGCGACCGCGCGCTGCGCGAGTCGGCCGCCGCGATTCGCGAGCTGTACGGCCAGGAGTTCTACGGCGGGCCGCGTCAGTACCAGACGAAGGTCAAGAACGCACAGGAGGCCCACGAGGCCATCCGGCCGACCGACTTCCACCTGCGGCCCCAGGAGGTGGCGGCGAAGGTCGGCGCCGACGAGGCACGCCTGTACGAGCTCATCTGGAAGCGGACCGTCGCCTCGCAGATGGCCGACGCGCAGCTCTTGCGGACGACGATCGAGATCACGGCGACCGGCCCGGACGGGCAGACGTACCTGTTCACGGCCTCGGGCAAGGCCATCAAGTTTGCCGGGTTCCTCAGGGCCTACGTCGAGGGGCGCGACGACCCGGCCGCCGAGCTCGGCGACCAGGAGACGCTGCTCCCGAAGCTCCAGGTGGGCGACGTCGTCACGCGCGACGGCGCGCTGGCGCTGCGCGCGCTGTCGCCGAGGGCCCACGAGACGACGCCGCCGGCTCGCTACACCGACGCGTCGCTGGTCAAGCGTCTGGAAGAGGACGGGATCGGGCGCCCGTCGACGTACGCGTCCATCATCTCGACCATCGAGCGGCGCGGCTACGTCTGGCGGCAGGGCAAGGCGCTCGTGCCGACGTTCACGGCGTTTGCCGTCACGCGGCTGCTCAAGCAGCACTTCGGCATGCTCGTCGAGCTCGGCTTCACCGGGCGCATCGAGGAGGAGCTCGACGACATCTCCAACGGCGAGCTCGGGCGCACGGAGTTTCTCGACGGCTTCTACAACGGGCGGGGTGCCTGGCCCGGCCTGCGGCACCTCGTCGAGAACGACAGCGGCATCGACTACCCGGTCATCGAGCTGGGGGCGGCCCCGGATACGGGCGAGCCGGTGGTCATCCGCATCGGCAGGTTCGGCCCCTACGTGCAGGTGGGCGAGGCCACGGCGTCGATTCCGGAGAACGTGCCGCCGGCCGACTTCACGGTCGAAGAGGCCGTCGAGCTGGTGCGCGCCAGGGCAGCGGGCCCGCGGTCACTCGGGACCGATCCCGAGACCGGGTTGCCCGTCTACGTGATGAAGGGGCGGTTCGGGCCCTATGTGCAGCTTGGCGAGGCGCCGGAGAAGGGCAGCAAGGTCAAGCCGAAGCGCGCCTCGCTGACCAAGGGCGAATCCGAGCACGACATCACGCTGGAGCGTGCCCTCCAGCTGCTCCAGCTCCCGCGCCTCGTGGGTCACGACCCCGAGACGGGCGAGGAGATCGTCGCCAACTTCGGGCGCTTTGGCCCCTACGTCAAGCGCGGCTCGGAGTTCCGGTCGCTCGGCTCCGACGACGAGGTCTTCAGCGTCACGCTGGAGCAGGCGGTGGAGCTGTTCAGGCAGGAGAAAAAGTCGCGGCGGCGCGCGGCCACGAAGACGATCCTGAAGGACCTCGGCACCCGTCCCGACAGCGGCGCGCCCGTACAGCTGCTCGAGGGGCGCTACGGCCCGTACGTCAGCGACGGCACCACGAACGCCTCGCTGCCGAAGGACGCCGCCATCGACGACGTCACGCTCGACGCCGCGGTGGCGCTCCTCAAGGCGCGAGAGGGCGCGAAGCCCGCCGGCCGCGCACGCAAGACGGCGGTCAAGCGCCCGACGACACGCAAGGCCACGGCGCGCAAGCGCACGGCATAGGTCATCGATATCCTGACAGATCACTGCCCATGAACGTTGTGACCGTCATCGGCGGCGGGCTGGCCGGCTGCGAGGCGGCCTGGCAGGCGGCCTCGCGGGGCGTGCCTGTGCGGCTGCACGAGATGCGGCCGGTGCAGCGCACCGAGGTGCACCAGACCGACGCGCTTGCCGAGCTCGTGTGCAGCAACTCGTTCCGGGGCGACAAGCTGGACAACGCCGTCGGCCTGCTGAAGGAGGAGATGCGCCGGCTGGGGTCGCTCATCATGGCGTGCGCCGACAGGGCGCGCGTGCCTGCCGGCGCGGCGCTGGCCGTCGATCGCCATGCGTTCTCGGCCGCGGTCACCGACGCCATTGCCGCCCATCCCCTCATCACCGTCGTGCGCGAAGAGGTGCGGGCCGTGCCGCCGCCCGCGTCACCCGACGCACCGACGATCATCGCCACGGGGCCCCTGACGTCGGCTGCGCTGTCGGACGACATCGTGCGGCTCGTGGGTGCCGAGCACCTGGCCTTCTACGACGCCATCAGCCCGATCGTGCTGGCCGAGTCGATCGACATGTCGGTCGTCTACCGCGCCTCGCGCTGGGGACGATCGGCCCCCGCGCGCGACGGTGCCGGCGCGGGGGCGCCGGACCCCGCGGGGCCGGCCTGCGGCGTCGACGATGGGCAGGGTGACTACCTGAACTGCCCGCTCACCGAGGAGCAGTACCGGGCGTTCTACGCGGCGCTGACGACGGCCGAGTCGGCCACGGTGCACGACTTCGACCGCGCGCACTTCTTCGAAGGCTGCCTGCCGATCGAGGTCATGGCGCACCGCGGCTACGACACGCTGCGTTTCGGGCCGATGAAGCCCGTGGGGCTGCCCGATCCGCGGACGGGGAAGACCCCGTACGCCGTCGTCCAGTTGCGGCAGGACACGCTGGCGGGCGACCACTACAGCCTGGTCGGCTTCCAGACCCAGCTGAAATGGGGCGAGCAGGCTCGCGTCCTGCGCATGATCCCCGGCCTCGAGCAGGCCGAGTTCGTCCGCTACGGCGTCGTCCATCGCAACACGTACATCAACGGGCCGACCGTGCTGCGTCCCACGTGGCAGACCAGGGCGCGCGACGACCTGTTCTTTGCCGGCCAGGTGTCGGGCGTGGAGGGGTACGTCGAGTCGGCGGCGTCGGGCCTGCTGGCCGGGATCAACGCTGCGCGGCTCGCGCGCGGGCTCGCGCCGCTGACGCTGCCGCGCACGACGGCCATCGGCGCGCTGGCGCACTACGTCTCGCACGCCGACGCGGCGCACTACCAGCCGACCAACATCACCTTCGGCATCATGGCGCCGCTCGACCAGCCGCCGCGCAAGAAGGCGTTGCGCAAGGAGGCGCTGGCGACGCGCGCCCTCGCCGCGCTGGACGAGTGGAAGACCGCGCACATGGAGCACCCTGTGCCCTCCGCGCAGGCGGCGCCGCTGGCACAGGCCGCGCCGTGAGGCGCCGCGGCGCGCCGGCGCTGCCGGATCGCGATCTGTCGCCGGCCTCGCCGCTCCGCGACGCGATCCGCGGCTACGTCGACTACCTCGCGCTCAACCGCAATGCATCGGCGCACACGGTGGCGGGCTACGAGTCGGACCTGCTCCAGTTCCTGTACTTTCTGGGCGCATACTCGTCCACCCGGCGCGACGAGCTGACACCGGCACACGTGACGACGGAGGCCATCCGGGCGTTCCTCGGCGAACTGCACGCACGGGGCAACTCGCGCGCCTCGGCCGCGCGCCGGATCTCCGCGCTCCGGGGCTTTGCCCGCTACCTGCGGCACGAAGGCCTGCGCGGCGATGACCCCGTGGCGCTTGTCGGCACGCCGCGACGCGAGCAGCGCGTGCCGCAGATCCTGTCGGTGGACGAGATGACGGCGCTGCTCGAGACGCCGGACGTGCAGACCCCGCTCGGGCGGCGCGACCGCGCCATGCTGGAACTGCTCTACGCGTCGGGCCTGCGGCTCTCGGAGCTCGTCGGTCTCGACCTCGCGGACGTGAACCTGACCGGCCGCATGGTGCGCGTAATGGGAAAGGGCCGCAAGGAGCGGCTCGTGCCGTTCCACGCGACCGCGGCCGCCGCGCTGGCGCGCTGGCTGCCCGACCGCGAGATCCTGGCGCGGCAGGCGGCGGCCTCGTCGAGGCCCGGCAGACGGGCCGGGCTCGACGAGCCGCTCTTTGTGAACTACAGGGGCACCCGGCTCTCGCCGCGCAGCGTGCACAGGCTGCTGGTGCGCTACGTGTCGATGTGCAGCACGCGTTTCGGCATCAGCCCGCACGCGCTGCGCCACGCGTTTGCGACGCACCTGCTCGAGCGCGGCGCCGACCTGCGGGCCATCCAGGAGCTGCTCGGCCACAGCGCGCTGTCGACCACGCAGCGATATACGCAGGTGAACGTGCAGCACCTGCTCGACGTGTATCGCAAGGCACACCCGAAGGCGCACGCGCCGGAGTAGCGCCGCGCGCGTCGCCGCACCGGCGGCGGATGCTCGCGGCTACATCGCCGCGTACGGCGTGACCATCGACCGGCGGCTGCGGGGGAAGTCGATGCCGAGCGTCTTGATCTTGTAGTTCATGACGCGCGGGCTGATCGACAGCAGTTCGGCCGCGTCCTTCTGCACCCAGTTGGCCATCTTCAGCGCCTCGACGACGGCCTGGCGCTCGATCTCCTCGAGCGGGATGCCCTGCGGGGGGATGCGCACGACGGTGCCGGGGCCGTCGGTGCCGTCGGCCGTCGTCGCGCCGCCGATGCGCAGGTCGTCGGCGCTGATCAGCCGGTCCTCGCACAGCAGCGCCGCGCGTTCGATCGTGTTCTCGAGTTCGCGGATGTTGCCCGGCCAGTTGTAGCGCTGGAGCAGTTTCGACGCCTCTGGCGTCACGCCCTCGATGCGCTTCTTCAGTTCCGCGGCGAACCGCTTGATGAAGAAGTTGGCCAGCGCGGGGATGTCTTCCTTGCGCTCACGGAGGGGCGGCATGGCGATCTGCACGACGTTCAGGCGGTAGACGAGGTCCTCGCGGAACCGCCCCTCCTCCACCATCGCCGCCAGGTCCTGGTTCGTCGCGGCGACCAGGCGGACGTCCACGCGCAGCGTGCGCGTGCCGCCCAGGCGCTCGAACTCGTGCTCCTGGAGCACGCGCAGGATCTTTGCCTGCGTGTTGGCGCTCATGTCGCCGATTTCGTCGAGGAACAGCGTGCCGCCGTCGGCCTGCTCGAACCGGCCGATGCGCTGCTTGTCGGCGCCCGTGAACGCGCCGCGCTCGTGGCCGAACAGCTCCGACTCGAGCAGGTTCTCCTGCAGCGCCGCGCAGTTCACCTTGACGAACGGACGGGCCGCGCGCAGCGAGCTGTGGTGAATGGCGCCGGCAATCAGCTCCTTGCCCGTGCCCGTCTCGCCGCCGATGAGCACCGTCGTGTTGCTCTTGGCGACCTTGCGCACGACGTCGAGCACGCGGCGCAGCGCCCCGCTCGCGCCGATGATGTTGTCGAACTGGTAGATGCCGCCCTGCTCGTGGCGGAGGTAGTCGACCTCGGTCTTCAGGCGCCGGTGCTCGAGCGCCTTGTCGATCTTGACCTCCATCTCCTCGATCTCGAACGGCTTGGGCACGTAGTCGAAGGCCCCCACCTTCATCGCCTCGACGGCCGTGTGCACCGAGCCGAAGGCGGTCATCAGGATCACCGCCGTGTTCGGCTGCAGCGCCCTGGCGGTGCGCAGCACGTCGAGGCCGTCGCTGCCCCCCATCTTGAGGTCGCTCAGCACGACGTCGAAGTTGGTCTCGTGCAGGCGCTCGATGGCGATGTTGCCGTTCGACGCCTCGACGACGTCGTGGCCGGATTCGGTGAGCGCGCGCGCGAGCGTCCGTCGCAGCGAGTCGTGGTCGTCGGCCACCAGAATGCGTCCCATGGGTCTCTTCCTGTCCTCGTTCATCCGCCGGCCGGTCAGCGTGGCCGCGGTCCTCCGGGTGCGCCGGCGTCGGAGGTGGGCTCCACGTCGGGTTCGACGTGCGCGCGCACCGGCAGCACCACCCTGAAGCACGTGCCGGTGCCGTGCTGGTTCTGCAACAGCTCGATTCGCCCGCCGTGCGCGTTCACGATCTTGCGGACGATCGCCAGGCCGAGGCCCGACCCGCGCGGCTTGGTCGTGAAGAACGGGCTGAAGATGCGCTCGCGGATCGACTCGGGAATGCCCGGGCCGTCGTCCTCGACGTCGATCTGCACGGCGCTGGCCGGCGCCGTGTCGGGCGGCGCCCACGACGGCGGCTCGATGGCCGTCACGCGCACGTGCACGCGTCCCTGGCCGTCGAGCGCCTCGAGAGCATTGGCCACGAGGTTGGTGAACACCTGGCGCAGCTGATGGTCGTCGCCCTCGATCTCGGGCAGGTCGTCGGCCGCGTCGACGCTCACCACGACGCCGCGTTTCGGCACCAGGCTGTCGGCCATCAGCAACGCGTCGTCGAGCAGGGCGGCGATGTCCACGGTGGCGACGTGCAGGCGCACCGGCCGCACGAAGTCGAGCACCTCGAGGACGATCGCGTTGGCCATCTTGGCCTCGGTGATGATGTCGTTGAGCAGCGCGAGCGCCTCCGCGTTGTCGGAGAGCCGGCGCTTGAGCAGGCCCGCCATCACCTCGATGCCGGCCAGCGGGTTCTTCACCTCGTGGGCAATCGCCGCGGCCATCTCGCCGAGGGCGGCGAGCCTGTCGCGCAGGCGCTCGCGTTCCTCGAGCTGCTCGACCCGGGTGAGGTCCTTGAAGAAGAGCGCCGCGCCCGTCACCTCGCCCAGCCGGTTCCGGACAAGCGACAGCGTGTAGCCGATGGCGCGGTTGGAGGGGGCGAGGCGGATCTCGGCGCGGTTCGGCAGGACGTCGGTCTCGAAGACCTGCTCGAAGACGGCGCCGAGTTCAGGCGTACCCGCGAGGATCTCGCTGACGGGTCTGCCGACGTCCGCCGCGTCCGGCACGAGGCCGAGCGTCGCATAGGCCGCGTCGTTCATCGCGACCAGCGACCCGTCACGCCGGATGACGATCATGCCGTTGCGCATGCCGGCAAGGAGATCCCTGAAGAACTCCTCGGTGACGGGGGGCGACGGACTCGCGTTGACCGGAACTGTCATCGTCTTGGCCCTTGATGCCATACAAATGGCGTGCCGCATGACGTTTTCGTTACGCGCGCACGATTATGGCGGACGCGTGTGCGGCGCGCCGTCAGGATCGAGTGGGGGATATCCGAATTGTAATCCCGTGACAGAAAGCGCGGGAGGGAAAAGCGAGGGCGGGGCTTCGGGGGCGAGGCCGTGTGCGCTTCAGGCCCCTTCTTCCTGGAGGGCTTCCCACTGGCCCATCAGGTCGCCGACCTCCCACATGAGGGCCTGGTGCCGTTCGATGACAGGGCGTGACGCTTCCTGGTCCTCGTAGAATCCCGCCTCCGCCATCTGCGCCTCGAGGGCCTTGACTTCGGCCTCGCGGTCGGCGATGCGCTGCTCGAGATCGGCGATGCGGGCGGCACGCTGGGCGGCCGCGCGCTTCCGGCGGCGTTCCTCGGCCTCGAGCTGCTTGCGCTCTTCGCGCGACAACGCGGCCGGGGCGAGACCGGCGTCCGCACGCGCGCCGGCAGGCGCCGCTGCCGGCCTGGCCGCCGGCGGAGGGGGCCCTGACGCGACGGCCGGGGCCGTCCCGTCGCCGTTGGCGGCCGCCGCCTGTTGCGCCTGACGCCAGCGGAACTCCTCGTAGGTGCCGGGGTAGTCGAGGATCCCGCCGTCGCCCACCTCGATGATCCGCGTGGCGAGCCTGTCGATGAAGTAGCGGTCGTGCGAGACGAGGACGAGCGTGCCGCCGAAGTCGGCCAGCGCGTCGAGCAGCACGTCCTTCGAGTCGAGGTCGAGGTGATTGGTCGGCTCGTCGAGCAGCAGCGTGTTGGCCGGCCGCAGCAGCATGCGCGCGACGGCCAGGCGCGTGCGCTCGCCGCCCGACAGCACGCCCGCGCGCTTGTGGATGTCGTCGCCGCTGAAGAGGAAGCCGCCGAGGATGTTCCGGATGGCCGGCACCATGTGCATGGGCGAGCCGTCGGCCAGCGTCTCGTAGACGGTGCGCGTCGGGTCGAGGCGTGCGGCCTCGTCCTGCGCGAAGTACTGCATCACCACCTGGTGGCCTTCGATGCGCTCGCCGGTGTCGGGCGGCTCGACGCCCGAGAGCATCCGCATCAGCGTCGACTTGCCCGCGCCGTTCGGCCCGACGAGGGCGACTCGGTCGCCGCGCTGGATGAGCAGGTCGAAGGGCTTGAAGACCTGCTTGTCGCCGTACCGGCGCGACGCGCCGCGCAGCTCCAGGACGGCCCGTCCGCTCTTCACGCACTCGGGAAAGTGGAAGACGACGCGCTTGCGTTCGGGCGGGACCTCGATCGGCACGATCTTCTCGAGGAGCTTCAGGCGGCTCTGCACCTGCGCCGCCTTCGTGGCCTTGTAGCGGAAGCGGTCGACGAACGCGCGGATGCGCGCGATCTCCTCGTCCTGCTCGCGCTTCATCTGTCGCAGCCGCTCCATCCTGGCCGCATGCTCGCGCAGGTACGACGAGTAGTTGCCCACATAGTCGGTGATGGTCCGCAGGCTCAGGTCGGCGATCCGGGTGACGACGGCGTCGAGGAAGTAGCGGTCGTGCGAGACCAGGATGACCGCGTGCGGGTATTCGGCCAGGTACGACTCGAGCCAGTTGCGCGCCTCGAGATCGAGATGGTTCGTCGGCTCGTCGAGCAGCAGCAGGCCGGGGCGCTGCAGCAGGAGCTTCGCGAGCGCGATGCGCATCTGCCACCCGCCCGAGAACGTGTCGCAGGGCTTGTCGAAATCGTCCTGGTGGAAGCCGAGGCCACGCAGGACCGTCGCCACGCGCAGGTCGATCGTGTAGCCGTCGCCCCGGCGGAACGCTTCCTGGAGGTCGCTGTAGCGCACGAGGGCGGCTTCCTGCGCGGCGTCGTCGAGGCTGCCATCCGACAGCCGGGCCTCGAGGGCGTGCAGTTCGTCCTTGATGGCCAGCAGCGGCGCAAATGCCTGCCGCACTTCGTCGATGAGCGGCAGGCCGGTGTGGAAGAGGCCGTCCTGCGGGAGGTAGCCGATGGTCAGGTCCGACGGCTTGATGATCTGGCCGGCGTCGGGTTCGTCGAGGCCCGCCAGCATCTTGAGCAGGGTCGTCTTGCCTGCGCCGTTCGGGCCGCACAGGCCGACCCTGTCGCGGCCCGACAGCTGCCACGTAACCGAATCGAGCAGGACGCGCTCGCCGAACGCCTTTGTGACACCTGACAGCTGCAGCACGACCCTTGATCGTACCAGATGGATCGAGACACAGGCCGACCGCCCCCGTCGGCGCGACGTCAGATCGAGTGACCGGACGGGACGTTCCCGGCGGCGCGCCCCTTGCATTGTTGTCGGGCAAGGAGCGTGCTCATGAGTGTTTCTGTCCTCACCAGAGGTCGAATTGCCCCCGTTCAGGAGGCTCGACCGACTATTTCAGAGGTCGAACGTCAGAAGGCGAGGACACGGGGAGGCGATGCCCTGGCGTCCGCTGACCCGATGACGTCCAGCGACGAAGAACTCGTCGCCCGTTCCGCAGACGGCGACCTCGAGAGTTTCAACCAGCTCGTCGTGCGCTGGGAGCGGCCGATCTATGCTCTGGCCTACCGCGTCATCGGGCGGGAAGAGGAAGCGCACGACGTCGTGCAGGAAGCATTCCTGCGTGCGTACCGGTCGCTCGGAGGTTTTCGCGGTCAGGCGAAGTTCTCGTCCTGGCTGTACCGTATTACGCTCAACCTCTGCCGCGACTGGATCCGGCGGCACCGCCGGGCGCCATTCGTCGAGACGCCCGAGGGCGTCGACATCATCGAGCTGGCTGGTGAAGCCGAGCCTGCCGAATCGGCAGAGGCGATCGTCGCGCGCAAGGACCTCGGCGAGTTCGTCCGGCGCGCCCTCGACGCGCTCAGCGAGGAACAGCGCACGGCGATCGTGCTGAAGGAGTATCAGGGGCTGACCTTCCAGGAGATCGCCGATCTTCTGGGGTGCCCGCTGAGCACCGTGAAGACGCGGCTCTATCAGGGGCTCGTCGTCCTCCGGCGCGAACTGGAGCAGCAGGGCATCACGGCCGACGTGGTGTACCCGGAGTCGCGCCCTGCCGGCCGAGGGAGGGCGTCGACATGAGACCGCAAGATGAACGACGACGTGATCCAGTGTCCGGACCCCGAAGCCCTCGTCACGCTTCTCTACGAGGACGAGGGTGACGGAGCAGACGACGCCGCGTTGCGCGCCCACGTGCAGTGCTGCGCCCGGTGCGCGCGGACGCTCGAGGAGCTCGAGCGGACTCGCGGCACCCTGAACGCCTGGCGGGCCCCCCGCCTTCCCGTCGGGTTTGCCATCGTCGATCGACGGCCGCCGCTCTGGCAGCGCGTGGCGCCGTGGGCGGGCCTTGCTGCTGCTGCTGTCCTCACCCTTGCCGGCGCCGCCGGCGTCGCCGGTCTCCACATCCGCTACGACGCCACGGGACTCACCGTCACGACAGGCTGGGGTCGTACGGCCCCCGCAGACGGACCCTCCGCGCCGATGCCCGCCGTCGCGCCCGCGGCCATGCGGGCGGCAGAAGCGCCGCACGAATCGTGGCTGACGCGGGCCTCCGAGGGCGAGCCGCCGTGGCGCGCGGACTTCGACCTGCTCGCCACGCAGCTCCGGGCCGAGTTCGAGGCCACGACCCGCGCCGCCGAGGAGCGCCTGGCGCACGCCGCGCGTCCGGTCACCGTCGCCGCGCAAGGCGCGCCGTTCGACGAAGACGCGTTCATGCAGCGCGTCATGGAACGCATCGACCAGAGCGAGGTCCGCCAGCAGCAGAACCTGGCCCTTCGAATCGCCGAGCTCGGCCGCGAGTTCCAGCTCCGGCGGCAGGCCGACCTCGTCCAGTTCGAACGCGGGCTCGCCCGCATCGAGAACCAGCGACAGGACCTGATTCGCCGGGTGGCCGTGACCCAGGCGCCCCAGCCGTGATGACCCGCACACCCCGCCTGCGCACCGCGTCGCTGGCGGCGCTCGTCCTGCTGACGGCGTCGGGGCCGATGGCCGCCTTCGCGCAGGACGCCGAGCCGGCCTCGGCATCGAGCCCCGCTCCGGCGCCAGCTCCGGCGCCGGCGCAGCCGTCCTCCCGGTCCGCCGGCGGGCTGGACCCGTTGCGGGCCACGATGCTGCGCAACCGCTATCACGTGCGGCAGATGGAGTCGGTCCTGGTGCGCGCCGTGGAGCACGCCGCCGAGGTGATGTCGCATCGCCTCACCAGCGTCTCGCCCGACGTCATGGCGCTGGCGGGGACGCCACGGGCGCAGGGTTTTCGCATCGAAGGCCACGGCCTCTTCTTCTCCGTCGAGGTGCCGCGCCTCAGCGACAGCATGGCCTGGGCGCTCCAGGTGCTCAACGCGAATCGCGACCAGCGCACCTTGGTCTCGCTGCACAGGCTCGCCGAGACGCAGACCGATCCTGTCGTGCGCGCCGACATCGAGCGCGCGATCCGCCTCCTCAACCGGCACATGACGATGCCGACGATGGTTGAGGCGGTGCGCCCGACGGGTGCGCCGGGCGCTGCTGCCGGGCCCGGCCTGGCGGCCGACGCGGCAGGCGCGCCGGCGGCGCAGGCCCAGGGCGTGGGGCAGTCGGCGGTCACCGCGGCGACCGTCGCGCCCGACGGCGACGCGCCCGCGCCCTCCGACGACATCCGCGCCCTGCTCGCGAACCCGAGCGCTGCCTACGAGGACGAGGTCAAGCGGGCCCTGGTGGACGCGCTGCTCGACTACGCGCTCACGCTGCCGCTCTCGCCAGGCGAGAAGGTGACGGTCGCTGCCCGCGACGCGGGCTACATCGCGTTTCCCGACGCGGTGAGCGAGATGGTCACGGTGACGCTCACCGCCGATGTCGACGACCTCCTCGCTTTCCGTCAGCAGCGGATAGACAGGGACGAGGCGCGCCGTCGCGTACGGGTGCGTGAATTCTGACGCGACGGGGATAGAATCCAGCCATGCGACACGTGATGCGTTTCTCCCTGGCGGCGGCGATCGCGTCGATGGCGTTCGTGCTGGCAGCGTGCGGCGGTCCCTCCGTGCCCATCGACCAGGCCCTTGCCGTCGAGGAGGTGGTCACGGGGTATCACGACGGCGGCACGGCAGCGGGCCAGAACCGCCTGCTCCCCACCATCTCGTTCCGCGTCAGGAACACGACCGACCGGACGATCTCGGCGGTGCAGTTCAACGCGGTCTTCCGCGTCGTCGGCGAGGAAGAGGAGCTCGGCTCGCAGCTCATTCGCGGCCTCGGCGGCGACGGGCTCGCCCCGGGCGAGACGAGCCAGGCCTTCGTCCTGCGATCGACGTTCGGGTACTCGGGCGAACAGGGGCGTGCCGAGATGTTCCAGCACCAGGGCTTCCAGGATGTCCAGGTGGAGCTCTTCGCCAAGGCTGGCGGTGCGCAGTGGGTGAAGCTGCTCGAGCAACTGGTCGATCGTCAGCTGCTCGACGTCGCGCAGTAGGCGCGCTACCCGCCTCCCCCGACCTCCCCCGACGAGAAGGGCGAACGTGAACGCATCCACGCACGGCGCCGCGCCTGCCGGCCGCGGTGAACTCACTCGCGGCCTTGGCGCCTACGACGCGGCTGCCGTCGTGGTGTCGAACGTCATCGGCAGCGGCATCCTCATCCTGCCGGCCATCGTCGCGGCGATGGTCACGCATCCCGCGGCGATGCTCGGCGCCTGGATCGTCGGCGGGCTGCTCGCCTTTGCGGGCGCGCTCTCGTACGCGGAGCTGGCGGCCCTGCGCCCTCGGGCCGGCGGCGAGTACGTCTACCTTCGCGCGGCCTTCGGGCCGCTCATGGCCTTCCTCACCGGCTGGACGTCCTTTGTGGCCGGCTTCTCCGGGGCCATCGCGGCAGGGGCGGTCGGACTTGCGGGCTATCTCGGGCGCTTCTTTCCGGCCGCGGCCGACGCGACGCCCTGGGTCAGCCTGCCGCTCGGCCCCATCGCGTTGTCCCTCTCCCCGCAGAGCGTCGTGGCGCTGGTGGCAATTGCCGCGCTGTCCATCGTCCACATGCTGGGGCTCGGGCCGGGCCGGCTCGTCCAGAACGCCCTCGCGCTCGTGAAGGTCACGGCGCTGCTCGTGTTCGTGGCGGCAGGGCTCTCGATGGGCAACGGTTCCACAGCCAACTTCAGCGCGTCCGGCCCGTGGCCGGTCTCGGGCATGGTGCTGGCGCTCATCCCGGTGATGTTCAGCTACTCGGGATGGAACGCCGCTGCCTACATTGCCGAGGAGATCCGTGACCCTGGCCGGAACGTGCCGCGGGCGCTCGCACTCGGCACCGCCGCCGTTGTCGTCGTCTACGCGGCGATGAACGTCGTGTACCTGTACGCGATGCCCGTGGATGCGCTCGCGGGCATCCGCGACAGCCGCGTCGTGGACGCCGCCGCCGAGACGCTGTTCGGGCCGCGTGTCGCCGACCTGCTCACCGTCGTGACGATCTTCATCGTCCTCGGCAGCATCAGCGCGATGGTGTTTGCCGGGCCGCGCGTCTACTACGCGATGGCCCGCGACGGGCTGTTCATCGAGGCCGCCGCGCACGTCCACCCGCGCACGAAGACGCCGCTCATCGCCATCGCCGCGCAGGGCATCTGGAGCAGCCTGCTGGTGCTCACCGGCACGTTCAGCCAGCTGGTGCAGTACACGGGGTTTGCCGTGGTGCTGTTTGCCGGCATCGCCGTCGCCGCGCTCTTCGTGCTGCGCCGCCGGCACCCCGACGCCCCACGCCCCTTCCGCGCCTGGGGCTATCCCGTGACACCGGGCATCTTCGTCGCCGCGAGCGCCGCGATGGTGGTCAACGCGATCTGGCGCGAGCCAGGGCCGTCGCTCGGCGGTCTGGGCATCCTCCTGGCGGGTGTGCCTGTCTACCTCTGGTTCCGAAGCCGAGGGTGACGGCGCACACCGGACCGCCTACCGCTCACAGCGGGCCGCTTGCCGCTCACGGCGTACCGCTCACGGCGTACCGCTGACCGCGCACGCGTCTGGCTTCACGCCCGCTTCGCTGGCTGACTGCCGCCGGGCTTGCGGTGGCGGGGTACGCAGGGTATGCAGCCGTGGCCTGGTATCGCTGCGGTGCGGCACGCCGGGCAGGTGCTGGCGGGTCCGACATGCTGCTCGACAGGTTCATGCCTGCGTACGACGTCGTGCCGCGGCATCACATCCGCGTGGCCTGCCGAGACGACGCTGGCAGCGGCCGCCGGGATTGACCTGCCGGGGACGCCCGTCGTCCGCGCCGTCATTCGACCTTGCGCCTGGCGCGGCGCCAGGCGTGCGTCAAGCACTCGCGCGGGCTGCTTGCCGACATGACGGCGCTCGGATGGGGCGTGCTGGACCGAGCCGGGACGTGAAGTCGTCGGCGGCGCGGTCACGCGGCCGTGGGAAGCCGATGTGAGGTTCCGGCCGTGCCGTCGGACGCGTTCGCGGCGTTCGAAGAGCCGGGCTACGTGAAGATCGCCTGGACGCTGCGTACGGCCCCGACCGTGGATGGCGGCTCGATCGTCCGTACCGAGACGCGCGCCCCGGCAACCGACGCCGCGGCGCGCAGGAGATCCGCCGCTACTGGGCGTGCGTGTCGCCCGGCATCAGGCTGATCCGATGGGCCACCCTGATGCCGGTGAAGCGCGAGGCCGAGCGCCGGGCGCGCGGCTGACGGCTCAGGGCTGCTCGCGAACCAGCGCGCCCTCGTAGGTGGTCACCTCGTTCTCGACAATCAGGACGTCGAGCGTGAGGGGCTCGTAGCCATCGGCCCTGATCTCCACCTGATGCGGACCGACCGGCAGCTTCAGCTTCTGGAACGCGCCGTCGAAGTCGTCCACCTTCCCGGCGAAGTAGCCGCCGACGTGGACCTCTGCGTGCCGCGGCTTCACCTTGAGGCGCAGGCCTCCCGTCA
Organism: uncultured Vicinamibacteraceae bacterium; assembly: GCA_964430855.1. Taxonomy (GTDB): domain Bacteria; phylum Acidobacteriota; class Vicinamibacteria; order Vicinamibacterales; family Vicinamibacteraceae; genus JAEZDP01. Next base: position 69,020 of record CAYSHC010000008.1, read on the forward strand.
CGTCCGCGTCCTGGATGCTGCTGGACGAGGAGTAGCCGCCCGAGCTGCCGTACCCGTACCCATAGCCGGTGCCGGCCCAGTTGCTCCAGTAGGGGTAGCCACCGTAGTAGCCGTAGCTCCAGTACCACGGATCCCACAGGTACCCGAGGCCCATGGCCCCGTAGCCCCACGGGTAGAAGTACCAGGAGTCGTTCCCCCAGTAGATCGGCCCGGAGATGATGGGCGGCAACGTGCCGACCGACGACCGCGGGATCGCGCGCCCCGTCACCGGGGCTCCGTCGCGCGGCCGCGAGTAGCTCGGCACCGCCGCGCCGCCGCTCTCACCGCCGCCCCTGCGGCTTCGCGTCGTCGGCGCGGATGCGGGCGTCGAAGGCGTCGACCGTCCGCTGCTTCCGCTGGAGCCACCCCACGTCGAGCCGCCCCCGCCACGAGGAGAGGCCACGCGGCCCGTGTCGCCGCCACCGCCGCCGGACGACCCCCCCGACGACGACCCGCCGGCCGCGCCCGGGTTGCGGGGGCGCTGGTCGGCCAGCACCACGCCGGTCGAGGCCAGGGCCACGATGATCGCCGTCGCTGCCGTCCTGAGGATTTGTCTCTTCATGGGGTCACTCCAGATGTCTTCCCCAGGAACCATTGCAAACGAGCTGCCATGGGGCGACACCGGCTCCGGCGCCAAATATCCGGGGGCGTTCCGCCTCAGGCGCAGCGAACGTCCTTTTCGTCAGGCTGCGCGTCATCCCGGACGGACACGCCTTCCTGCTATTGTCGATCCGTGACCGTACATGCCACAACCGTCCTAGCGGTGCGCCACAACGGACGCGCCGTCATGGCGTCCGACGGCCAGGTGACGTTCGGGCAGGCCGTCCTCAAGCACACGGCGCGGAAGATCCGCCGCCTCCATCACGACCGCGTCCTGGCCGGCTTTGCCGGCGGCGCGGCCGACTCGTTCGCGCTGTTCCAGCGCTTCGACGCCAAGCTCGACGAATACCGCGGCAACCTCGAGCGCGCTGCCGTCGAGCTGGCGCGTGACTGGCGCACCGATCGCGCGTTGCGCCGGCTCGAGGCCATGCTCGTCGTGATGGACCGCGAGCGCACGTTCCTGCTGTCGGGCACGGGCGACCTCATCGAGCCAGACGACGGGGTGCTCGGCATCGGGTCGGGCGGGGCCTACGCCATGGCCGCGGCCCGCGCGCTCGTGCATCACAGCTCGCTCGAGGCGCGCGCCATCGTCGAGGAGGCCATGCGCATCGCGGGCGATATCTGCATCTACACGAACCGACACGTCACCATCGAGGAGTTGTAGGTTCATGGCCATCATCCTTCCCGAGGCCCTGACCTCGGACGCGGCGGCGCCGGCGGCCCTGACGCCCCGCCAAATCGTCGCCGAGCTCGACAAGCACGTCGTCGGACAGCACGCCGCCAAGCGGGCCGTTGCCATCGCGCTGCGCAACCGGATGCGGCGCCAGCAGCTCAGCCCCGACCTGGCCGAGGACGTCGCGCCCAAGAACATCCTGATGATCGGGCCGACAGGCGTCGGCAAGACCGAGATTGCGCGACGGCTCGCGCGCCTGACGCAGTCCCCCTTCCTCAAGGTCGAGGCCTCGAAGTTCACCGAGGTCGGCTACGTGGGGCGCGACGTCGAGTCGATGGTGCGCGACCTGGTCGAGATCGCCGTGAAGATGGTCCGCGACGAGCAGCGCGTGGCCGTGCGCGACCGCGCCCGCCGCCAGGCGGAAGAGCGGTTGCTCGACCTGCTCGTGCCACCCCCGCCGCCACCGCCGGGTGCGGCCGTCCCCGGCGCCGGCACTGCCGGCTTTGGTGCCCGTCCGGTCGGCCCGGCCGACCCCTCGCCGTCGACGGCCGAGCGCGAGCAGGCGCAGCGCACGCGTGAGCGCTTCCGCGAGTTCCTTCGCGAGGGGCGCCTCGACGACCGTCAGGTGGAGGTCGAGACCCGCGACCGCGCGACGCCCTCGTTCGAGGTGATCAGCGGCTCGTCGATCGAGGAGGTCGGCATCAACATCAAGGACATGCTGCCAGGCTGGATGGGGCAGCGGACGCGCACGCGGAAGGTGCGGGTCCCCGAGGCGCTCGAGCTGCTGACCGAGGAAGAGGAGCAGAAGCTGATCGACATGGAGAGCGTCACGCGCGCCGCCATCGAGCGGGTAGAGCAGTCCGGCATCATCTTCCTCGACGAGATCGACAAGATCGCCGGGCGCGAGGGCGGGCACGGCCCCGACGTCAGTCGCGAGGGCGTGCAGCGCGACATCCTGCCGATCGTCGAAGGGACGACGGTCAGCACGAAGCACGGGATGGTGCGCACCGATCACATCCTGTTCATCGCCGCGGGCGCGTTCCACGTCAGCAAGCCGTCCGATCTGATTCCGGAGCTCCAGGGCCGCTTCCCGATCCGCGTCGAGCTGGAGCCGCTCGTCGAGGCCGACTTCGTGCGCATCCTCACCGAGCCGCGATCGGCGCTCGTCAAGCAGTACATGGCGCTGCTCGGGGCCGACGGCGTCAGGCTGACGTTCACCGACGACGCCATCGCGCGCATCGCGGAGATTGCGGCCCAGGTGAACGAGCGCACCGAGAACATCGGCGCCCGTCGCCTGCATACGGTGATGGAGCGCCTGCTCGACGAGGTGTCGTTCGAGGCGCCCGACGGGGTGCGCGGCGAGGTCGTCGTGGACGCGGCGTACGTGGATGCGCGGCTTGCCGACGTGGCGAGGGACCAGGACCTGTCGCGGTACATCCTCTGACGGGTTCGCGATACCATCAGCACCCCGGTGACCTTCGTCTCTCGCCTGCGCCGCCTCCCGTTCGTGTTCGTCCTGCCGCTTGCCGCGGCCGCGTGTGGATCCAAGGGCCCGCCCCTCGCGCCGCTGCGGCCCGTGCCGGCGGCCGTCTCGAACATCACGGCCGCGCGCCTCGGCGACGACCTGACGCTGCAGTTCGCGATCCCCACGGCCAACGCCGACGGAACGACGCCGGCCGACGTGGCGCGCGTGGACGTCTTCGCGCTGACGGGCGACGCCCAGGGGCCGGGCGGCCGCGCGCTGACCGTGCGCGAGCTCGAGACGCTGGCGACGCGCATCGCCAGCATCCAGGTGCAGCCGCCGCCCCCGCCCTCGGACGATGACGAGGATGCCGACGCGCCGGCCCAGCCGGATCCCGCGGTGCCGCCCGATCCCCGGCCGGCTCAGGGAGCGATCGTCCGCGTGACCGAGACGCTCACGCCGGCGCTCGCGGCGGATGTCTTCGAGCATCCCGACGCCGCGCGGGTCGCGGCGCGCCTGGCCGAGGCCATGGGCGAGGACGCCGACGCGCTTGCCGAGGACGAGGACGTGCCCTCGACCGAAGGCAGTGGACGCCCGCTGCTCTGGATGCAGCCGCCGGACGAGCTCGCCCGCAACTACATCGTCGTGGCGTACTCGAGCCGCAACAGGCCCGGCCCGATCTCCGCCGTCGTGCGCGTGCCGTTCATCCCGGCGCCGCCGATGCCTCCCGCGCCGCGCGTGACGCACACGGCGACGGCCTATCAGATCGCGTGGGACAACCCGCCGGGCATCCGCCTGCCCATCCAGCGGACCGTCACGCCCGAGATCGCCGCGGCCGAGGAGCTGCTGCCTGCGCGGCCGATCGTCGTGATGGGCACGCCGCACACCTACAGCGTGTACGAGCTGCCGTCGGAGGACGCGCCCGCGGCGGCGGCCACGGGGCCCGTCAATCCGGCGCCGCTCGAGACGCCGCAGTTCGAGCTGCCCGGCGTGCAGTTCGGCAGGCCGCGGTGTTTCGCCGTGCGAACCGTCGAGCGACGCGGTACGCTGACTCTTGAGAGCGAACTGTCGCCCGCCACCTGCGTGACGCCCGTCGACACGTTCCCGCCCGCGCCGCCCAGCGGCTTGACGGCGGTGGGGAGCGAGGGCGGCGTCAGCCTGATCTGGGAAGCGAGCCCGGACGCGGACGTCGTCGGCTACCTCGTCCTGCGCGGCCTGCCCGGCGAGGCTCTCCGGCCGCTGAACACCGAGCCGATCGCGGAGGCGACCTATCGCGACACGACGGCACAGCCCGGCATCATCTACGTCTACGCCGTGGTCGCGGTGGACGGGGCGACACCGCCCAACGTGAGTCCCGAGAGCAACCGGGTACAGGAGGGCGCCCGCTGAGGGGCCCGGAGGAGCCAGGTCATGAAACTCTTCGTCGATTCGAGCAATGTCTCCGAGGTCAGGCGGCTGGCCGCCCTCGGTATCATCGACGGGGTCACCACGAACCCGTCGCTGATGGCCAAGGAGGGGCGCGACCCCAACCAGATCCTCAAGGAAATCTGCGACATCGTGCAGGGGCCGGTCAGCGGGGAGGTGGTGGCGACCGACGTCGACGGGATGCTCGCGGAGGGCCGCGCGCTTGCGAAGCTCGACGAGCACATCGTCGTCAAGGTGCCGTTCACGCCCGCCGGCGTGCAGGCGTGCAAGACGCTGTCGGGTGAGGGCATCCGCGTCAACGTGACGCTGGTCTTCTCGGCGGCGCAGGCGCTGCTGGCCGCCAAGGCCGGCGCGTACTTCGTGAGCCCGTTTGTCGGACGCCTCGACGACATCGCGAGCGACGGCATGGCGCTCATCGAGCAGATCGTCGAGATCTACGACAACTACGACTTTGCCACCGAGGTGCTGGTCGCGAGCACGCGCAGCGCGCAGCACATCGTGCACGCCGCGCGGCTCGGCGCCGACATCTGCACGTGTCCGCCGAAGGTGATCGACTCGCTGTTCGATCACCCCCTGACCGACATCGGGCTCGAGCGCTTCCTCAAGGACTGGGAAGGGGCCCGGGCCGCGAAGGCATGACGACGGGCTCGCCGCTGGATCGCCTGGCGGCCCTCGAGGCGCGCGCCGCCGAGGGGGGCGGCGCCGACAGGATCGCCCGGCAGCACGCGGCCGGCAAGCTCACCGCGCGCGAGCGCATCGCGCTGCTCTTCGACCCCGACACGTTCGAGGAGATCGACGCGCTCGTCGAGCACCGCTGCCGCGACTTCGGCATGGACGCCCAGCGCGTCCCCGGCGACGGCGTCGTCTGCGGCAGCGGGCGGATCGACGGCCGGCTGGCCTACGCGTTCGCGCAGGATTTCACCGTCTTCGGCGGGTCGCTGTCGGAGACCAACGCCGCCAAGATCTGCAAGGTGATGGACCTGGCCGTGCAGGCCGGCGTGCCCATCGTCGGGCTCAACGACTCGGGCGGCGCGCGCATCCAGGAGGGCGTGGCCTCGCTGGCCGGCTACGCCGACATCTTCCTGCGCAACACGCTCGCCTCCGGCGTCGTCCCGCAGATCTCCGCCATCCTCGGGCCATGCGCCGGCGGCGCCGTGTACTCGCCCGCGATCACCGACTTCATCGTGATGGTCGAGGGCACCAGCTACATGTTCGTCACCGGGCCCGACGTCGTGCGGACGGTGACGCACGAGCACGTGACGAAGGAGGAGCTCGGCGGCGCGATGACGCACAACGCGCGCAGCGGCGTCGCGCACTTCGCCGTGCCCGACGACCGCGCGTGCCTCGCGCTCGTCCGCGACCTGCTGTCGTACCTGCCGCCCAACAACCTGGACGAGGCGCCGGTTGGCGACACGTCCGACCCGCCCGACCGCGAGACACCGGCGCTCGACACGCTGATCCCGCCGTCGCCGAACCAGCCCTACGACATGCACGAGGTGATCCGCCCCGTGATGGACGAGGGCTCGTTCCTCGAGGTGCACGCGCACTACGCGCGCAACCTGATCGTCGGGTTCGCCCGGCTGGCCGGCCGCACCGTCGGCGTCGTGGCCAACCAGCCGGCGGTGCTCGCCGGCACACTCGACATCGACGCCTCGGTGAAGGGCGCCCGCTTCGTGCGCTTCTGCGACGCGTTCAACATCCCGCTCGTCACGTTCGAGGACGTGCCGGGGTTCCTGCCCGGCACGGTGCAGGAGTTCGGCGGCATCATCCGCCACGGCGCCAAGCTGCTCTACGCGTTCGCCGAGGCGACGGTGCCGAAGGTCACCGTCATCACGCGCAAGGCCTACGGCGGCGCCTACTGCG
>CAYSHC010000009.1:0-32936 GCA_964430855.1 uncultured Vicinamibacteraceae bacterium
CTCGACGTCGCGTTCGGCGTCGCCGTGATCAGCTTCGTCGGGACGTGCGCGTTCGCGGCGTTCATCGAGCGCAGGAGCGAGGGACGTCGATGATGACCGACGGCTTGTCCGTCCTGATGAAGGTGGTCGGCGTGGTCTTTGTCGTCGCTGCCGCCGTGGGGGTGATCCGGTTCGACGACCCCCTGCAGCGCATGCATGCCTCGACGAAGGCCGGGACCGTCGGGGCGCTCTTCGTGCTGGTGGGCGTCGCGCTGGAGCTGGCAACGTGGGGAGCCGCGCTCGTATGCGTCGGGATCGTCGTCTTCCTGCTGCTGACGATTCCGATTGCCGGTCACCTGCTCGGCCGCGCGACGTACGTGTCGGGCGTGAGGCTGACGAGTGCGGGCGGTCGGGATGCGCTCGAGGGCGTTCTCGAGCGTCGTCGTTCCACGCTTGACGAATAGGCAGGGACGGCCGTCCCGGCCGTCCCTTGACGCCTCGACACGTGACGGGTCGCAGCGGACGGCCTCGGAGGACGGCTCGGAGAGCCGTCCCTACCAGGTCGTCCCTGCCTACTCCCAGCGGAAGAGGCGGGACGACAGCGCCAGGCACACGCCGAGGACCAGCGCGAGCGCGCCGATGTCACCGAGGTGCGCGAGCCAGCCGTGCCCCTGCCAGATGCCGCGCAGCAGCGAGACGCCGTAGGTCAGCGGCAGGACGTGCGCGAGCACCTGGCCCGCGGGCGGCAGGGCCGCGACGGGCACGAACAGCCCGGACACGGCCAGCATCGGGTACAGCAGCAGCGCACCGAGCGGCTGGGCGAATCGCGCCGTCGGGACGAGGCTCGCGATGAGGAACCCGATCGACAGGATGCAGAGCGTGACGAAGAGCAGCGCGAGGCCGAAGGAGACGAGCGGCACGTCGGGCGGCACGGGGTAGTAGCGGCGCCCGACGACGACCATGCCCGCCAGCGAGATCGCGGTGAAGACCAGCTTGACGAGCACGTGCGCGCCGAGGATGGTGTGCGGCCGCAGCGGGGTTGCCCGGAGGCGCTTGAGGATGCCGCCCTCACGGTAGATGGCGATGATCGTCACGAGCGACTGCACGGCGCTCAGCGCGATGAGCATCGCCACGAGGATCGGCAGGTCGCCGAGCAGCGCTGCCGCCATCGCCCCCGGCGGCCGGCCGCCGCGCCCGCCGAGTGCGCGGCTCAGCACGACGAAGAAGATCACCGGGATCACGACCGAGCCGACGACGCCCATCGGCTCCCGCACGAAGACCTTGATCTCGAGCCAGGTCAGCGTGAGCAGGCCGCGCCACATGTGAAAGTCCTCACTGACGGATGGACGTGCCGGTGACCTCGAGGAACACGTCCTCGAGCGTCGGGCCCTCGGTGCGGAAGTCGTCGACGGGCATGTGGCGTGCGGCGATGGCGTCGATCACGCGCGCCACGACCTCGCCGCGGCCACGGACGCGGATCCACGGCCCGTCCGTGCTGACATCGTCGACGCCGGGGATGGCCGCAAACGTCGCCGCCGCCGCCGTCTCCGACGTGCGCACGATCACGGTCCGCTCCGGGCAGTAGCGCGCGATGAGCTCGGCCGGCGTGCCGACGTCCCTGACGCGCCCGTGATCGATGATGGCCACGCGGTCGCACAGGCGTTCGGCCTCTTCCATGAGGTGAGTCGTCAGGCACACGGTCTTGCCGCGCGCGCGGATGCCGCGCACGAGATCCCAGATCGCGCGCCGCGCCTGCGGGTCGAGGCCCGTCGTCAGCTCGTCGAGGAACACCAGGTCGGGATCGTTGATGAGCGCGAGCGCGATGAACAGGCGCTGCTTCTGGCCGCCCGACAGCGTCATGAACCACGCCTCGCGCTTGTCGGCCAGGCCCAGCTGCTCCAGCAGCTGGCCGCCGTCGACGGGCGCCCGGTAGAGCGACGCCCACAGCGCCACGGCCTCGCGCACCTTGACGCGCTTCTGCAGCTGCGCTTCCTGGAGCTGCACGCCGATGCGCCCCTGGAGCCGGCGGGCATCGCGGTACGGGTCGAGCCCCAGCACGCGGATGCGTCCCGCGTCGGGACGCCGCAGCCCTTCCACGCACTCGAGCGTCGTCGTCTTGCCGGCGCCGTTCGGCCCGATCAGGCCGAAGATCTCGCCCTCGCGAACGTCGAACGAGATGTCGTCGACCGCGACGGTGCGGCCGTAGCGCTTGCGGATCCCGGAGACCTCGACGACGGGCTGCATGCGGCGGCGGGGGTCAGGTCTCGCGGTCGGCCGTGGCGTGGACGCCCTCGAGGTAGTCGCGCAGCATGTGGAGCGACTCGCGCCATCCCCCGGCGATCACGCCGTAGAACCGGCGCCACCGCGGGCTCCTGTCGCAGCCGCTCTGCCGCAGGGTCAGGCGCGTGCCCTCGGGCACCGCCTCGCACGTGACGTGGAGGGCCATCGGACCGATGGGGTCGCCGTCGGGCGGCAGCCAGTACGCGTCGGCCAGGAAGAACTCGCGGCCCTCGCGGTAGTCGATGACCGTGCCGTAGAACGTCCCGCCAAGGCGCCCGAGCACCGGATCCTCCACCTCCGTCGGAGCCCAGGTCAGCGCGTACACGCCGAGCGTGCGGGGCGTGGTGACGGAGCGCTCGACGCTCCACCAGTGCCTGAGCAGCTCCGGGTCGAAAAAGGCCGCCAGCACCTGGTCCGGCGGCGCGGCGACGACGACGGCATGCTCGAAGCCTTCGGGGTCGGACCTCCACGGAGCCATGGCGGGAGTATGACACGCCCTCGGCTTGACCTCGGAACGGGCGCGTCCGTATACTGCCCCGGTCATCATGACGGGGCGCATTACCACGATTACCATCACCCGAAAGCGGGACACCATGCCCGCGAGCGGGTGTGTCGTGTACGCGTCCTGACGGCTCCGGACCTTCCGAGAGCTTGCCCGTGTACCGAGAAACCCGCCGCGCGGCCCGCGCAGGCGGGTTTTGTCGTTTCTGGCGGTACTGAAGAGGACTCATTCGCAATGGCTCGCATCGACGTCGGCGTCCTGGGCGCCACCGGCACCGTAGGACAACAGTTCGTTCGGCTACTGGAGCGGCACCCCTGGTTCGACGCCACCTGGCTGGCCGGCAGTGAACGCTCGGCCGGCCGTCCTTACAGGGATGCCGCTTCCTGGAAGCTGTCCACGCCCATGCCCGAGGCCGCGGCCCGCCGCATCGTCGAGCAGCCCACTCCCGGCAAGGGGCCGAAGCTCGTGTTCTCCGCGCTCGACGCCGCCGTCGCCGGCGACCTCGAGCGCGCCTTCGCCGAGGCGGGGCACATCGTCGTCAGCAACGCGCGCAACTACCGCATGGACCCGCACGTCCCGCTGCTGGTCCCGGAAATCAACGCCGACCATCTCGGCATCCTCGACGCGCAGCGCGCCGCGCACGGCTGGAGCGGCGCCATCGTCACCAACCCCAACTGCTCGACCGTGTTTTTGGCCATGGCGCTGGCGCCGCTGCGTGCGCTCGGGCTGACCCGGACCATCGTCACGACGCTGCAGGCGGTGTCGGGCGCGGGGTACCCCGGCGTGCCGTCGCTCGACATCCTTGGCAACGTCGTCCCGTTCATCGGGGGCGAGGAGGCCAAGCTCGAGTCGGAGCCGCAGAAGATCCTCGGGACGCTCCAGGACGGCCGCGTGGCGCCGCACGCCGTGAAGGTGAGCGCCCACACCACGCGGGTGCCCGTCATCGACGGCCACACCGAGATGATCTCGGTGGACTTCGAGCGCGAGGTGAGCGCCGACGAGATCAGGCAGGCCTTCGCCGCGTTCCGCGGCGTGCCGCAGGAACGGCAGCTGCCGTCCGCCCCGGCGCAGCCGCTCGTGTACCTGGAGGAGGAGAACCGCCCGCAGCCGCGCCTCGACGTCGAGCGCGACAACGGGATGACGGTGTTCCTGGGCCGGCTGCGGCCGTGCGCGGTGCTGCAGCACAAGTTCGTCGCGCTTGGGCACAACACCGTGCGGGGGGCCGCCGGGGCGGCCCTCCTGAACGCCGAGCTGATGAAGGACGGAGGACTGCTGTGAGCGCCGACGCACGAGACCCGCACGCGTCCACCGTCGTCATGAAGTTCGGCGGGACCTCGGTGAAGGACGCCGAGGCCATCCGCCGGGTCGGGGGCATCGTCCATCGCGAGATGCAGCGCTCGGGGTCGCCCATCGTCGTGGTCTCGGCCATGTCGGGCGTCACCGACCAGCTGCTCTCGGCTGTCGCGTGCGCCGACGCCGGCGACACCGACGCGGCCATCGCGCACATCTGGACGATCCGCGATCGTCACCGCGCCGCGGTGGACGCGCTGCTGCCCGCTTCCGAAAGCGACGTCGTGCTCGACGCCATGGAGCAGGGCTGGCGCGACATCGTCGCCGTGCTCCAGGCGATGTCGGTGCTGCGCGAGGTGTCGCCGCGATCGCGCGACGCGGTGGTCGCCATGGGCGAGATCGCCAGCTCACGGCTCGTCGCGGCGGCGCTGCCGCACATGGGCGTGCCGGCCGAGTGGGTGGACGTCCGCACCGTGCTCGTCACCGACGACAGCCACGGGGCCGCCATGCCGGACCTGGCGCTGACGTCACAGCGGCTGCGCGAACTCGTCGTGCCGCACATCGTCGGCGGGAAGGCCGTCGTCCTTGGCGGCTTTGTCGGCGCGACGCGGTCGGGCGCCACGACCACGCTCGGGCGCGGCGGATCCGACTACTCGGCGTCGCTCTTCGGTGCGGGCATCCGCGCGGCGGCCATCCAGATCTGGACCGACGTCGACGGGATGCTCACCGCCGACCCGCGCATCGTCTCGGGGGCCCGCCCGGTGCCGACGCTGTCGTTTGCCGAGGCGTCCGAGCTCGCGTACTTCGGCGCCAAGGTGCTGCACCCGAGCACGATCGCGCCGGCGGTCACCGACGGCATCCCCGTGCAGATCCTCAACTCGCACCGGCCCGACGTGCCGGGCACGACCATCACGGCCTCGCCGGAGCTGGCCGCCAGCCCGGTGACGGGCCTGGCGTGCAAGCGCGACATCACCGTCATCGACATCCGCTCGACGAAGATGCTGGCGGCGTACGGCTTCATGCGTCGCGTATTCGAGGTGTTCGAGCGGCACCGCACCTCGGTGGACGTCATCACCACGTCCGAGGTGAGCGTGTCGATCACCATCGACGACCGCCGTCACCTCGATGACATCGTGCGCGACCTCTCCGAGTTTGCCGAGGTCGTCGTGGACAACGAGATGGCGCTGCTGTGCGCCGTCGGCGAGCGGCTGCGGCTCGAGCCCGGCCTGAGCGCGCGTGTGCTGGGCGCGCTCGAGCCGTTCCCGCTGCGGATGGTGTCGCAGGCGGGCGCGCGGCGGAACCTGACCGTCGTGCTGCCGCAGCACGACCTCCAGGCCGCGATGTCGCTGCTGCACGAGCGCTTCTGCCTCGTCAACGACGCGCCGACGACCTCTCCTGCCCCGGTGGCCGAGGCGCTCGCGTGATACGCGCGCTGGTCTTCGGCCACGGCCGCATGGGGCGCCTCGTCGAGCAGCATGCGGCCGCGCACGGCGTGCAGGTGGAAGGCATCGTGACGCGCCGGACCGGTGCCGCCGAGTGGGAGCGCTGGTGGGCCGACCCCGTGGACGTCGCCATCGACTTTGCCACCGGCGAGGCACTCGTCGCCCACGTCGACGACCTCTGCCGCGCCGCGCGCACGCTCGTCATCGGCAGCACCGGCTGGGACGCGGACGCGGCCAGGGTGCGCGAGGCCGTCCACAGGCACGGGCGCGGCGCCGTCATCGCGTCGAACTTCTCGGTGGGGGCCCACGTGCTCGAGGCCGCGGCCGTCGCCGCCGCCCGGCTGCTGGCCGACGCCGACGACTACGAGGCGTTCCTGCACGAGGCGCACCACTCGAAGAAGCGCGACGCCCCGTCCGGCACCGCGAAGAGCCTGCTCGCGGCGCTCGCCGCTGCCGGCTACGGCCGCCACGTGGACGTCGCCGCCACGCGTGCCGGCCACATCCCCGGGGTGCACACGCTGGGCTTCGACGGGCCTGCGGAGACCGTGTCGCTGACCCACACCGTGCGCGATCGCGCGACGTTCGCGCACGGCGCCCTCCGTGCCGCCCGCTGGGTGCAGGGGCGCACCGGCGTGTTCACCATGAAGGACGTGCTCGGAATCTCCTATGCTTGATGCCATGGCCACGCCGCGAACCCCCTTCACCGGCTGCGGCACGGCGCTCGTGACGCCGCTTGCCGCCGACGCCTCGCTCGACGAACCTGCGATTGGCCGCCTCGCCAGACGCCAGGTCGAGCAGGGCATCCACTTCGTCGTGCCCGTCGGGACCACCGGCGAGGCCCCCACGCTGTCGGCCGAAGAGCGCAAGCGTGTCATCGCGCTGGTCGTCGAGGCCGTCGAGGGCAGGGTGCCCGTGCTGGCCGGGGCAGGCGGGTACGACACCGCCGAGGTCGTCCGGGCGGTGGCGGAAGCCCGCGAGGCGGGAGCCGACGGCATCCTGTCGGTGACGCCGTACTACAGCAAGCCGACGCAGGAAGGGCTCTACAGACACTACGCGACGATCGCCGCGAGCACGCCGCTGCCGATCATCCTCTACAACGTGCCGGGACGCACTGGCTGCAACATCGAACCTGCCACGGTCGAGCGCCTTGCGGAGATCCCCAACATCATCGGCATCAAGGAAGCGTCGGGCAACGTGTTCCAGATCGCCGAGGTGCGCCGGCGCGTGCCCCGTCCCTTCCTGGTGCTGAGCGGCGACGACACGCTGACGCTGCCGGTGATGGCGCTCGGCGGCGACGGCGTCATCTCGGTGGCCGGCAACGAGGTGCCGCGCGAGATGTCGCAGCTGGTCGAGCACTGCGAGCGGAACGACTTCGCCGCCGCGCGCACGCTGCACGAGCGGCTGCTGCCGCTGCTCCAGGCGAACTTCTTCGAATCCAACCCGATCCCGGTGAAGGCCGCGATGGGCCTGATGGGCCTGCTGTCGCCGGTCTATCGCCTCCCGATGGTGCCGCCCTCCGACGCGACGCTCGCGCGGCTCGAGGAGGTGCTCCGTGCGCTCGGGCTTGCCGACAGGGCACACGCGTGACGACCAACGTGAATCCCCAGACGCTCAAGGACGACATCGAACGACTTTCCGCGGCGGGTGCCGACGTCGATCGCGCGGAGGCCCGGGCGGCGTTTGCCGCGCTGCGCGCCGCGCTGTCGGCGGGCACCGTCCGCTCGGCCGAGCCCGACCCGTCGACACCGACGGGCTGGCGCGTGAACCGCTGGGTCAAGCAGGGCATCCTGCTCGGCTTCCGGGTGGGCGACCTGACCGACGTCTCGGCCGACCACGGCCGCTGGCCCTTCTTCGACAAGGACACGCTGCCCCTCAAGCCCCTGACGCTCGAGCACAACGTCCGCGTCGTCATCGGCGGATCGACGATCCGCGACGGCGCGTACCTGGCCCCAGGCGTCATCTGCATGCCGCCGATGTACGTCAACATCGGCGCCTACGTCGGCGCCGGGACGCTCATCGACTCGCACGCGCTCGTCGGCTCCTGCGCGCAGATCGGCGAGCGCGTCCACGTGAGCGCCGCCGCGCAGATTGGCGGCGTCATCGAGCCCGTCGGCGCGCTGCCCGTCGTCATCGAGGACGATGTCCTGGTGGGCGGCAACACCGGCATCTACGAGGGGGCCATCGTGAAGGCGCGCGCGGTGATCGCGGCCGGTACGGTCCTCACCGGCTCCACGCCCGTCTACGACCTGCCCAACGGCCGCATCATCACGCCGCAGGAGGATGGGCCTCTCGTGATTCCCGAGGGCGCGGTGGTCGTACCTGGCGCGCGTGCCGTGACGTCGGGGCAGGGGGCCGACTGGGGGCTGTCGCTCGCGACGCCGGTGATCGTGAAGTACCGCGACAGCCGCACGGATACGCGCACCGAGCTCGAGCGATGGATCCGCTAGACGTCGTCGCGCTCACGCGACGGCTGGTGGACATCGACTCGACCACCGGCAGCGAAGCCGCGGTCTGCGCCGAGATGGCCGGGGTGCTTGAGGCGCGTGGCTGGCACGTGACGCGGCAGGCGGTGACGGGCGAGCGGACCAACCTGCTCGCCTCGGCCACCGGGGAAGAGCCCGAACTCGTCTTCTCCACCCATCTCGACTGCGTGCCTCCGTTCATCCCGTCGCGCCTCGAGGGCGACGTGCTGTACGGACGCGGCGCGTGCGACGCCAAGGGCATCGCGGTGTCGCAGCTGGCGGCGGCCGAGGCACTGCGTGCGGGCGGCGACCGGCGTGTGGGGCTGCTCTTCGTCGTGGGTGAGGAGCGTGGCAGTGACGGCGCGGCGCGCGCCAACGCGCTGGCCACCGGGCGCTGCCGATTCCTGGTCAACGGCGAGCCCACCGAGGGCAGGCTGGCCCTCGGCCATCGGGGCGCCTACCGTGTGCGGCTCCGCGCGACAGGACGCGCGGCGCACTCGGCCTACCCGGAACTCGGCGAGTCGGCCATCGAGAAGCTGCTCGAGGCGCTCGAGCGGTTGCGGGCCATGGAGTGGCCCGAGGATCCCGTCCTTGGACGGACGACCTGCAACATCGGGCTGATCGAGGGCGGCATCGCCCCCAATGTCATCCCGCCGTCGGCAATGGCCGACCTGCTCATCCGCCTCGTTACGCCCGTGGAGCAGGTCCGCGCGCAGCTGGCGACACTCGAGCCGCTCGTCGCCGTCGAGGACGTCTACCACGTGGACGCCCTCCACATGCAGGGGCTGCCGGGCTTCGAGACGGCCGTCATGGGGTACACGACCGACGCGCCGCTGCTCGACCGGTGGGGGACGCGGCTGATGTACGGCCCCGGGTCGATCCACGTCGCCCACACCGACCACGAGCACGTGGAGATCGCCGCGCTGCACCGCGCGGTGGACGACTATCAGCGCATCGCCCGCGACCTGCTTCGGTAGGGACGGCTCTCCGAGCCGTCCTCCGGGCCGTCCTCCCTCAGAGCTCCTTGATCCGGATGTTGCGGAACTCGATGTAGTCGTTGTGCCCGAGGAAGCCGATGTGCCCGGTCTTGTTCTTCAGCCCGGGATGCTCCTCGAGGATCTTCGGGTCGGTGACCGTCGAGACGTCGAAGTCCAGGATGGTCTGGCCGTTGAGCACGACGGTGATCCGCGACCCGTTGGCCGTCACCTCCTGCACGTTCCACTCGCCGGCGGGCTTCATCGCGCCCTTCTTCGCCGGCGCCACCAGGTAGATGCTGCCGTGGTACTGCGCGTCCTTCAGCGTGCCCCACTTGCCCGACAGCGCGGCCTGCTCGTCCAGGATCTGCAGCTCCATGCCGTTGTAGGCCGCGTTGCCCTCGAGGGGCGCCCGGATGCCGAGGCCGTTGTTGGATCCGCCGGGCGGCATCCTGAACTCGAACCGCAGGACGAAGTTGTCGTACTGCTTCTCGGTCATGAGCTTGCCGCCGCCGCCCTCGGCGCAGTAGATCATGCCGTCCTTCACGCCGTAGCCTTCGCCGCGCTGGCCGACGACGACCCAGCCGTCGAGGGTCTTGCCGTCGAACAGCGAGACGAAGCCGTCCTCGACCTTCGTCTGTGCGGCGGAAGGAGCCGGAATGAGTGCGACGGTCATCGCCGCCGCCAGGAGGGTGCTCATCGTCGTGCGCATGTGTGGTGATCTCCGTCGGACGGCCCGGAGGTCCGTCCCTGCCGATGGATGTGCCGGGGGCCGTCCCTACCTCAATACAGCAGAAACGGTCGCCGCGTTTCGTCGAATGCCTCGACGCCGTCGGTGATGATGGCACGAAGCGCGGCCAGGCCGGCGCCGGCGTCGACGGCCTCGCGCAGCGCGGGCGAGCCGGCCAAGATGTCGATGGGCTCCTTCGTGTGCTCGTACTCGTACGGCGGGGGCCGCCACGGCAGCGTCCGCCCGGGCAGCATGTCGCGGAAGGCGGCCAGCAGCGCCGCGGCCGCGTCCACCGAGCGGAACGTCTCCCGGTCGGTCACGTGCAGCTGGCACCCGCCGCACGTGACGCCGGCGTGCTTCTGGAACGTCGGCTCGAAGTACGCGGGCCTGAAGTGCACCCCGGGCAGTCCCTCGGCCTGCAGCCGCGCCGCGAAGGCCTCGGCGTCGATGCCCGGCGCGCCCACCAGCTCGAACGGGCGCGTGGTGCCGCGGCCCTCGGAGAGCAGCGTGCCCTCGAACAGCACCATGCCGGGGTAGACCACGGCGGTGTCCACCGTGGGCATGTTCGGCGAGGGCATCACCCACGGCAGGCCCGTGTCCTCCCACCACATGTCGCGGTGCCAGCCGTCCATCGGCTGCACGTCGAGCGTCGCGCCGATGCCGAAGGCGTCGTTGAAGAGCCGCGCCAGCTCCCCGATGGTCATGCCGTGGCGGAGCGGGATGGGGTACAGGCCGACGAACGACTCGTACCCGGGGCGGAGCATGGGGCCTTCCATGACCGCGCCGCCTATCGGGTTGGGCCTGTCGCACACGATCACCGGCAGCCCGACACGCGCGGCCGCCCGGAGGCAGTTGGCCATCGCGTAGACGAACGGGTAGACGCGCGTGCCGACGTCCTGGAGGTCGATCACCAGCAGGTCGAGGCCGTCGAGCATGGCGTCGGTCGGCTCGCGGACCTCGCTGTAGAGCGAGTACACGGGGATGCGCCGCCGGGCGTCGTCGCCGTGCGGCGTCTCGATCATGTTGTCCTGAAGAGTCGCGTGGAAGCCGTGCTGCGGCCCGAAGAGCGCCGCCAGCGTCACGCCCGGCGCCTGCCAGAGCAGGTCGGCCGTGTGCGTGAAGCCGGCGTCGACCGACGACGGGTTGGCGACCAGCCCGACGCGCAGGCCGTCGAGGCGGCCCGACGCGACGAGCGAGGTGATCCCGGGCACGACCCGGGGCGACGACGCGGAAGCGGTCACGGCGTCAGACGATGGTCAGCCAGCCGCGCGTATCGGGGTCCTCTCCGTACTGCAGCCGCGTGATCGCGTCGTAGAGGCGCTGGGCGAGCGGGCCCGGGACGCCGCCGTTGATCGACAGCTCGCGGTCGCCATCCACGAGCGTCCCCACCGCCTGGATGACGGCCGCCGTGCCCGACCCGAAGACCTCCTTCAGGTCACCGGCCGCGTGCGCCGCCACCACCTCGTCGATCGACACCTGCCGCTCGCTGGCCCTGAGGCCCCACTCGTGCGCCAGCGTCAGCACGACCTCCCGCGTGACGCCGGCCAGGATGCTGCCGCCGAGCGGCGGCGTGACGAGCTCGTCGCCGATCAGCAGGAACAGGTTCATCGTCCCGACTTCCTCGAGCCAGCGATGCTCGATGGCGTCGAGCCACAGCACCTGGTCGCAGCCCTTCGCGCGAGCCTGCTCGGCCACCTGGAGACTGGCCACGTAGTTGGCCGCGGCCTTGGTGTTGCCGATGCCGCCCTTGACGGCGCGCACGCGCTCCCGCTCGACCCAGATGCGCACGGGCTTCATGCCGCCCGTGTAGTACGCGCCGACGGGGGAGTTGATGACGAAGAACGTGTACTGCTCGGCCGCGCGCACCCCGAGGAAGGGCTCGCTGGCGACGATGGTCGGCCTGATGTAGAGCGCGGTCCCCCTGCGGGTCGGCACCCAGTCGCGGTCGACGGCGATGAGCTCGGTGACGCCCTGCGCGAAGAGCGCTTCGTCAACGGGCGGGATCGAGAGCCGAACCGCGCCGGCGGCCATCCGCGCGGCGTGGCGATCGAGACGGAACACCCCGATGCGGCCGTCCGCGAGGCGGTAGGCCTTCAGGCCCTCGAACATGGCCTGGCCGTAGTGCAGGCCCGCGGCCGCGGGCTCGAGTGCCAGGGGACCATACGGGACGATGCGCGGCGAATGCCACCCCTGGCCCTTGCTGTAGTCGATGAGCAGCATGTGGTCGGCGAAGTGCTTGCCGAAGCCGAGCTGATCCTCCGCAGGGCGCGGACGTGGCGTGGTGGTGCGGGTGACAGGAATGGTGGGCGTGGATGTAGCGACGGTCATGGCCTGCAGACGCTCCACAGGGCCGGAGGAACAAGAGACGGGCCCCGTTGGCAGATTGTATCAGCGGGACGCCGGGGCGGCGGTCCAGCCGATCTCCGCCGCGAGGCCCTGGAGCGGTTCCGGCAGCGGCGCCTCGGCCTCGATCGGCTCGCCCGTGACGGGATGCGGCAGCGCGAGCCGCCAGGCGTGCAGCGCCTGGCGACCGAGTGTCAGGATGGCCTCGCGCACCTGGTCGGACAGCGTCGGCGGGAGCGTGTCGGGCCCGTAGACCGGATCGCCGACGATCGGCCAGCCCGAGGCCTGGAGGTGCACACGGATCTGATGGAGGCGTCCCGTCATGAGGTCGCACGCGACGACTGCCAGGCCTTCCGTGGCGCCGCGTCCGCGCGCGAGCACCTCGAAGCGGGTCTCGCTCGGCAGCCCGCCGGCACGCGCCACGCCCATGCGAGGCGGCGCGTCGCCCACCCGCTCGAGCGGCAGGGCGATCACGCCTTCCCCGGGCGGGTCACCGGCGACGATGGCGAGATAGCGCTTGCGGGCCTGGCGGCTCCGCAGCAGGCGGACGGTCCGTGCGTGGACGGCACGCGACTTGGCGACGACGATGAGCCCCGACGTGTCGCGGTCGAGCCGGTGCACGAGGCCAGGACGCGCATCGGTGCCCCAGCTGCGGGCGTGCCACAACAGCGCGTTGAACAGCGTGCCTGTCCTGTGGCGTCCCGTCGGGTGGGCGACCATCCCCGCGGGCTTCGACACGACGAGGAGGTGGGCATCCTCGTAGACGACCCCGATCGGCAGGTCTTCCGGCTCATGCCTGGCGGTCGTCCGTCGCCAGGGCAGCGTGACCTCCACGACGTCCCCTGCGTGAAGCGGTCGTGCCGCCCGGCGCGTGACGCGTCCGTTGATGCTGACGTTGCCTTCGGCGATCCACCGCTGGATGCGCGTCCGTGTCACGCGGCGGACGTTCGCCAGCAGCCGCACGAGCGTGAGGTCGAGCCGGACGCCCTCGTCGGTGCGGTCGGCCACGATCGTGCGGGTCGCCTGCGTCATCCCCCTGAGGCCTGCCTCCCGAGGAGCTCGGCCGCGCGCCGCACCAGCGTCCACCCCGCCAGGGCGATGAGGTACGCGCCGGCGATGTCGCTCGGCCAGTGCGCACCGAGCACGACGCGCGCGGCCAGGCCGACGACCAGCAGCATGACGGCCACCAGCGCAATCACCGTGTCGAGCGGTGCGTTGCGCCGCCACGTGACGATGGCCACGGGCAACCAGGTGATGCCCCACATCGTGGCGAACGTGGACGGGAAGCCGTACCCGTGCGGCGCCACGGCGACCCTGACGAGGTCGGCCGAGGGGCGTGGCCGCTGGACGAGCTCCTTGATGGGCTCGCCGATGAGCCAGACCAGGCCGAACGCGGCCGCCAGCAGCATCGCGGTGCGCAGGCCGTCCCGCCACCAGCAGAGCCCGGCGGCGATGGCCAGCAGCACGAACAGCTGCGGTGTCCTGACGGTGCCGCTCACGGCCAGTGCCCACTCGGGCCCCGACACGGTCGCCTGGAGCAGGCGCGCGATGGCGAGGTCACCGGGCAGCCTGTGTGTCGTGGCGCCGATCACGCACATGACGATGGCCGCCACCACGGGCCACCACCGGCCAAGCGTTGTCTTTCCCGTCATCTGCCGACCCTCACCATCCGGGACATGAGGTGGTCCAGCGTCTCGCCCGGGTCTGCGGTGCGGCCCGTATGGACGGGTGATACCTGGACCACGGTGCTGCGCGGCGCGACCAGCCAGTGGAACCGCTGCCGCGGCGGCAGGGCTCCAATCGGGCCCGCCGCGTCGCCGCCGGCACAGACACGCGGGAACACCGCCAGGCTGCGGCGGACGGCGTCGAGGTCCACGTCCGGCGCCAGCGCGCGGAGGCGGGCCTCGTCGAGCTCGATGCGCGCCTCCAGGAAATCGTGTTCGGGACACGACAGGATGACGCCCACGTTGACGAACTCGCCGCGGTCCACCCGGGGCACCACGCGGATGACGGCGTAGTCGTACGCGCTGTCAGCGCCCACCGGCGGCCTCCTCGACGAATGCCCGCGGCGCGCTGGCGCGCGCGAGCAGGTAGCGGCGATATCGATCCCGCGCCACGCGCGCGGCGTCGTCCAGGGCCTCTGGCGCCGTGTCAGGCGCCAGCCACGCGTCGGGCACCAGTGCGAGGACGCCGTCCACGAGTTCGGGCGTGACGCGTGGCGCGAGGACGGCGTCCGCATCCTCGATGGCGGTCGCAAACGGCAGCAGCACGTGGTCGCGGACCAGCGCAAACCGGTCGCGGGGACGGGCCGGGTCGTCGTGCCAGCCCGGCGTGTGGTGGACGTACAGCGCCGCGCCGTGGTCGATGAGCCACAGCGTGCGGTGCCACATCAGGAGGTTGGTGTTCCTGGCCGTCCGGTCGACGTTCGAGACGAACGCGTCGAACCAGACGATGCGCGAGGCGAGGTCGGCGTCGATGGTCGTGGCAACGGGGTCGAACGCCACGCTGCCGGGCAGGTAGTCCATCGCCGCGTTGAGGCCGGCGCTCGCGCGGATCAGCTCCTGGATCTCGGGATCGGGCTCCGTCCTGGCGAGGTCGGGGTCGAGCTCGGCCAGCACGAGGTCGGGCACGGGCAGGTCCAGGGCGCGCGCGAGTTCGCCCGCGATGATCTCGGCCACGAGCGCACGCGGCCCCTGTCCGGCGCCGCGGAACTTCAGCACGTACAGCCCGTCATCGTCGGCCTCGACGATGGCCGGCAGCGACCCGCCTTCGCGCAGGGGCGTGACGTATCGGGTGACCCGGACGGTTCTCATCGGTGCCTGTGCCCGTGCAGTCGCGATCGCCCGTCGCGGCAACCGTGGACGCGCGAGGGCTCGCCTGCGCGAGTGTAGCGTGTTCCGGCTCAGCAGCAGCCAGCGGCGGCGGCCGGTGCGCCCGGTCCCCTGCAGATGCCGTGGGGCGATCAGGGCTTTAGGACTGTCGACGGCACGGGACGGACGCAGGCGGCACGTCGAAATGCCCGCGGCCGCTCGACTACGAGGTAGGCCGCGCGGCGTCGACGGGCGACCCGGCACGGCCGCTTCCACGGAGGACAGACGTGCGCTACCTGTGCTTGATCTACGACGACGAACAGCAGATCGACGCGATGTCGAAGGCCGAGGGCGACGCGTTCCTGGCCGAGTACTTCGCCTTCACGGAAGCCATCGTGGCCTCGGGCCACCTCGTCGCCGGCGAGGCCCTCCAGCCGGTGAGCACGGCGACGACGCTGCGCAGGCGCAACGGCAGGCTGACCACGACGGACGGGCCGTTTGCCGAGACCCGGGAGCAGCTTGGCGGGTTCTTCCTGATCGAGGCGCGCGACCTGAACGAAGCGCTCCGGGTGGCGGGGCGCATTCCGTCGGTGCGGACCGGCAGTGTCGAGGTGCGTCCGGTGATGGCGTTTCCCGGCGCCCCGCCGACGCCATGACGGGCGCCCGGGTGCGGCGCGGGTAGAATCGACGTTCGGGGTGTTCCCCGTTTCGTTCCCGGAAAGGAATCCTGACGAATGGCACTTGCAGTGGGTGATCGCGTTCCAGCGGCGACGTTCCGCACGATGACGGCCGACGGCATCAGGGAGCTCAGCACGGCCGAGGTGTTCGACGGCAAGAAGGTGGTGCTCTTCGGCGTGCCCGGCGCGTTCACGCCGTCCTGCCACAAGACCCACCTGCCCGGGTTCGTGCAGCGGCACGACGAGATCAAGGCGAAGGGCGTCGACACGATCGCGTGCGTGGCCGTCAACGACGCGTTCGTCCTCGACGCATGGGCCAGGGCCAGCGGCGCCGACGGGCGCGTGCTGATGCTCGCCGACGGCAACGGCGACTTCGTCACGGCCGCGGGCCTGTCGTTTGACGGCTCGGGCTTCGGCCTCGGCACGCGCAGCAAGCGGTTCTCGGCGCTCGTCGAGGACGGCGTCGTGAAGGAGCTGAACGTCGAGGAGAAGCCGAGCGACGTGACGGTGTCGTCGGCGGAGAAGATCTGCCAGCTCTGAGGTCGGACACGGCCGCCCGGCGACGGGCGGCCGTGCGTCGCCGCTTTGCCGTCAGTCGGCGAGCCGATCGGCCAGCGTTGCCACGGCCATCGCGTACGCGTTGGCGCAGTTGTAGCCGAGCAGCGCTTCGTAGTTCGGGTAAACGAGGAAGTCGCCGCTGTCGGTGCGCAGCAGCGATCCCGTCATGTCGGCGCGCGGGAGCGCGCTGCCGTCCTCGCGGCGCACGCCCAGCGCCTGCCAGCGTTCGAGCGGCAGCGGCTCGGTGAGCGCACGCACCGCGCGGCATCCCGACGTCCTGAGCGGGGCTGCCGCCTCGATGGCGGAGACCGCCGCCGCGCCCCGCGGCACCCGCACCGGGCGCCCCCACGTTTCGCCCTGCCTCCAGCCGTGCGCCTTGAGGTAATTGGCCATCGAGCCGAACACGTCCGGCATCGAGCGCCAGATGTCGCGCATGCCGTCGCCGTCTTCGTCCACGGCGAACCGCAGGTAGCTCGACGGCAGGAATTGCGGCTGCCCCATCGCGCCGGCCCATGAGCCCTTGAGCCGCGGCAGGTCGATGAGCCGCCGATCCAGGATCTCGAGCGCGTGGAAGAGCTCCGCCCGGAAGAGGTCCGGCCGGCGGTGATCGTAGGCCAGCGTCGCGAGCGTCGGGATCAGCGGGCGCACGCCGCTGAAGCGTCCGAAGCTCGACTCGAGCCCCCAGATGGCAATGACGAACCGTCCGGGCACGCCATGGCGCGCCTCGATACGGGCGAGCAGGCTGCGGTGCTGCGCCAGGCGCTGGCGTCCGAGCCTGACGGCCGCCGGAGACACGCGGCGCGCGACGTACTGGCGCAGCGTCTCGGTGAATTCGGCCTGCGTGCGGTCGCGATCGAGGATCTGCGCCACGGGTGCGATGTCGGTGAGCGCCGCCGTGACGGTCGCCGGCGAGATGCCGCGCGCGAGCGCCTCTTCGCGGACGCCCTGGAGCCACACGTCGAACGTCGGCCGGGTCGGGCCTGTCGTGGGAGCTGCCGGCTCGGCTGCGGACGGGCCCGCGACCTGGGCGCGAACGGCAGGAGCGTGTGGCGCGAGGGCGAGGAGCGTGACCAGCAGGGTGAGGGGCAGCAGTCGCGAGCGAGGGACGGGCACGTCCGCAGTATCGAGCTTCGCTGGGGATGTCTCAAGTTCTGCCACCCTGGCCCGGCGAGACCTGACCCCATCGGGCGCGATTTCGAGACCTGACCCCGAACGTCTATGCTGTCGCGCATGGCAAAGGTGGCGTTTCTCGGACTTGGCGTGATGGGTGGCCCCATGGCCGGACACCTCGTGGCGGCGGGCCACGACGTGGTGGTGTACAACCGCACGGCCTCGCGGGCCGAGGCCTGGGTGGCGCAGCACGGAGGCACGCGTGCGGCGACGCCCGCCGAGGCGGCGCGCGGGGCGGAGTTCGTCTGCGCCTGCGTCGGTGCCGACAACGACGTGCGCGAGGTGACCGTCGGCGCTGACGGCGCGTTCCACGGGATGGCGGGCGGCGCGATTTTCATCGACCACACGACCGCTTCCGCGGCGGTGGCGCGTGAGCTGTCCGAGGTCGCGCGCGAGCGCGGCCTGGCGTTCATCGACGCGCCGGTGTCGGGCGGCGAGTCCGGCGCCCGGACGGGCCAGCTGAGCGTCATGTGCGGCGGCGACGAAGAGGCGTTCACGCGGGCGGAGCCGATCATGCGCGCCTACGGGAAGACCGTCACGCGCATCGGCGAGAGCGGCGCCGGGCAGCTGTGCAAGATGGTCAACCAGATCTGCATCGCCGGCCTCGTGCAGGGCCTCGCCGAGGGCCTGCACTTCGCCGCGCGTGCCGGCCTCGACATCGAGCGCGTGATGTCGGTCATCTCGAAGGGCGCGGCGCAGTCGTGGCAGATGGACAACCGCTGGCAGACCATGGTCGAAGGCCGGTACGACTTCGGCTTTGCCGTCGACTGGATGCGCAAGGACCTCGGCATCGTCCTCGACGAGGCGCGGCGCAACGGCGCCACGCTGCCCGTCGCGGCACTCGTCGACCAGTTCTACGCCGACGTGCAGCGCGCGGGCGGCGGCAGGTGGGACACCTCGAGCCTGCTGACGCGGCTCGGCTGACGCGTCACGGCCTCTTCGGTGGCGTGATGATCGCGCGCGGGAACGGCGCCTGCGGCGACCCCTCGGGGTTGCGCAGGCGCGACTGCCCGCCCCGCACGGGATGCAGCGGAATCGTCATGCCCTCGAGGCGCGCGAGTTCCTCGAACAGCTGCGCGCGCATCTGCCGTGCGAGGTCCTGGTGGGCCGGGTCGTCGATCAGGTTGCGCGACTCCGCCGGGTCTTCCTTGAGGTCGAACAGCATGTCGATGTCCCACACGCCGTGCGTGAAGACGTACTTGTACCGGGTGCCGCGCAGCGCGAACTGCGTCGGCGTCTGCGGGAAGGAGTACTCCCAGTAGTACTCGTAGAGCAGCGCGTCGCGCCACGGCACGGGCTCGCCGCGCAGCAGCGGCAGGAAGCTCCGCCCGTCCATGTGCGCCGGCGCCTCGAGGCCGGCCGCGTTGAGCAGCGTCGGGGCGACGTCGATGTTGGCGACGATCGCGTCGACGACGGTGCCCGGCTTCACCGCGGCCGGGTAGTGCACCAGCATCGGGACGCGCATCGACCATTCGAACGCCGTCCGCTTGTCGATGAGCCCGTGCTCGCCGAAGGCGAACCCGTTGTCGCCCATGTAGACCACCAGCGTGGTGTCGAGCAGGCCGCGCCCGGCGAGCCAGTCGAGCACGCGGCCGATGCTGTCGTCCACGCCCCGCAGCGTCTCGAGGTAGCGCCGGTAGTACTCCGCCACGTCCAGGGTCGAGTGGTACGGGTATTCCACGCCGTGCCAGCTGTTGCGCTGGTTGCGAACCCACATGGGGAAGTTGCCCGCGACGGCGGCTTCCGGCGCCAAGGTCGACGGCGGCGTGACGGGCGCCGACGCGTACGACCCCTTGTGCCGCTCGGGCGGGACGAAGTCGGCGTGCACACCCTTGTGCGAGAGGTACAGCAGGAAGGGCCGGTCGCGCGTCGTCGACTCGAGGAAGGCGAGCGCGTAGTCGGTGAGCTCGTCGGTGAT
This sequence comes from uncultured Vicinamibacteraceae bacterium, assembly GCA_964430855.1. GTDB lineage: Bacteria > Acidobacteriota > Vicinamibacteria > Vicinamibacterales > Vicinamibacteraceae > JAEZDP01. Next base: position 19,136 of record CAYSHC010000009.1, read on the forward strand.
GTAGCCCCGCTGCGGCGTGCGTGCGCCGTTGACGTTGAGCGTCGTGTGCGGCGGGTCGGGCAGGTACTGCCCCTGGCCGCGGAAGCTCACCCAGTAGTCGAACCCCGGCTGGGGGTCGTCGGTGTCGTTGCCGATGTGCCACTTGCCGACGTAGCCGGTCTGGTATCGCGCGCGCTGGAGGTACTCGCCGAAGGTCGGCAGCCCCGGCGGGATGGACGTGAAGTTGTCCACCACGCCGTGGCGGTGCGCGTACGTACCGGTAAGAATCGACGCACGCGACGGCGAGCAGAGCGCCGTCGTCACGAAGGCATTGCGCACGTGCGCGCCGCCACTGGCCATCCGATCCATGTGCGGCGTCTGCACGAACGGATGGCCCGCCACCCCCATCGCGTCGTGCCGATGGTCGTCGGCGAGGATGAAGACGATGTTGGGCGGGGTGCGGCCGGGCCGGACGGGCAGCGTGTCGGCGGCGGGCGCCTGCGCGTGCGAGTCCGCGCCAGTGCGGAGCGCGAGTGCCGCGAACAGCAGGGCGACGGCCAGCCGCGGACGTCGCAGGCCGGCCATCACGCCGTCTCCGGCCTGCGGAGCCCCAGACCCAGCGTCCGGCGGCAGTAGGCGATGCTGCGCTCGAGCTCGCGGCGCTGGTCGGCGGCGTCGTTCGGCTTCGGCAGGCTGGCCGCGGCAACCGGGGGCTTGCGCCGCATCAGCCGCAGGAACCGCGCGAGGCTGCTGGCTTCCATCCGCGGCCACGCGTCCCAGAAGTCGGCGTCGAGGAACGGCAGGTCGCGGCTGACGCCCGAAATCGTCTCGATGTGGACGGGAACGCCCGGGCAGTCGGCAGCGAGCCGCTGCACGAGCGCAGGCAGGTCCACCTGCCCGTCGCCCATCGCGGTCCAGCGGACGCGTGCGCCCTCGGGCGTCTCGGTGACCACGCCGTCGCGCAGGCTCGTCGTGACGACGTAAGGCGCCAGCCGGCCGAGCGCGTCGACGGGATCCTCGAGCGTCCACAGCGCGTTGCCCGAGTCGAAGTTCACGCCCACGAAGTCGCGCCCTGCCATCTCGACGAGCGTCGCGAGCTCTTCCGAGCGCATGTCGCCGGCGTGGTTCTCGACCGCGATGCGGATCCCGGCGTCGAGCGCCCGCGAGCGCGCCGACTTCAGCACGCCGACAAGGCTGTCGATGTGGCGGAAGATGCCGCCGTCGGTCAGGCGATCCTCCCAGGTGCCGAGCACGATGCGCACGACCGGCGAGCCGACGGCCCGCGCAATCCGGATGCCGTTGGCCAGCTGCGCTTCGGCGGTGCCGTTCTCGGGGCGGAAGGCCTTCGACGTCGGGCACACGCTCCACATGCCCACGTGGATGCTGATGCCGGCCTTCTCGGCCCGCGCGGCCAGCGCGGCCAGCGACTCGGCGTCGGCCGGCTCGAACGACTCGAGGTCGGTGATGAACAGCGAGTCGACCTGGAGCGAGGCGGCGTAGTCGACCAGGCGCGGCGCCTTCCAGCCGGAGGCGCGCACGGCGAAGTTGTCGATCCCGAGCGGGACGGGCCGCGCCAGCGACAGCAGCTCCTGCGCGTCCGACCGGCGGGCGGCGAAGGCGGCAGTCGCCAGCGTGCCGGCCGTGGACGCCAGAAACGCGCGACGGGAAGCGTGAGCGTTCGACACCGGAAGCGATCTCCTGAGCGAGCCGCGGGCTAGTGTATCAGCGGGGCACGGCGCGCGGCGGGCACGCCCGCCTTGTTCCGCCGTCCGCCCGGGAGTAGCATCCTCGCGAGCCGTGCGTCCTATCATTGGAGGGCATGATGAAGACCGACGCTGCACGACGCGCGGCCCTGCGCGACGATGTCCTGCGCATTGCCCGCGCCAACGCCTCCGATGACGATCGTCCCCTGATCGAGGCGCTCGTGCCGACGGTATTCGACCAGGTGCCCGACGGCCTGGTCCTGCGCCTCTCGGCAGAGACGCTGGCCACGCGCATCGCCGGCGCGCTGACGTTCCTGGCGCACACCATGCCGCCGGAGGTGCAGCTCTACAAGGGCCTTCCCGGCCTGCACGTCTCGGTCCACAACCCGCCCGATGACAGCCCCGGCAACGGCGTCGACGGCCGTCCGGGCGAGGTGACGATCGTCGAAACCCACACGCCCGACGCGCCGTTCATCTTCGAGAGCCTCAAGAACTTCTTCCAGAACGAGGGGCTTCGCGTCTTCTCGGCCATCCATCCACGCCTCACCGTGCGGCGCCAATGGGAGCGCGTCGTCCACATCGGCCCGCCCGGCGGGGATGGCTCGCAGGAGCTCTACTGCCAGCTCCGCATCGAGCGCATCGAGCGGCCCGATCGCATGCGCCGGCTCGAGCACCAGGTGTTCTCGATGCTGAAGAGCGTCTTCCTCGCGGTGGACGACTTCGAGGCCATGTCGACGCAGCTGACGCAGATCGCGGGGCGTCTCCGTGCGAGGGGCGGCGACGACCAGGCTCCAGTCGACGCCGCGCGCCGGTTCCTCGAGTGGCTGCGCGCCGACAACTTCGTGATGCTCGGCATGATGCGATATACCGCGGGCACCGACGGCCTCGTCCAGGCGCAGCACGACAGCGCGCTCGGCGCCTTCAAGGACCAGGCGCTGCTGCCCATCGTCTTCCCGGGCCTGCCCGACGACATCGAGCGCAACCTCCGGCCCGGGCCTGCCGATCGCCGCATCATCGACATCGACTACTGCGTGCGGGGCACGGCCATCCACCATCTCGAGCCGCTCGAGGACGTCTTCATCCGCGAGTGGAACCCCGACGGCAGCCTCGCCGCGATCACGCTGCTCATCGGCCGCTTCGCGAAGAGCGCCTTCGCGGCCAAGGCGCAGGACGTGCCGCTGCTCGACGAGAAGCTCGCCTACATCCTCGGGACGAGCGGTCTGTCCAAGAACTCGCACGCCTACCGCGAGACGCGCGCCATCTTCAACCACTTCCCGAAGCGCGAGCTGTTCTACGCCAGCGCCGAGGACCTCGACGCCATCATCGGGCAGATGGTGCAGATGGTCGGCGACGACGAGATCGTGGCGACCGTGCGCGAGGGCACGGGCTATGCCGCCGCGCTCGTCGCGTTCTCGGACGTCCGCTACTCGCACGAGGCCGAGGAGGAACTGAAGCGGCTGCTCACCGAGGCCTTCGGGACGATCCTGTTCAGCGAATGGGCCGATTGCGGGACCAAGGCCGCCATCATCTACTACTTCGACGCGGCCACGCTCGAGACGCCGCTGGACGCCGAGACGGTCCATCGCCTCGCATCCCGCGCGATCGCCACGTGGGAGGACCTGGTCGCCGACAGGCTCGAGGAGGCCTTCGGCACCATCGAGGGGCGCCGGCTGTTCCGCAAGTACGTCAAGCGCGATACGCGCAGCACGCTCTACCGGGCGTCGACACCGCCCGAGGAGGTGCCCGAGGACCTCCGCTGCCTCGAGCGCCTGGAGGGCCGGCTCGAGATGAACGTGCTGCCCGAGTCGGCGGACACGGTCACCATCAAGCTCTTCGCGCCCGAACCGCTGGGGCTCACGCGCACCCTGGCGATGCTGGAGCATCTGGCCCTGCCGGTGATCGAGGAGCTCGCGCTGACGCTGCAACTGCCCGAGGGGCGCACCGGCTTCCTCGAGCGGCTCCGCATCAAGGCCGACGCGCGCGCCGTCAGCACCGTGACCGAGGCGCCGGACCACCTGCTCGACGCCCTCCGCGCGCTGCACGAGGGCCGCGCCGCCGACGACTCGCTGAACGGCCTCGTCACGCTGGAGCGGCTCACGTGGCGCCAGGTGGCGGTGCTGCGGGCGCTGCGCAACCACCTCATCCAGATCCGCACCAACTACAACGCCGAGACGGTGACGGCGGTCCTCCTGCGCAACCGCGCGGCCTCCGCCGCCCTCGTGCGCCTTTTCCTCGCCCGCTTCGACCCGACCATCGGCGACGACGAACGCGCCGCGGCGGTGGACGCGGCGGACCGCGACCTCCGGCTCGCGCTCCAGCGCGTCGACAACCTGCTCGATGACGAGGTGCTGCGCGGCCTCGAGAACCTGATCGACGCCACCGTGCGGACCAACTTCTTCCAGAAGCCGGAGCGCCCGGTCATCAGCGCCAAGATCGAGTGCGCTAGGGTGGCCGGCATGGCGTCGCCGCGGCCGCTGTTCGAGGTGTACGTCCACTCGCCCTACCTCGAGGGCATCCACCTGCGTGGCGGCAAGGTCGCGCGCGGCGGCATCAGGTGGAGCGACCGCCACGACGACTTCCGCACGGAGGTCCTCGGGCTGATGAAGACCCAGATGGCCAAGAACGCCATCATCGTCCCGGTCGGCAGCAAGGGCGGATTCGTGCTGAAGGGCCAGCTTCCGGCCCGGCCGGCGCTCGATCAGTACCTGGTCGATCGCTACCGGCAGTTCATCGCCGGCCTGCTCGACATCACCGACAACATCGTCGACGGGGCGGTGGTGCACCCGCCCGACGTCGTCAGGTACGACGACGACGACCCGTACCTCGTCGTCGCGGCCGACAAGGGGACGGCGCACCTCTCCGACACCGCCAACGCCGTCGCCGCGCAGTACGGCTTCTGGCTGGGCGACGCCTTTGCGTCGGGTGGCAGCCAGGGCTACGACCACAAGAAGGAAGGCATCACGGCGCGTGGCGCCTGGGAGTGCGTCCGCCACCACTTCCTGTGGCTTGGCCACGACGTGCAAACCGAGCCGTTCACGATGGTCGGTATCGGCGACATGTCAGGCGACGTGTTCGGCAACGGCCTGCTGCGGAGCCGCGCGGCGAAGCTCGTCGGCGCGTTCAACCACCAGCACATCTTCATCGACCCCGATCCCGACCCCGAGGCGTCGTTCGACGAGCGGGCGCGGCTCTTCGCGCTGCCGCGGTCCACGTGGCGCGACTACGACGCGTCGCTCATCTCCGAAGGCGGCGGTGTCTTCGACCGATCCGCCAAGTCGATCCCGGTGTCGCCGCAGATGAAGGCGCTCTTCGACATCGAGGCTGACGAGGTGACGGGCGAGGAGATGATCCGCCGGATGCTCACGGCGCGGGTGGACCTGCTCTACAACGGCGGCATCGGCACCTACGTCAAGGCGAGCGACGAAGACGACGCCGCCGTCGGCGATCGCGCCAACGACCGCGTGCGGGTGGACGCGAAGGACGTGCGCGCGCGCGTCATCGGCGAGGGCGGCAACCTCGGCGTGACGCAGCGCGGGCGCATTGAGTACTGGAGCCACGGTGGCCTCTGCAATACGGACGCCATCGACAACTCGGGCGGCGTGGACCTGTCGGACCACGAGGTCAACATCAAGATCCTCATGGACCTGCTCGTCGCGGCCGGCGTGATCGAGAGCCGCGAGGCGCGCAACCGGATCCTCCGGGAGATGACCGACGAGGTCACCGAGCTCGTGCTCGACGACAACCGGCTCCAGGCGCGGTGCCTCACGCTCGACGGCCTGCGCAGCGCCACGCGGTACGAGGAGTTCGTCGGCGTCATCGACCGGCTCGTGGCGGCGAAGGCGCTGAGCCGCGAGGACGCGCAGCTGCCGTCGCGCGAGGCGCTGCTCTCGAGCCCGCACCGCGACCGCGGGCTGCCGCGGCCCGTGCTGGCCGTGCTGCTGGCGGCGTCCAAGCAGCTGGCCTACGAACAGACGCTGGCCTCGGCGTTCCCCGACGGGCCCACTGCGGCGCCGTGGCTGCGGCGGTACTTCCCGCGCCTGCTGCAGGAGCGGTACGGCGACTACTTCGAGAAACACCCGCTGCGGCGCGAGATTGTCGCGACGGTGGCCGTCAACCACGTGATCAACCACGCAGGCCTCTCGTTCCTGCCGCGCGTGGCCGCCGCGTCGGGCGCGTCGACCGGCGAGATCGTCGCGGAGGATGTGGCGGCCGAGGCGGCCGCGGATGGCGATGCCCGCCGCGCGGAGATCCTCGCGCGCGACGGGGACCTGCAGGCGCGCCTCGCTGCGCTCGTGGCCTTCGAGGACGAGCTTGAGAAGGCCGTCCTGGGGTCAGGTCTCGCCAAGGAGCCTGTGGGGTCAGGTCTCGCGAAGTAGGGGTGTGGGGTCAGGTCTCGGAATCGACCCCGGCGGGGTCAGGTCTCGCGCCCCGAAGGTGGCAGGAACGGCAATCCGCCCGGACGGGAACATCCCCCGCGCCGAGGCAGGCGGCTTCGATCAGGAGCCGGAGGAGGACGCATGAGTGGGTTGCACCAGATGCTCGGCCAGCTGCTCCAGCCCGAGACCGTTCACAGGGTCAGCGACGAGACGGGACTCCCGCCCGACGCCGCCAGCTCGCTCGTCCGCGCCGCCCTCCCGCTGCTCGTCGGCGGCCTGGCCCGCAACGCCCAGCGGTCCGAGGGCGCGGGCGCCCTCGCCTCGGCCCTGCAACGTGACCACGACGGCAGCGTGCTGGACGACATCGCCGGCTTCCTCGGAAGCGGGCAGGCGCCTTCGGCCGGTGCCGGCATCCTCGGGCACGTCTTCGGCGGCCGGACGGACGTCATCGCCACGGCCCTCGCCCGCAGCGCCGGCGTGGACGCCGGCCAGGCGCAGCAGGTGCTCGCCATGCTGGCGCCGCTGGTGCTCGGCGCGCTCGGCCGCGCCACGCGTCAGGAACAGCTCGGCCCCGACGGCCTGGCCGAACGCCTCCAGCAGGAACGCCAGCAGCTGCCGGGAGGCAGCCAGCTCGGCGGGTTGCTCACCGGCCTTCTCGACCAGGACGGCGACGGCTCCGTCATGGACGACCTGGCGGACATCGCAAAGCGGTTCATGTCCTGAGGGCGCCCCCGACAGTCGCGTGCCCGCGACGTCGCGGGGCGTCGCTGGCGGGCGATGCGCGCTGGAGCGGCAGGCGCACACGTGCCCGCGCCGTGGGGTTGCACTGTGCGCGAGACCTCGCCCGGCTGCCGTCGCCACTCGCCGCAGCGCGTCAGGGCGTCCGCTCGGCTGCCCGCCCGCTCGGCGCGGACGGGTCGTACGCCGGGTTCATGGTCGGCTGGCGTGCACCGACCTCCCGCTGCCACGTGCGCAGGAGCCCGCGCAGCCGGGCGACGTCGGCCGGTCGCGCGGCTGCCAGGTCGGTCGTCTCGCTCAGGTCTGCGGCGACGTCGAACAGCTCGGCCTGTCCATCCTCGAACCACTCGATCAGCTTCAGGTCGCCCTGCCGGATCGCCGCGCCAGGCGCGCCGCCCTGGTTGCCGTAGTGCGGATAGTGCCAGTAGAGCGGGCGGTCGGCGGGCAGGGCGTGGCCGGCCAGCAGCGGCAGCAGGCTCAGGCCATCCAGCCGCGGTGCGTCACCGGCAGGGGCCGCTTGTCCGGCGTCGGCGGTGCCCCGGGCGTCGGCGGCTGACGGATGCGCGGGCCCGCGCATCGCGTCGATGACCGTGGCGGCGACGTCCATCGTGATGACGGGCGTGTCCACCACGCGTCCGGCGTCCTGCGGGGACTGGAGGGCGGGCCAGCGCAGCAGCAGGGGGACCCGCAGGCCGCCCTCGTACAGCCAGCCCTTGCCCGCGCGCAGCGGCACGTTCGACGTCGGCCAGCCCTCGCTCGTCGAGAGTCCGCCGTTGTCGCTCGTGAAGATGACCAGCGTGTCGTCGCGCAGTCCCGCGGCGTCGAGCGCGGTGAGGACGGTGCCCACGGCGTCGTCCATCGCGGCGACCATCGCGGCGTAGGCGGCGTGCTCCTGCACCAGGCGGACGTCGCGTTCGCCCTCGCGTCCCCAGCGTGCCTCGAGTCCGAGGCGGCGGCGCTTTGCGTCGAACTCCCGTTCGAGGTCCGGCCGTGCCAGGAGCGGCGTGTGCACGGAGTAGAACGACAGCACGGCGAGGAAGGGGGCGTCCCGGCGCGTCTCGATGAAGCGCGCCGTCTCGACGGCGAGGCGGTGCGGCAGGTGCTCGCCGTCAGGTCCGTCCGGCAGCCGCGGGTTGTCGTACGGCGAGAAGTACCGCTTGCCGCCGTACGGCCCGCCGCGGTCGATCCCGCCCATGTTGACGTCGAAGCCCTGGTCCTCCGGCCACCAGCCCTCCGGGCCCAGGTGCCACTTGCCCGCGTAGAACGTCGCGTAGCCGTTCGCCTTCGCGTGCTCGGCGACGGTCACGGCGTCGAGGGAGAGGCGGTCGGCGAAGGGGGCCGGCAGTGCGCGTGTGTTGCGCGGCCAGGCCTCGGGCGTCGCGGGTGCGCCGATGTAGTCGGTGATGCCCGTGCGTTGCGGCCAGAGGCCGGTCATCAGGCTCGCCCGCGTGGGCGAGCACACGGGCGCCGAGGCGTACGCGGCGTCGAACCGGAGTCCTTCGCGCGCGAGGCGGTCGGTGTGCGGCGTCTCGTGGAAGGTGCTGCCGTAGGCGCCGAGATCGCGCTGTCCGAGGTCGTCCACCAGGAAGATGAGCACGTTCGGGCGGCGGGCGGCGGCCGCGCCGGGCGGTGCCGCGGCCTGGGCGGCCGGCGCGGGGCTGCCACGCACGCCGCGTGCTGACGCCGACGTCGAGGTCGTCGGGTGCGGAGACGCACCAGGGGTGGCTGGCAGCGACAGGCACGCCGCGGCCAGCAGTGCCGAGAGCGCCGCGCCCCGAATCCGGGCTGGGGACATGGTGGCAAGAATAGCCAACTTCGGCGCCGAGACCTGACCCCAGGACCGCCAGATCCGAGACCTGACCCCGATACAGGCACACACGAGACCTGACCCCGGCTACAATCGTGCGCCATGGACAGACGCGCCTTCCTCTCGACGGCCTCGGCCGCGGCGGCCGCCACCATCCTTCCGGCGCCGGCCGGCGCCATCGAGCCCATCGCCCGGAGCGGTCCCAGCCACCTGCGCATCGGCCTGGCGGGCTACTCGATGCGCAAGTACCTCACGGCCAAGCCGGGCACCAAGGGCGCCATGGACCTCATGGGCTTTGTCGACTACGCCGCCACGCTCGGCGTGGACGCCGTGGAGCTGACGTCGTACTTCTTCCCCGAGACGTTCGACGATGCCTACCTGAACGCCCTGAAGCGCCACTGCCACGTCAACGGCCTCGACATCTCGGGCGGCGCCATCCGCAACAACTTCACGCTGCCCGACAGCGATCCCGAACTGCAGCGCTGGCACACGCACGTCGAGACGTGGCTCGGGCACTACCAGAAGCTCGGGGCGCCCGTCGTCCGGGTGTTCAGCGGTGTCCCGCCGAAGGGCGTGTCGGAGGAGCAGGGCATCGCCAACGGGATCAAGAACCTGAAGAAGGCCCTGGTCGCCGCCGAGCGCCACGGCGTCATCCTCGGCCTCGAGAACCACGACTACCTGACGAAGATCGACAGGATGCTGCCGATCATCAAGGCGATCGACTCGCCCTGGTTCGGCGTCAACCTCGACTCGGGCAACGTGGACGCCGACGACCCCTACCCCGAGCTGGCCAAGATCCTGCCGTATGCCGTGAACGTCCAGCTCAAGGTGGAGATCGGCCCGCCGAAGCGCACCGTCCCCACCGACGTGCCGCGGTTTGTCAGGATGCTCAAGGAGGGCGGCTACCGGGGCTACATCGTCCTCGAGTACGAGGCGGAGCCCGACCCGTACGACGCCATTCCGCGTCATCTCGACGCGCTCCGCGAGGCCATCGCGAAGGCCTGAGCGTCCCCGTCCACGCCGCGCCCGGCCGGCATCCGCCCGGCCGGGCCTGCTATCATCCCCGCTGTCGCGCGCCGGCTCCCGTCTCGGCCGAGGCCCCCGCGCGCCCGTAGTACGTACGCACACGGACACCAACTGCCATGGACTTCATCACCGGCCTCTTCATCTTCATGCTGGCCACGTTCATCGGCCTCGACGTGATCCGGCGCGTGTCACGCCTGCTGCACACGCCGCTCATGTCGCTGACCAACGCCATCTCGGCCATCGCGATCGTCGGCGCGATCATCCTGGCCGGGCCGGATCATGACCCGATGAGCACCGTGCTCGGCGCCGTCGCCGTGTTCGCCTCCACCACGAACATCGTGAGCGGCTTCCTCATCACCGACCGCATGCTCAAGATGTTCAAGAAGCGGGAGCCGGGCAAGTGAGTCCACAGGCGATCGACATCGTCTACCTGATCTCGGCCGCGCTGTTCATCTTCTCGCTCAAGTGGATGAGCGACCCGAAGACCGCGCGGCGCGCGGTGCTCGCGGGCGTCGCGGCGATGACGCTGGCCGTCGTCGGCACGCTGCTGCGGGAAGACGTCGTCTCGTACGAGTGGATTGCCGTCGCGTTCGTGATCGGCTGCATCGTCGGCGTGCCGCTGTCGTGGGTGCCGCTCACGGCGGTGCCGCAGCGGACCGCGCTGTCGCACGCCTTCGGCGGCCTCGCGGCCGGCCTCGTCGGCATCGGCAAGTACTACCTGTTCCTGCACGACGGCGACATGACGTCGTTCCGCGCGGGCGCCATCGTCTTCGAGGTGATGTTCGGGCTGCTGACGTGTACGGGCAGCCTCGTCGCGGCCGGCAAGCTGCAGGAGATCCTGCCGACCCGCCCGGTCACCTACGCGGGCCAGAACATCGTGAACTTCGGGCTGATCGGGGCGGGGCTCGTCATCGCCATCGCGATCGTCGTGAACCCCGAGCTGCCGTACCTGTTCCCGATCCTCGTGGGCCTGTCGCTCGTGTTCGGCGTGCTGCTCGTGATGCCCATCGGCGGTGCCGACATGCCGACGGTCATCTCGCTGCTCAACTCGTATGCCGGCCTCGCCGCCGTGGCGATGGGGTTCGTGCTCGAGAACAAGCTGCTCATCGTCGCCGGCGCCCTCGATGGCTCGTCGGGCCTGATCCTGTCGATCATCATGTGCCGCGCGATGAACCGGTCGTTCACCAACGTGCTGTTCGGCGCGTTCGGGCAGGTCGCCTCCAGGGCCGGCCAGGCCGAGGAACGCACCATCAAGTCGGCGACGGTCGAGGACACGGCGCAGATTCTCGAGCAGGCCGACCGCGTGGTGTTCGTGCCGGGGTACGGCATGGCGGTGGCGCAGGCGCAGCACCGCGTGCGCGACGTCTACGAGCAGCTCGCGAAGAAGGGCATCGACGTCCGGTTCGCCATCCATCCCGTCGCCGGCCGCATGCCGGGCCACATGAACGTGCTGCTGGCGGAGGCCGAGATTCCGTACGACCAGCTGGTGGAGATGGACGACATCAACCCGGAGATGGGGCAGGTGGACGTGTGCGTCATCCTCGGCGCCAACGACGTCGTCAACCCGGCCGCGCGGCACGACAAGAGCAGCCCGATCTACGGCATGCCGATCATCGACGCCGACAAGGCGCGGACCGTGATCGCGATCAAGCGGACGATGAACCCGGGGTTCGCTGGCATCGAGAACGAGCTCTACTACGCCGAGAACACGCTGATGCTGTTCGGCGACGCGAAGGCCGTGATGGCCGACCTCGCCAAGCAGCTCTCCGGCGAGACGGGCATTCACTAGTATCTTGGCGGGCCCCGGCCGCATGGCCGTCCCGCTCAACCAGGACCGCGAGGACGACAGGGCGGATCGATCGAGCTGAGCGACCGGCGAGCCGCGTCCCGCGCCGTCCCTTCCGTGAGAGGTACCGACGTGATCCAACCGTATGCCATCGGGGTCTGCAGCTGGTCGCTGCAGGTCAAGAACGTGCCCGAGCTCCGCGGGTTCCTCGATCAGCTGGGCGTGAACGTGATCCAGATCGCGTGCGGCGACCCGCATCACGCGTCGTGGGACGAGGGCGACAGCATGCCCGAGGTGGCAAAGGCCGCCGGCTTCGACATCCACGCGGCGATGCTGGGCTTCCCGGGCGAGGACTACACCACGCCGCAGACGATCAAGGAGACGGGCGGCTTCGGCAACCCCGCGACCCGCGCCGAGCGCCTCGAGACGCTCAAGTGGGGGCTGGCCAGGACGCGCGCCCTCGGCGTCAATCGCCTCATGCTGCACGGCGGCTTCATCCCGGAGCCCGGCGATCCCGGGCGGACGTCGTTCCTCGACACGCTCGGCCAGGCGGCGTCGCTCGCGAAGGAACAGGGCGTGACGCTGCACCTCGAGACCGGCCAGGAGACGGCCGACCTGCTGCGCCTGACGCTCGACGAGCTGGCCTGCGACAACGTCAAGGTCAACTTCGACCCGGCCAACATGCTGCTCTACGACATGGGCGACCCCATCCGGGCCGTCGAGATCCTCGGCCCGGACATCGCCAGTGTGCACTGCAAGGACGCCTTCCGGCCGACGACGCCGGGTGAGTGGGGCACGGAGGTGCCGCTCGGCGAGGGCGAGGTGAACATGCGGCGTTTCGTCGAGACGCTGAAGAAGGTCGGCTACGCCGGCCCGCTCGTCATCGAACGCGAGGTGGGCGACCAGCAGCAGCGCCTCGCCGACTGCGCGCACGGCATCAAGGTGCTGCGCGAGATCCTCGCCGGCTAGCGAGGCCCTGCCTGCCCGGGCAGCGGGTCCGCCTTCCGGCCGTATCCGGCCGGGCGGACCCGGCCCCGCTCATCGCAGCACGCCGTGCCGGACGAAGAACCGGCGCATCCGCTCGTAGACGTCGATGCGCTGGTCCAGCGTGCAGCACGCGTAGCCGTGCCTTCCGCCCGGCGTCGTGACCAGCTCGTTCGGCACGTGCGCGGCGTCGAGCGCCTCGTGGAGGCGGACGGCATGGGAGTACGGCACCGTCTGGTCCTCGTCGCCGTGGATCGTGAAGACCGGCGGCACGCCCGGTCTGACGTAGGTCAGCGGTGACACGCGGGTCGCGATGCGCTCGCGGTCGGGCGTGCTGCCGAGCCACGTCACCGCGAAGGCCCGCAGGTCCGGTCCTTCCAGCAGCCCGTTCACGTCGGTGATGCCGTACCAGTTGACGATCGCCGCGACGGCGGGCTCCTCCGGGCCGGGACACTGGCGGTCGAGTCCTGCCGACTCCGGGAGCAGTCCCGTCATCAGCGCGAGGTGCCCGCCCGCCGAGTGCCCGGCGACCACGAGCCGCGACGTGTCGATGCCGTAGGTCTTCGCGTTGCGGATCACCCAGCGCAGGGCGCAGCGGCAGTCCTCGACGGCCGCCGGCGCGTGCGCGATGCGCGCGAGGCGGTACTCGACGTTGACCACGTGCATCCCCATGGCGAGGTACGGCATCAGGGACATGACGCTGCCCTCCTTGACGCCGTTCACCCAGCCGCCGCCGTGGATGAAGATCACCGTCGGCCGCGCCCGCTGGTCGCCCGCCGGCGAGCCGTCCTCCCGGACGAGATAGAGGTCGAGCTTCGCCTCCCAGTTGCTCGCGGTCAGGTACGTGACGTCGGGCACCACGCGCACACCTGGCTCGGATGCGGCCATCCACCGCGTCACGGGATCCTGCGCGAAGGCCGGCGTGGACGTCGCCAGCAGCACCAGCAGCAACACCAATTTCATACACGGGCTCCTTCGATGGCCGCAGACCGTCCACCGCGGTCCGCTTTGCCGCAGACCGCGAACGGCTTGCCGCTTGCCGCGGACGGAGAGACCGCGTATCGCGTATCGCGCGGCCCGCCCTGTCGGCCGGGCGCTACGTTACCTGAAGTGCGTCGTGGTGCGCGAAGGACGGCTCGGAGAGCCGTCCCTACCTGATGGACAGGCGTCGCGCGGCGGGGGCGGTGCAGAGGCCGAGCAGCAGCCCGCCGCCGAGGATGATGGCGACGTAGATCAACGCGGTGACGATGCCGGGGATTCCGGGGATGCGGCGGATCCAGCCGTCGCTCGCGATGACGGTGGCGCTGGCCAGCATCCACCCGACGGGCGATGCGACGAGCCACAGCGCCGCGTCGTCGGAGAACCGGCTCAGGAGCGCCCACTGCGCTACCGCCACGACGAG
>CAYSHC010000009.1:33036-69378 GCA_964430855.1 uncultured Vicinamibacteraceae bacterium
GCCTGCGCACGACGGACGCCAGCAGGCGGGCCTGGGCCATCCCCACGCCGACGCCCATCCCGAGGGCCAGCGGCGACTGCGTCTGCAGGATCCCCAGCGAGTCGACGACGATGATGAAGAGGATCGCGAGCAAGAATCCGGCGGTCCAGCCGGCGAACGTTCCGAGCACCCAACGCCGCATGTGTGAGGGAACGTTGACGTGTCGCCGGCCGAACGGCCCGGCCTCGGCTGCCGTGGGCCAGCGCCCGCGGCGGGCTCAGGCGCTGGCGATCTGGTCGAGCGCGGCGAGCAGGGCGTCCACGTCCGCCTCGGTGTTGAAGTAGCCGAAGCTCGCGCGGACGAGGCCGTCCGGGTGGGTGCCAAGCATCTGGTGACAGTACGGGGAACATTGCAGCCCGGCACGGACCGCGATGTCGAACGACGAGTCGAGGATGGCCGCCACGTCCTGCGAGCCGAAGCCCCCGACGTCGAACGCGATGGTCGCCACGCGGTCCGCGGTGCCGCGCGGGCCCCGCACCGTCACGCCCGGAATCTGTGCCAGGCCGTCGAGGAATCTGGCCGCCAGGGCCGCCTCGTGCTCCCTGATGGCTGCCGGCGTCGTCTCGCCGATGAACGCCAGGCCCGCGCCGAGGCTCGCGATGCCGACGGTGTTGTGCGTGCCGCCTTCGAGCCTGTGCGGATACTCGTCCGGCTGCACGGGATGCTTCGAGTCGCCGCCGGTCCCACCCTCGCGCCACGGCAGCAGCGTGACGCGCGGCGAGACGTACAGGCCACCCGTGCCCGGGTACCCGAAGAGCGCCTTGTGCCCGGGGAAGGCCAGCAGGTCGACGTGCGCAGCCTCGACGTCGATGGGCTCCACGCCGATCGTCTGCGCCGCGTCCACGAGAAACCACGCGCTGCCGTCGGTACGCTCGCGAACCGCGGCGCCGATCGCGGCAATCGGCTGCACCGTGCCGAGCACGTTGGACGCGTGCGTGAGCGCGACGAGGCACGTCTCCGGCCGCAGCGCCGCCACCACGTCGTCCACGGAGAGATAGCCGTCCGTGCTGCTGCCGACGCGCGTCAGCGTGATGGCGCCGTCGGCGGCCAGCTGCTCCAGCGGACGCGACACGGAGTTGTGCTCGAGGACGCTCGTCACGACATGCGGTGTGGTCGTGGCGTGCGCCTGCCGCGCGCGGACAGCGCCCTTGATCGCCATGTTGAGCGCGTCGGTGCAGTTGTGGGCGAAGACGACCCGCTCGGGCGTGCCGCCCGCGCCGATGAACCGCGCGAGCGCGAGGCGTGCCGACTCCACGACCTGGCTGGCCGAGGCGGCCATCCGGTGAGAGCCACGGCCCGGATTGGCCCCGAGCGTCCGGATGAAGGTCGTGGCGGCGTCGTGCACGACGGGAGGCTTCGGGAACGTGGTCGCCGCGTTGTCGATGTAGATCATGAGGGACGGGGACGGCTCAGACGCCGATGTACCGCGCGTACAGGCTGCGGGCCACCGACGTATCGCACGTGCCATCGATGATGGCGCGGCCGTCACGGAAGAGCGTCAGGTCATAGCGGTCGAGGCGACAGCGCAGCAGGAACGCGTTCCGCTGCACGGCCGTCAGCGCCGCCAAGCGGCCGCTGATGGCGTCGAAGTCCACTTCGTGGCCGTCTGGAAACGAGATCTGCACGGACTCGCGCCCGCAGAGCGTCGTCGTCTGCGACGCGCGCGCCGCCGAGAGGTAGTCGAAGCGGCGCTGGTTGCAGCACGGGCACTCGCCGAGGTCGCGCAGCGGGCGCGTCCGGAGCCGCTGGAGGCCCAGATCCCAGGCGTCCACGGCCACCAGGTCTCCGACGACGAGGTCGCGCTGGCCGGTGAGCAGCTTCAATGCCTCGGCGCACTGCATCGACGAGACGATGTTCACGATGGGGCCGATGATGCCGGTGGTGTCGCCTGTCGGATTGGAGCCGGGCGGTGCGGAAGGGACGACACACCGCAGGCAGGGCGTCTCGCCCGGCAGCACCGGCATCATCAGGCCGAACGACCCGATGCACGCGCCGTAAATCCACGGGCGCCCGTGCGCCAGGCAGGCGTCGTTGACGAGGAAGCGGGTCTCGAAGTTGTCGGTGCCGTCGAGCACGAGGTCTGCGCGGTCGAGGAGGCTCTCGACGTTGGCCGGGTTGACGTCGGCGACGATGCCCGTGACCTCGATGGTCGAGTTGATGCGCGCCAGGCGGCGCGACGCGGCGACCGCCTTCGGGAGCGCCTCGCGCGCGTCGGCCTCGTCGAAGAGCACCTGCCGCTGCAGGTTGCTTTCCTCGACGAAGTCGCGATCGACGATCGTCAGGTGGCCGACGCCCGCGCGGGCCAGCGTGCTGGCCGACACGGAGCCGAGCGCGCCGCAGCCGACGATGACCACGCGGGCACGCGCGAGCAGCGCCTGGCCGGACGGGCCGATCGGCTCATACAGCGCCTGTCTCGAATAGCGTGGGTGTATCGCCGTCACCTTGACTGCGAGCATACCAACCGGCGCGCGTCATCTGGCCGGCCAGTCGTGTCATGCGGGCGGCAGGCGCTCGCGGACGGCGCGGAGAGCCGTCCCTACCTGGACTGGATGTACGCGTCGACGTTCAGGCCGAGCACGTCGAGCGGCACGTTGCCCCCCAGCACCACCGTGTCGTTGAAATCGCGCATGTCATACCGGGAGCCGAGCGCCTCCCGGGCGCGCGTCCGCAGGCGGACGATCTCCTGGTGGCCTACCTCGTACCCGCAGGCCTGGCCGGGCCACGAGCAGTACCTGTCGACCTCGCTGGCGACCTCCTGCGGGTTCGACCCGTTGACGTCGACGAAGAAGCGCACGGCCTGCTCGCGCGTCCATCGCTTCGCGTGGAGCCCCGTGTCGACGACGAGCCTGCACGCCCGGAAGGCGATCGACTGGAGGTAGCCCAGCCGCCCGACCTCGAAGTCGTCGTAGACGCCCAGCTCGTCGGCGAGCTGTTCGGCGTAGAGCGCCCACCCTTCCGAGTAGGCGTTGAACGCCAGGATCGACTGGATGAGCGACAGCTTCTGCGCATACTCCCCCTGCCACACATGGCCCGGGATGGCCTCGTGGTACGTGAGGTCGGGCAGGCTGTAGCGGCTGTGCAGCGAGGTGGTGCGCAGGTTGATCCAGAACTTGCCGGGAATGGTGCCGTCGATCGAGCCGGGGCCGCCGTAGGCTGCCGGCGCGCCGGGTTCCTCTTCGGGCGGCAGCCGCCGCACCTCGACGTTGCCGCGCACGAGCGTCCTGAACGCGCGGGGCAGGCGGGCGCGGATGTCGGCGAGCCGGTCCTCGATCAGCGCGAGGATCTCCTGGCGGCCGGCGTCGCCGTCGGCAAACTGGTAGCGCGGATCCTTCGCGAGCGCCTGCATCCGCTCGCCCACCGAGCCCGTCGTATAGCCAAGCTTCGCCAGGATGGGCTCCATGCGCCCGTGCAGCGCCTTCAGCTGGTCGAGGCCCAGCTGGTGCACCTCGTCGGGGCTCATGTCGGTCGTCGTGCCGGCCCGCAGCGCCCAGCGGTAGTACTCCTCGCCGCGCGGCCTCGCCCACATGCCGGGATCGTCGGTGGCGTCGGCACGTTGCGCCTGCAACTCGTCGCGCTGGCGCTGGAGGGCCGGCGCCACCTCCTCGACGACGATGCGGCGCGTGCGCTCGACCCAGTCGCCGGGGATGCCTGCCGTCGCGGCGGCGATGACGCCGACGAGGCCCTCGCCCTTGCGCGCGCTCGCGATCGAGAGATCGAGCTGCGCAATCGCCTTGTCGATGAGGAACGACGGCGGCACGAGCCCGCTGGCCCGCGCGGCGCGGACGCGGTCGAGTTCGCCGTCGAGCGCCTTCGGATAGGCGGCCACCCGCTGTACCCAGGCCTCCGCATCGCCTGCAGTGCCGACCTGGTGCTCGCTCTCGAGAAAGCGCGGGATGTCGAGGTAGGCGCCGACGTTCTGGATGACGACGTAGGGCGTGATGCGCCAGCCACCGACGGGCACGTCGCCGTACGGAAAGGCGAATCCGTCGAGCGCGGTGCGGTATGCGCTCTTCACCACTTCGACGGCGGTGCGGGTCGCGGGCGACAGCTGGCCGGTGTCGAAAGCGGACGCCCGTTCCAGGTCCGTACGCAGGAGGTCGGCAAGGGCCTGCTGCCCGGCAGGCGAACGGTCGGCCAGCTGCGAGCGCAGCGTGGCGCGGTCCCCGTTGTCGATCCCCAGCAGCGTCGCCGTCTCGGGCTGCAGGCGGAGCAGGCGGTCCGCGCACGCCTCGAGGAACGCCTGGGCTTCCGCTTCCGGGCCAGTGGCTGGTGGCGTGCCGTCCGTTGTCGGCCCGGACGTCTCGCGGCAGGCGGTCAACAGCGGAAGGACGGCAGACGAGGCCAGGGCGGCGACCGCCTGGCGGCGCGTGATGTCGGTCATCGGTCCTCAAACTCCAGCCCGGTCATTCTACGCGTGCCGCCGAGAGGGGAAGCCTCGGCGCGCGTGGACCTATAGAATGCCGGGAAACGCACTCGGTCCCCCAAGCGAAGGAGGGTGTTTCGATGACACGAGGGCTTCTGATCGGCGCGCTCGCCTGCGTCTTGGCATCGCCTTTGCCGGCTCCCGCCCAATCCGGGCCGTACGACCTCAGGGAATGGGATGTCGAGTGGGGCGGGCGCACGCGCGACCCCTCGGTGGCGCCGGACGGCACCGTGTGGTTCGTCGGCCAGGCGGGCAACTATGTCGCGCGCTTCAATCCCGAGAGCGGGGAGTTCAGGCAGTACACGATCGAGGACGGCACGCACCCGCATACGGTCATCGTCGACGAGGATGGCGTCGCGTGGTACGCGGGTAACCGGAACGGCCGCATCGGGCGTATCGACCCCACCTCCGGTGAGGTGAAGACGTTCATGACGGGCGAGGCCCGCGACCCGCACACGATGGTGTTCGACGGCAAGGGGCACATCTGGTTCACGTCGCAGGGGTCCAATCGCGTCGGCAGGCTGCACATGGCCAGCGGCAAGGTCGATCTCGTCGTGCCGTACGACCAGCCGTCCAACCCGTACGGCATCGTGCTCGACCCCCAGGGCAATCCCTGGGTGGCGCTGCTGCGCACCAACCTGGTGGCGAAGATCGATCCGGAGACGCTCGCGGTGACGCGTTTCGAGCAGGGCGATCCGAAGGCGCGCTCGCGCCGGATCGAGGTGACGCCCGACGGCATGGTCTGGACGGGCGACGAGGCGCGCGGCTTCCTCATCCGCATCGATCCGTCGACCGGCGCGACGCGCGAGTGGCAGGTCCCTGGCGGCGCAGGGGCGCGGCCGTACGCCCTCACGAAGGACGGCCAGGGTCGGCTGTGGTTCTCCGAAACCGGCCCCGAGAAGCGGCTCGTCGGCTTCGATCCGAAGACCGGGCAGTTCTTCGCGAACATCCCGGTCAGCGGCACGATCCGGCACATGGCGTTCGACCCGTCCACCGGCGCGCTGTGGTTCGGCACCGACGCCAACAAGATCGGGCGCATCATCACCATCTCGCCGTCATGACGCGGCGTGGAGGCGCCGTCGTGCTGGTGGCTGGCGCGATCACGGCGCTGGCCGTCGTGGCGCGCGCGACGGGGGCGGCCGTGCCGGCCGCCGCCACCGCGCCGCACACGCTGGCCGGCGGTGCCCCCGCGTACCTCGAGGGCGCGCCGCCCGGGTTCTCCGGGGGCTTCGACGAGCCCTCCTGCCACGCCTGCCACTTCCACGGCGACGTCAACTCGGGCCCCGAGCGGGTCGAGATCGCCGGCGTGCCGGAGCGCTTCAGCGCGGGCGCCCGCTACGTCATCACGGTGACACTGCGCCGGCCCGGCATACGGCTCGCCGGGTTCCAGCTCACCGCGCGCTTCAAGGACGACGGCAGCCAGGCCGGGCTGCTGGCCGCGGCGCCCGGGGACGCGCCGCGCGTGAAGGTCGAGACGTACAACGGCGTCGCGTACGTGAGCCAGCGCAAGGAAGGGACGAGCCTCGCCGACGCCGACCAGGCGCGCTGGTCGCTCGAGTGGACCGCGCCCGACGCGCAGCGGCCCGTGGTGTTCCACGTCGCCGCAAACGCGGCCGACGGGGACGGGACGGCAGAAGGCGACTACGTCGAGACGGCGTTCGCGGAAGCGATGCCCGCAGGCGTGCAGTAGGGGACAGGAGGGACCGCCATGTCACCAGGATCGATGGACCGCCGCACCGTGCTTCGCGGCATGTCAGCCGCCGGCGCGGCACTCGGCCTCGACGCGTCGCTGACCGTCACGCCCACGGCCGCCGCGCAGATTGGGCCGAAGGACCGCATCAAGGTCACCGCGCTCGACACGTTCGTGCTGAAGAACTCGTGGGTCTTCGTCAGGATCACGACCGACGCCGGCATCGTGGGCTGGGGCGAGATGCTCAAGGACGATGCGAAGGCGTGTGCGGCGGGGGCGCAGGAGGTCGCGCGGTACCTCATCGGGCAGGATCCCCTGCGCGTCGTGCACCACTGGCAGGCGATCCATCGCGGTGCGTTCTACCGTGGCGGCCCGATCAAGACAGCCATCCTCAGCGGCATCGACCAGGCGTTGTGGGACATCAAGGGCAAGGCGTTCGGCGTGCCGGTGTACGAACTGCTCGGCGGCCCGACGCGCGACCGCATCCGCGTGTACGGCACCGTGAGCGCGGAGACCGGCGTCAACGCGATGAAGGTGGGACCGCTCGGCAGGGATCGCCAGGCCATCAAGTACGTCGAGGGGAAGAAGTTCGTCGACGAGGTCGTCGAGCGTTTCCGCGCGCTGCGCGAGAAGCACGGCGACAGCGTCGACATCGGCGTCGACTTCCACGGCGCCGTGCAGCCGCCGACGGCGCTGCTCCTGATGAAGGCACTCGAGCCGTACAACCCGTGGTTCTACGAAGAGATCGTGCAGCCGCTCAACGTGGACGTCATGGCGGAGCTGGCGCGCAAGACCCACATCCCCATCGCCACCGGCGAGCGCATCTTCACCAAGTGGGGCTTCAGGGAGATCCTCGAGAAGCGCGCTGCCGCCATCCTCCAGCCCGACGTGTGCTACGCCGGGGGCATCACCGAGATGCGCCTCATCGCGGGCATGGCCGAGGCGTACTACGCGCCCATCGCGCCGCACAACCCGCAGGGGCCCGTCTCGCTGGCGGCGAGCCTCCAGGTGGCGGCGGCCATCCCCAACTTCCTGATCCAGGAGCGCGGCGACAACGAGCACCTCGACCTGCTGGCCAAACCGATGCCGCCCGTGCGGGACGGCCATCGCCCGCTGCTCACCGAACCCGGCCTCGGCATCACCATCGACGAGGACAAGCTGATGGCGCAGGTGGGCGAGCCGCGGCTGTACGAGACGCGCTACGACCCGGACGACGGCTCGGTGGTCGACTGGTAGCGATCGCCGCATGACGCCGGTCGCCGGGTACTACGGGCTGCTCATCGCGGGCTGGGTCGGCGCATGGCTGCTCTTCCGGGCGGCGGGCATCGACGCGCTGCCCGGAGCCGCACGATTCGCCTACTGGACCACGGCCAAGCTCCTGATCTGGATCGCGCTGGTGGCGCTCATCGTCAGGTTCGCCTTCCGGCAACCGCTCGCTGCGTACCTCGGGCTGGTGCGCGCCGCGCGCGGTGTTCGCGTGGGCCTTGCCGTTGGCGCGGCCTTCGTCGCGCTGGCGGCCGTCTTCGACGTCTTCACGCGCGGCTACGGGTGGCCGTCAGCCGGCTGGGGACAGGTCAACGCCCTCGTGGTCTCGCCGCTCTTCGAAGAGGTGATGTTCAGGGGGTACGTGCTGCGGACGCTCGAGGACGACGGCTACGGATTCTGGCGGGCCAACCTGACGGCCGCCCTGATGTTTCTCGGGCTGCACCTGCCCGGGTGGTTCTTCATGGGAGTCCTCCAGCCGTCGCAGGTGGTCACCGGCGTGAGCATCGTGCTCATCGGCCTCGTCGCGGGCTACGCCAGGCGTCGTGCAGGGTCCACGTGGGCCGCCGTCGCCATGCACTTTGTCAACAACCTGTACGCGGCGAGCCTTCGGTAGCCCCCGACGCGCGCGGCAGGCCTACGCTATCGACAAGCCTTCGTGCGCGAGTTCGAGGGTCTCGATCGCGACGTCGTTGCCGAGCGCGTCGAGCGGCGCGAGCTCGAACTTCGTCGGCCACGCGCCTGCCAGGTTGAAGCTGACCAGCGCTTCGCCCGCCTCATCGAGCAGCACGATGCTCACCGGGCGCCTGTCGGCGGCGCCGCCGGCGACGGCGCGGAACCAGTCCCACAGCTCGCGGTTGGCCGTCAGCCCGCGCTTGAGGGTGACATTGCCGTAACGCGGCAGGCCCGGAAGCTTGCGGATGTCCACCTTGTCGCCGCCCTCGCGGTACTCGATGACGGGGATCTCGGCCGTCAGGCCGTGGCACTCGCTGAACCCGGCGGCGGAGACGCCCTCAATCACGACGCGGAAGTTGAAGTTGCGGTAGGGGTCGTTGCGCTTCGCCATCGCTGCACGCTCCTCAGTAGACCACCCGCGCCTGACCGAGCTCCAGGTACACGCGCAGGTCGTGCGAGATCCTTTCCTTGTACGTGGTGCCGGCCCGGTCGCGATAGGAGACCGTCGCCGCGATCGTCATCGGCTCGTTGCGCCGGGCGTATTCGTACAGCGGGTCCACGTACTGCTCGAACGTCTTGCCGGGCGCCATGAAGGCCACACGCCTGAACACCAGCATCGACGTAATGGCCTTGCGCCCGCCGAGGCCGGAGAACGGCTCGTCGAACACGGTCGTCACGTCGAGGGCCGGGCGTGCGCCGATGTTCTTCAGGCACACGGAGAGCAGGCCGTCGCGTACGTCCACGTCGAGGATGACCTCCGGGCGGACGTCGAAGTCTGGAACGTCTGGCATGGGCTCCTCGGGGGCTACCGCGGAAGATACAGCAAAACCGCAGTATCCTCCTCCCATGCCACGCCTTCTCTCGCTGACCCTCGCACTGGCAGTGGGCCTGTCGGCTGCTGCCTCGACGCAACCCCAGGGCCGCGCGTCCGGCGACGGTGCCGGGTGGCAGGTGCTGTTTGACGGCACCTCGCTCGATGCCTGGCGCGGCTACCGGCGCGACACGCTGCCGGAGCGCGGATGGGAGATCAAGGACGGCCTGCTCCGGACCGTGCCGAAGGTCAAGGGCAGCGAGCTCATCACGCGGGAGAAGTTCCGCGACTTCGAGCTCGAGTGGGAGTGGCGCGTCGCGCCGGGTGGCAACAACGGCGTGAAGTACTTCGTCACCGAGGACCGTCCCTCGGCGCCCGGCCACGAGTACCAGATGATCGACGACACCGGCTATCCGTCGGCGTTGACGCCCCTCCAGCTCACCGGGACGTTCTACGACGTGCTGCCTGCGTCGACCGAGGGAGCGCTTCGGCCCGCCGGCGAGTGGAACACCTCGCGCATTGTCGTGCGCGGCCGGCGCGTGGAGCACTGGCTGAACGGCCACAACGTCCTGACCTACGAGCTGGGCAGCCCGGAGGTGCAGGCAGGGATCGCGAAGAGCAAGTTCCGGAACGAGCCCGGGTTCGGGGAGAAGATCGACGGGCACATCATGCTGACCTACCACCAGGATGAGTGCTGGTATCGCCGTATCCGGGTTCGCGCGCTGCACTAGGTAGAGGAGGGCGCGGAACGCGTTGCGCTTGACCCATCGCGCCGGGCGCGTCGCTCGATGCCGTCCTCGTTGACCGCGCCCGCCGCGCCGCCGCGCGCCTACCTGCCGCGCGCCTCGTAGACGAACAGCCCGGACTTGCCGCCCACCACGATCGACGGCGGTGCCCCCGGCGTGAGCGGCACGACGTTGACCTGCATCCCGCCGCCGGCGCGCGACCCGTAGTCCACGATGTGCCGGATCCACTCGACGCGGTCACCGGCGCGGCGGTACTCGTACCAGTAGAGGCCCAGCGGCTCGCGCTCGCCCGGATCGTTGCCGTTGTGCGCCATGTAGCGCTTGCCGGTGACGACATCAGGCTGCCCGTCGCCGTTGACGTCGGCGACGGTGACCGCGTGTCCCTGCGACCACGTGCTGTCGATGACGTGCGTCGTCCAGGCGCCTCCCTCGCGCTGCTCCAGCCAGAACAGCCCGTAGTCGTGCGCGTTCGAGCTGACGACGTCGGCGCGCCCGTCGGCATTGACGTCGAGCACGTGCAGGAACGACGTCTGGCCCAGGTCCCACGCC
Source organism: uncultured Vicinamibacteraceae bacterium (assembly GCA_964430855.1). Classification (GTDB taxonomy): domain Bacteria; phylum Acidobacteriota; class Vicinamibacteria; order Vicinamibacterales; family Vicinamibacteraceae; genus JAEZDP01. Next base: position 43,233 of record CAYSHC010000009.1, read on the forward strand.
TCGTGGAGTGTCCACGGCTGGTCGGGCTCGGCCGGCGCCTCGAGCCAGCCCTTTGGCGTGAGGATGTCGGTGCGCCCGTCGCCGTTGACGTCGCCGGCGCCGATGCCGTGGCCGAACGAGCGGTCGGCCACCGTGTGCGGCTCGAAGCGGCCGGCACGCAGCGCGTACCACGTCAGCGGCGCCTTGGTGTCGCCGAACTGCGGGAGCAACTCGTGCGGCACGCCGTCGTTGTCGAGATCGACGAGGAAGGCGAACTCCACCGGAGCCTGGGTGGCGACGACGTGCTCCTTCCACGTGCCGGTCGCGGCCCCGCCGGGGTTCTCGTTCCACCAGATCTTCTTCGCGAACCACGAGACGCTGAGGACGTCGACATGGCCGTCGCCGTTGACGTCGAGTGGCAGGTCGCTGAAGACGTCCACGTATCCGCTCGTGTAGCCGATGCTGCGGAAGCGGTGCTTCGTCCACGAGGGTGCTTCGTACCACGCCTCGCCCGAGATGATGTCGAGGCGGCCGTCGCCGTTGATGTCTGCGACCGCCGCTGTCTCGGACGCTCCCGGGTCGATCATCCGGCCTTCGAAGGCGATGTCGGGCGGGCGCGGCGCCTGGGCCGACAGCAGTACCGTCGCGGTGATGGCCGGAAGGGCGGCCAGGAAGACGGCCCGAAAGACGGCCCGGAGGGCCGTCCCTACCGTGTGCATGACGGGAACTCGAGGAGCGCGGTGTTGCCCGCGTAGCCCAGCTCGTCAAGCAACCCGGTACGCGACGTGTAATAGCCGTCGGCAGCGAGGTTCTTCATGAGCCGGAAGAAGCGCGGCGGCAGGCGCGGGTCGTCGATGGGCGGTGGCGCCTGGCCGTCCCTCGCCACCGGTCCACGCTGCGGCGGGGTCCTGTCGGTCGTCGGGACGAAGTACACGAGCCGCCCGGTCTCGTCGGCACGGAAACGGGCGCGCCGCGCCTCGGTGTCCTCCCTGTCGACGGCATCGCTTGCCGGCTGGAGGATGGCGATCGCCGTGGCCTCGTCGAGCGTCGCGAAGTCCTTCGCACCGGCGGCGCGAGCCTCGCGGTCGAGCCAGGCGAGCCCTGTGCGTGCCAGCGGCTGGTGCTCCGGGTTGGCCGCGACGACCCGGTCGATGTAGGCGTGCGCGTCGGCGCCGCTGCCGCCCGGCGTGTCGGTCGGCGGGATGATGACGTCCACGAGGCGTGCGAGCGCGCGGTACTCGGCAGGCGTGAAGAACGACGGCGTGTAGGGGGCCGAGGGATCCGTCGGGGCCGCCGCCTGCGGCGGCGCGTGGTGCTGCCCGTACAGTTCGTCGCCGGCAAACGGGAACGCGCAGGTGGCGCTGATGGCGCCCAGCATCTTGAGGGCGGTGCGTCGGGTCTCGGTCACAGCTCACCTCGGCGGAGACGTTCGGCGATGTCGTCGGCGGCACGCGCGGCAAGCGCCATGATCGTGTGCGTCGGGTTCTTCTCCGACGCGGACGGGAAGACGCTGCCGTCGACCACGTACAGGTTCGGCACGTCGTGCGTCCGGCACTGCGCGTCGACCACGGACGTGCGCGGGTCGCTGCCCATGCGGCAGCCGCCCAGCTCGTGGTTGGTGGCCGGGCCTGCGGGTACGCTCAGAATCTCGGCGCCTGCCGCCTCGAGGATCGCCAGGCTCCACCGCACCATGTCGTTGAAGAGCGCCTCGTCGTTGGGGCCCCACTTGACGTGCCGGCGCGCGAGGGGCAGGCCGTAGCTGTCGCGGGCGTCCGGGTCGAGGTCGATGTACGAGTCGGCGTTGGGCAGCATCTCGCCGTAGGGCGTGAACTGCACGTATGCGGGATAGGCGGCCTTCACCGCCGCCTTGTAGGCGCGCCCGAAGCCCGGCAGCGTCTTCGCCCAGCCCGCCAGCCGCCGGTTCTGGTAGTTCAGCTGCGCGCCGAAGCTTCTGGCGTACGGGCGCTCCCGCGTGTGCATGAACGACGGCATGTACGCGTGGTCGAGAAAGCCCTCGTCGTTGACGGGCCGCTGACCGCGCAGCTCCTCGAGCACGCACTCGATGCCGCCGGTGAAGTGCGGGATGAAGTGGCGTCCCAGCTGGCCGCTCGAGTTGGCGAGGCCGGTGGGATAGCGCGACGACGTGGACATCAGCAGCAGCGCCACGCTCTGGACGCAGGCCGCGGCCACCACCACGCAGCGTCCGCGCACCTCGCCTTCGCGCTCGTGCACGCGGTGGATGTAGCGGACGCCCGTCACCCGGTTCTCGGGTGACACGACCACCTCGCGGACGATGCAGTCGGACAATACCGTGACGCGCCCGTCCCTCTCCGCCGGGGCGATGTGCACGTCGGCCGAGTTGTACTTGGCGACGACGTCGCAGCCGGCCATGCAGTTGCCGCAGAAGTGGCAGGCCAGCCTGGTGCGCGTGGGCACGGTGCGCGTCGCCTTGCGTACGTGGATCAGGTCGGCACCGAGCGACCGCGCCGCCTTCTGGATGATGAGGTCGCTGCACTTCAGCGGGACGGGTGGCAGGAAATGGCCGTCAGGCAGGTCGTCCAGGCCGTCGGCATTGCCGCAGACGCCCACGTCCTTCTCGATGACGTCGTAGTACGGCGCCAGGTCCGCGTACCCGATGGGCCAGTCCTCGCCGGCGCCCTCGAGCGTCCGGCCCCTGAAGTCGCGCGGCCCGAACCGCAGCGCCACGGCGTTCCACAGCAGCGTCTTGCCGCCCACCCCGCGGCTGCGCTCGCTCTCGAATCCTTCCTTGCCCGGCCGCATGGTCGGAATCTGCCGGTTGGGGAAGTCGAACGGCATCGCGTGGGTGTTGAAGTCCGTGCGCGTATCGATGCGCGGCCCGCCCTCCACCACCGCAACGCGCACGCCCTGCCGCGCGAGATGCGAGGCCAGCGTGCCGCCGGCCGCCCCCGAACCGACGATGACGACGTCAAAGGTCTCCTGCTGCATCGGGCGAGCGGATAGTACACCACCGGATTCAGCCAATCGACCACGCCGCAGGCGCACGTCCGTCCCCTCCCCCCTTCCCGTCCAGCTATGATCGCGCCGTGACACGCATCGTCGTGGTGGGTTCCGGCGCGTTCGGCGGGTGGACCGCCCTCACGCTCCTGCGGCGCGGCGCCTCCGTGACGCTCATCGACGCCTGGGGCCCGGGCAACGCGCGGGCCAGCTCCGGTGGCGAGACGCGTGTTCTGCGCGGCACCTACGGGGACCGAGCAGTCTATACGCGCATGGCGGCCCGTGCGCTGCGGCTGTGGCGCGAGCACGAGGCGCGCAGCCGCCGACGGTTCGTCCATCGGATCGGCGCGCTGTGGATGTTCGGCGACGACGCGAGCTTCGGCGAGGCATCGGTGGCGCCGTTGCGTGCCGAGGGGCTGCCCGTGGAATGGCTCGGGCCCGAGGACCTGCGCCGCCGCTTCCCCCAGATGGCCGTCGACGACGTGCGACGTGCGCTCTGGGAGCCGGAGGCGGGCTACGCGCTGGCCCGTCGTGCGTGCGAGCACGTCGTCGAGACGTTCGTGGCGGAAGGGGGGACGTACCGGCAGGCGGCGACCGCGAGCCCCGTGCGGCTGGGCCCCGACGGCGTCGCGCTGAGGGATGACACGTCAGTGAACGCTGACGTGTTCATCTTCGCCTGCGGCCCCTGGCTCGGCCGGCTCTTCCCCGAGGAGATCGGCACGCTCATCCGCCCGACGCGGCAGGAATCGTTCTACTTCGGCACGCCAGCCGGCGACGTGCGCTGGAGCGAGCCGCGGATGCCGGTATGGATGGACCGCCGCGAGCGCATGTTCTACGGGATCCCCGGCAACGCCAACCGCGGCTTCAAGGTGTCGGACGACTCCCACGGCCCGGCGTTCGACCCGACCGACGGCGACCGGACGGTGACGGCTGCGGGCGTCGATAGCGTGCGTGCGCTGCTGCGCCGCCGCTTCCCGGCGCTTGCGGACGCGCCGCTGCTCGGCGCCGAGGTGTGCCAGTACGAAGTGACGCCCGGCTCGCATTTCCTGGTGGACCGGCACCCGGCAGATGCGCGCGTGTGGCTCGTGGGCGGAGGCTCCGGGCACGGCTTCAAGATGGGCCCGGCCATGGGCGAGCACGTCGCCGCGCTGGTGCTCGACGGCGCCGCGCCGGATCCGCTGTTCTCGCTCGAGCGGGCGCGCACGGCCGCCGGACCGGAGCCGACGCGCCGGCAGGCTGGCACGCCGGCCCGCTCCTTGTAGACTGTCCGTCGTGCACATCCAGATGCCCCTGCTTCGTCCCCTGTCAGCCGTCCTGTCGGCGTGCGTGGCCTTCGGCGTCGGCGCCGTCCCCGCCGGCGCACAGTCGCTCTCTGCCGAGATCGACAGGATGATCCCTGCCGTCGAGTCGAAGCTCATCGAGTGGCGGCGCCACTTCCACACGCATCCCGAGCTGTCGAACCGCGAGACCGAGACGGCGGCCTTCATCGCCGAACGCCTCCGCAGCCTCGGCCTCGAGCCGCAGACCGGCATCGCACGGACAGGCGTCGTCGCGGTCCTCACGGGCGGGCTGCCAGGTCCCACCGTCGCGCTGCGGGCCGACATGGACGCGCTCCCCGTGCGCGAGGAGACCGACGTGCCGTTTGCGAGCCGGGCGACGGGCGAGTACGAAGGCAACAGCGTCGGCGTGATGCACGCCTGCGGGCACGATGCGCACATGGCCATCCTGCTCGCGACGGCGGAGGTCCTGACAAAGGTGCGAGACCGCCTGCCCGGCTCGGTGAAGTTCATCTTCCAGCCGGCGGAGGAGGGGGCGCCGCTCGACGAGCGCCCGGCCGGCGCCGAGCTGATGGTGAAGGAGGGCGTGATGGAAGGCGTGGACGCCGTGTTCGGCCTGCACGTCTTCGCGAACGTCCCGGCCGGCACCATCACCTACAGGAGCGGGCCGTTCATGGCCGCCTCCGACCAGTTCGACATCGTCGTCACCGGCAGGCAGACGCACGGATCGGCGCCGTGGCGCGGCGTCGACCCCATCGTCGTCGGCGCGCAGATCGTGAACGCGCTTCAGACGATCGTCAGCCGCAACGTCGATATCACCAGGCTGCCGGCCATCGTCTCGGTGGGGCAGTTCCAGTCAGGCGTCCGCAACAACATCATCCCCGACACCGCGCGGCTCGTCGGCACCATCAGGACGTTCGACGACGAGGTGCAGGAGGACATCCACAGGCGGGTCCGCGAGATCGCCGAGGGCGTCGCCGCGTCGGCCGGCGCGAAGGTGGACGTGCAGATCCATCGCGGCTACCCGGTGACCGCCAACGACCCGGACCTGACGGCGAGGATGCTGCCGACGCTCGAGCGCGTCGCGCCGGGCCGCGTGCGCGAGTCGGAGCTCATCACGGGCGCCGAGGACTTCACGTTCTTCCAGCGCCAGGCGCCCGGGCTCTTCTTCTTCCTCGGCATCACGCCGCCTGAGCAGGTGGGCTCGGCCGCGGCGAACCACTCACCGCTGTTCTTCGTGGACGAGAGCGCGCTGCCCACCGGCGTGCGGGCGCTCGCGCACCTCGCCGTCGACTACCTCAAGTCGGCTCGGAAGTAGGCGCCGCCCCCGCCACGCCCTGGGCGGGTCACACTCGACGGCGCCTCGCTGGTGCACTAGTCGACGCGGATGCCGTGACTGCCTGTGGCATTGCCTACGACGACGGTTCGCACCTGGCGGCCCTGGTCGAAGACGACCAGGCGAAGCCTGATGGGTGCGGACCCGTCGACCGGCGCGATCTCCGCCGAGCCGGTGCAGTCGGCGTTCACCTGGTACCACCCCGTGGCCGGCAGCCACTCGGTCGTTCGTGGCGCACCGTCCAGCGTCATGAAGTCGACCTGCGTGAGCTTGCCGGCGCCGTCGAACTGGGTCATCGCCAGACCGCGCAGGAGCACCGGTGCGGGGCCCGACAGGATGCTGCCGTCGATGGCGAATGCGTAGGCTCCCCTGAGCCACTGCTCGTTGCACGAGACCTGGCCCTGCACCGCGGCCTTCGTCACCACCGGCATCACGAGCGCGATGCCCGCGCTCGTGAGGACCGCCGCCGACAGCATGGTTCGTATGCTCGTCATGTCACCCTCCCGTTCGCCGGGCGGAATCGCCCGTCACGAACTGGCGTCAGCCTGCCGCGCCGCGGCGCATCGGTCCATGGCGTGGGCCTGAAGGTGACCTGAAGGTTTTCTGTACCTCCATGTGGCTGCGCGCACTAGACTTGGGCAGCCTCCCCTCGCCATGACCGGCCATGGAGCAGACGCCGCGCACCGCGCGCTACCGCTTCGGCGCCTTCACGCTGGACCTCGCAGCCTGGCAACTGCGTCGCGGCACCCGCATCGTGAAGCTCGAGCGTCGCCCCATGGACCTGCTGGTCCTCCTTGTGGAGCGACGCGGCCGACTGATTTCGCGGGCGGAGATCGCCGACAGGCTGTGGGGGGCCGACGTCTTCGTCGACGTCGAGACCGGCGTGAACACGGCCGTGCGCAAGGTCAGGGTGGCCCTGGGCGATTCGTCGGACGTCCCGACGTTTGTCGAGACCGTGCCCGGCAAGGGTTACAGGTTCATCGCGGAGGTCACCGACGAGCGCGCGACGGACGCCGCGCCGGCGGTCGCGCAGGCTCGAGGGCAGCCACCCGACACGGTGCCGACAGGCGGCGCCGAGCATCTGTCGAATCGGCCGCGAGTGAAGTGGTGGTGGGGCGGAGGTGTGGCCGTCCTCGTGGCGGCGCTGGCGCTCGGCGCCCCGGGCATCTGGTGGCGGCACGACGCACCCGACACGACCTCCCTGACGCTGGCCGTGCTGCCGTTCGACAACATCGGCACCGACCCCGACCGCGACTATCTGGCTGCGGGCCTGACCGAAGAGACCATCCACTCGCTGGCCCAGATCGACCCCACCCGCGTCCGGGTGATCGGCCGGACGTCGGCGCGCGCCTATCAGGGAACGTCGAAGACGCTCGCCGAGATCGGTCGCGAACTCGGCGTCGACTACCTGGTGGAGGGCTCGGTGCGGGCGGAACACGACCGTGTCCGTGTCGCGACGCGCCTCATTCGAGCCTCGGACCAGGTCCAGGTCTGGGCCGACGTGTACGACCGGACGCCAGCGAGCCTGCTGGGCCTCCAGGACGAGCTCAGCGCGGCAATCGCCGCACAGGTGCGGCGGCGCCTGTCGCCCGAGAGATTGGCCGCGGTGACGCGCCGACTGCCCGCCAGGGCCGAGGCCTACGACCTGTACCTGCGCGGCCTCTTCCACCACAGCCAGCTCACGGCGACGTCGGTGCCGCGCGGGCTCGGCTACTATCGGCAGGCCACGGAAGCCGATCCGACGTATACGCTGGCCTGGGCGGGCATCGCGACCGCGCTGACGTCGCGCCTGATGAACAGCGACCTGCGGCACGCCGACATCCAGGCGCAGGCGCGTGAAGCAGCCTCGCGTGCCGTCGCGACAGGTCCCGACCTCTCGGACGCCCAGCGCGCGCTCGGCTACGTCGCCTTCATCGTCGACTGGGACTGGCCGGTCGCCGAGCGGGCCCTGACGCGCGCCACCGAACTCGACCCCTCGTCGGCGATGGCGCACCTGATGCTCGGGCACACCCTGTCACAGATGCGCCGGCACGACGAGGCGCGGCGGCACATGGCCCGTGCCCGCCAGCTCGATCCGCTCTACGCGCTGACTCATGCGCTTTCGTCACAGGTGGAGTTCCAGGCCCGCGACTTCGACGCCGCCGTCAGGCACGCACGCGCCGCGACGACCCTCGATCCCGAGTTCTGGATCGGCTACATGCAGCTGGGGCAGGCACTGCTGGCGACAGGGCACACCGACGATGCCATAGCGGCGTTCACGCGGTCGTCGCGCTTCTCGGCCGGTAACAGCAAGCCCCTGTCACATCGCGGCTATGCGCTCGCAGCGGCCGGCCAGCCTGACGAAGCGAGGCAGGTACTCGAGACTCTCCGCGTACTGTCAGCCGACCGGTACGTGCCGCCGTATGCGATGGCCCTCGTGGCGGCCGGCCTTGGCGAGGCGGACGAGGCCTTCCGCTGGCTCGACGAAGCCTACGCCGTGCACGACGCGCACCTGATCTTCCTGACCGTCGACCCGAAATGGGATCCGCTCCGCGCGGACGCCAGGTTCACGGCTCTGCTCGCGCGATGCGGCTTCTGACTGGCCCGGCACGGTCGCGGGTGCCCGTCACGCGAGCAGCTTGGTCACGACCTTCCCCGACACGTCCGTCAGGCGGAACGGGCGGCCCTGGAACTTGTACACGAGCTTCTCGTGGTCGATCCCGAGCAGGTGCAGCATGGTCGCGTGCAGGTCGTGCACGTCGACGGGGTCGGCGACGATGTTGTAGCCGAGGTCGTCGGTCTCGCCGATCGTGACGCCGCCCTTGATGCCACCGCCGGCGAGCCACATCGTGAAGGCGCGCGGGTGATGGTCGCGCCCGAGGAACTTCGAGCCGTTGCGCGCCTCGTTCATCGGCGTGCGGCCGAACTCGCCGCCCCAGATGACGAGCGTCTCGTCGAGCAGGCCGCGCTGTTTGAGGTCCTTCACGAGGGCCGCGGCCGGCCTGTCCGTCTGGCGGCACAGGTGCGGCAGCTTCTCGACGATGTCCTCGCCGAAGCTCGCGCCATGGGTGTCCCAGCCGCGGTGATAGAGCTGCACGAAGCGCACCCCGCGCTCGACGAGGCGCCGCGCGAGCAGGCAGTTGTTGGCAAAGGACGTCTGCCCGGGCTCGGTGCCGTACAGCTCGTGGATGTACTGCGGCTCGTCGGAGATGTCGGTGAGCTCCGGCACGCTCGTCTGCATGCGGTATGCGAGCTCGTACGCGTTGATGCGCGTCTCGATCTCGGGATCGCCGACGACGTCGCGGCGCATCGTGTTGAGGTCGCGCAGCGCGTCGAGCGACATCCGGCGGACCGTGGCGTCGACGCCCTCAGGATTCGAGACAAACAGCACCGGGTCCTTGCCCGAGCGGAACTCGACCCCCTGGTGCACCGTCGGCAGGAAGCCCGAGCCCCAGCACGACTTGCCGCCGTCGGGGTTGTTCTCGCCCGACAGCAGGACGACGAAGGCGGGCAGGTCCTGGCTCTCGGACCCCAGCCCGTAGGACAGCCACGCGCCCATGCTCGGCCGGCCGATGATCTGGTGGCCCGTGTTCATGAAGATCTGGGCCGGGGCGTGGTTGAACTGCGTCGTGTGCATCGACCGGATGATGGCGATGTCATCGGCGATCGACGCGGTGTGGGGCAGCAGCTCCGAGATGACGGCGCCCGACTCGCCGCGCGGACGGAACGTGTAAGGCGAGCCGAGCAGCTTCGGCGTGCCCTTGATGAAGGCGAAGCGTTCGCCCTGGAGGTACTCGGCGGGAACGTCCTTGCCGTCGAAGCGCCGCAGCGCGGGCTTGTCGTCGAACAGGTCGAGCTGCGACGGCGCGCCGGCCATGAACAGGAAGATGACGTGCTTGGCCCTGGGCGCGAAGTGCGTGCCGAGCCCGGCGGCGACCCGCGCGGCCACCTCCTGCGGCGTCGCGCTGGCCGGTGCGGCGAAGAGCTTCTCGTTGAACACCGACGACAGCGCGACCGAGCCGATCCCGAAGCCGATCTGGTTGAAGAAGTGCCGCCGCGTGATGCGGCGCAGAGCGTCCTGGTTCACTGCCTCAGCCTTTCGTCAAGGTCTCGTCGAGGTTGAGCAGCACGTTGCCGACCATCGTCCAGGCCATCGTGTCGGGGTCGAGGCCGGCGTCGTGGCGGGCCGTGTAATGCGACCGGGCGTCCTCGAAGAACCGCCGCAGCCGGGCCCGCTCGGCCTCCGTCGGCGTGCGGCTCGTCACGAGGCGGAAGCCCAGCGTCAGCCGATCGTCGACCGTCGGGCCGCCTTCCTCGGCCATGCGCCTGCCCAGCGCCTGGGCGAGCTCGAAGAGCCCCTCGTCGTTGAGCGCGGCGAGGGCCTGGAGCGGCGTGTTGGTCCTCACGCGCCGCACCGTGCAGTACTCGCGGCTCGTCGCGTCGAACGTCGTGAAGAGGGGATAGGGGGCCGTCCGCTTGAGGAAGGTGTAGAGGCTGCGGCGGTAGCGGTCCTCGCCCTCGCTCTCGATCCAGCGGGCCCTGTTGTACGGCGAGTCCCAGATGCCATCGGGCTGTTCGGGGAACACGCTCGGGCCGCCCATCTTGCGCGACAGGCGGCCGCTCGCCACGAGGGCGACGTCGCGCACCATCTCGGCCTCGATGCGGAACCGCGGTCCCCTCGCCAGCAGCGTGTTGTACGGGTCCCGCTCGAGCAGGTCGGGCGACACGTTGGACGACTGCCGGTACGTGGACGACAGGACGATCGACTTGAGCAGCGGCTTGATGCGCCAGCCCCCGTCCATGAACTGCACGGCGAGCGCGTCGAGCAGCTCGGGATGCGACGGCGGCGACGACATGGTGCCGAAGTCCTCGCTCGTCTCGACGATGCCGCGGCCGAAAAGCGCCTCCCAGATCCGGTTGACCATCACGCGGGCGGTCAGCGGGTTGTTGCGCGAGACGAGCCAGCGCGCCAGCCCCAGCCTGTTGGCCGGCATGGTCTCGTCCATCGGGGGCAGCGCCGACGGCGTGGCGGCGTAGACGAGCGGCCCGGGCGAGGTGAAGTTGCCGCGCTCGTAGAGCGTCATCGACGGCCGCTCGAACGACGGCGTCTCCGCCATCACGAGCGTGGTCGGGATGGCGAGCTTGCCGAGCTCCTCACGAAGTTCCTTCACGACGCGCCGCTCCTCGGCCAGCAGCGGCGAGTGCCCCCGGAACTGGCTGGTGACCTCGGCGCGCTGCTGCTCGGTGCGCTCGCTGGCCGGGATGCGCATCCAGGCGCGCGCCCGCGCGGGCACGGCCACGATCTGCTCGGGTTCCTCGGTCGTCGTCACCGACAGGCGGAAACGCCCGAGCCCCTGGCCGAGCGTGCCGTCCTCGTGGCGCAGCCGCACGGTGAGCGGCGTGCCCTCGGGCAGGTCGAGCGGCTCGGCGAACGTGAAGACCAGCTGGTGCGGCACGCGCCAGCCGTCGCGGACGGCGTCTATGGCCCAGGCCTGGCCCTTCCGGGTGTACGTCCTGTCGGCGGCGGAGGTCAGCGCCATGGCGTCGAAGGCATATGCCGCGCCGTCGGCCTTGCCGCTGCGAATGGCGACAGTCGAGCCGGGCTTCTCGGTGGGCGTGCCGGTGATGACGTCAATGCCGGTGATGCGGAAGTGGCCGTAGGGGTCGCGGCCGGGACCGCCCTTCGGCAGCGACTCGTCGAGCAGCGCCTCGAGCCGCAGGCCCGTGATGCCCCGCGCCGGCAGCGGCGCCGTGACGGTGTAGACGGTGATCTCCGGGTTCGGCCCCGAGGCGACGACGGTGGCGTCCTCGGCGGTGCGCAGCGTGACGCCGTTGGTCGCGCTCACGTGCGACGGCTGGAGCGGCGTCCAGCGCGTGGCGAGCGCCAGCTGCTCCTGCTCCCACTCGGCCTGCGCCTGCTGGCGCGCCGGCGACTCGTCCTTCAGCGCGCGCTCCGCCTCGTCGAGCTTCGCCTGGATGGCCGCCCGTCTCGCTTCCTGCTCGGGCGTCGCGAGGTCGAGCTCTGGCTCACGGTAGATCGTGCCGGCGCCATGCGGCCGCTCGACGTACGTCGACGTCGCGAAGAACGCCATCAGCTGGAAGTACTCCTTCTGGCTGAAGGGGTCGTACTTGTGGTTGTGGCACTGCGCGCACGCGAGCGTGGAGCCCAGCCACACGGTCGCCGTGGTGTTGACGCGATCGACGAGGACCTCGTAGCGCGACTCCATCGGGTCGACGCCGCCTTCCTCGTTCAGCATCGAGTTGCGATGGAAGCCCGTCGCGATGCGCTGCGCGCGCGTCGGCGATGGCAGCATGTCGCCGGCCAGCTGCTCGATCGTGAACTGGTCGAACGGCATGTCGTCGTTGAAGGCCTGCACGACCCAGTCGCGCCAGGCCCACGCCGAGCGGGCGTTGTCGGCCTCGAAGCCGTTGGTGTCGGCGTAGCGGGCCAGGTCGAGCCAGAGACGTGCCCAGCGCTCGCCGTAGTGGGGCGAGTCGAGCAGCCGCGTGACGGCCCGTTCATACGCGTCGGGCGACGTGTCGTGCAGGAACGCGTCGAGCTCCTCGATTGTCGGCGGCAGCCCGGTGAGGTCGAGCGACACGCGCCGGAGCAGCGTTTCCCGGGACGCCTCGGGCGATGGCTTCAGCCCTTCGCGATCGAGTCGCGCCAGCACGAAGGCGTCGATGGGCGTCCGGATCCAGTCGGGCCGCGACACCTGCGGGACGGGTGGCGCCTTCGGCGGCACGTACGCCCAGTGCTCGACGTAGCCCTTGTCGCTGGCGGCCGCGTCGCCAGACGGCGCCGGCTCCTCGGGCCACTCGGCGCCCTCGTCGATCCACCGCTTGATGAGCGCGATCTGCTCGTCGGACAGCGGGTCCTTGTCGAGCGGCATCCGGTCTTCATCGCCCTCGCCGAGGAGACGGGCGATGATGTAGCTGCCTGCGCTGTTGCCGGGCTCGAGCAGCGGCCCCGTCGAGCCGCCCTTCATCGCGAGCTCGCGCGTGTGGAGTCTGAGCTTGCCCCTGCCCTTCTCGGCGCCGTGGCACTCGTAGCAGTGCTCCTTGAGGATCGGCGCAATCTGGGTGGTGAAGTCGACCTTCTCCTGCGCGCGCAGGACCGGTGCGGGGACCGCGTCCCGGAAGAGCAGCAGCGCCGGCAGCAGGGCGGCACCGCAAAGGAGGAGGGCGACACATCTCGAACGGAGACGGTCGAACGAACACATCATGGCGTACCGGAAATGGTACACCGTCGGCGCTGCCGCGGCGCGTGGCGCCGCCGGTGGCCGTGGCGTCGGGCCGACGGCCGGACGCCGCTAGCCGCGCACTGCCGTTGCCGGGTCGAGGATGCGCAGGTGGTACTGCATCGTCTGCGCGATGATGGCGGCCCGGCGCCTGGCCTCGTCGGCCACGGGCCCGGCGAAGAGTTCGCCGATGCTCTCGTGCCAGATGGCGACCCAGCGCTCGAAATGCTCCGGGCGCAGCGGCGACGCCGCGTGCAGGGCGTGATGGACGCGCATCGGGTTGCCGCGATAGACGAGCCGGTGGAAGAGGACGCTCTCCCAGAAGTCCGTGATGACGGGCAGGTGGGCCTCGAGGTCGAGCCTGGCGACCTCGGTGAACAGGTAGCCGATCAGCTCGTCCTGCATGGCCGCCCTGTAGAAGCGCCGGAGGACCTGCTCGAGGTCGTCACGCGTCGAGATGTCGCGGTCAGCCATCCCGTCAAGCGTACGCCATGGGCCGCGCGCTGACGGTTGCGCTGGCGCAACCCGACCCCGGTCCTGCTGCGGCCCATTTGCACTCGGCCTCTCGATTGACTACCTTGACGCGCGATCCGCGGTACGGTGGAGAGACCTGGCGCGACGCCGGCAGGGGCCGGAGGACACCGCCGGGAGAGGAGCGTGTGTGGCTCGTGCGTTGTGGTTGCTGTGTGCGCTGGCTGGCGGGATGGCCATGATCGCGGCCTGCGGGGGGCCGGGCGCCGAGGGTGACGGGGACCGGTCGTCGAGCGGCGGCGTCACCGTGTCGGAGGAGGATGCCGGCAGCCTGCCCACGGGGGAGGCCGTCCAGAAGTTCAGCCTCATCAACGCGCAAGGCCTCCAGATCGACCTGCTGACCTACGGCGGCATCGTCACGAGCATCCGCACGCCGGACAGGGACGGCGGGTTCGACGACATCGCGCTCGGCTACGACGCGCTGGAGCCCTACCTCGAGCGCTCACCGTACTTCGGCGCGATCGTCGGGCGCTACGCCAACCGCATCGCGGCAGGCACGTTCACAATCGACGGCACGGCGTACGCGCTGGCGACCAACAACGGCCCCAACCACCTGCACGGCGGCGTGCGCGGGTTCGACAAGGTGAACTGGCAGGCGCTGCCCTTCGAGCGTGACGGCGAGGCCGGGGTGATACTGCGCTACATCAGCCTCGACGGCGAGGAGGGCTATCCCGGGCGGCTCGACGTCCAGGTGACCTACACCCTGACCAACGACAACACGTGGCGGGTGGACTACGAGGCGACGACCGACAAGCCGACGCACGTGAACCTGTCGCAGCACACGTACTTCAACCTCGCGGGTCACGGCGTGCGCGACGTCCTGGACCACGAGCTGCGCATCAACGCCGACAGGTACACGCCGGTCGACGCGACGCTGATCCCGACGGGCGAGCTGGCCAGCGTCGAGGGCACGCCCTTCGACTTCCGGCAGGCGACGCGGATTGGCGCGCGCATCGACGCCGACCATCCGCAGATTCGCAACGGCCTCGGCTACGACCACAACTTCGTGCTGACGCGGGGCGGCGAGGGGCTTGTCGAGGCTGCCTACGTGCGCGAGCCGTCCACGGGCCGGACGCTGACGATTTCGACCACCGAGCCCGGGGTGCAGTTCTACAGCGGGAACTTCCTCGACGGCAGCATCACGGGCAAGCAGGGGCGCGTCTACGAGCGGCGGTACGGCTTCTGCCTGGAGACGCAGCACTTCCCCGACTCGCCGAACAAGCCGCAGTTCCCGTCGACGCTGCTGCGGCCCGGCGAGACCTACCGCTCGACCACCGTCTACCGGTTCGGGACTGACAGGCAGTAGTGGGGTCAGGTCTCGCGGGCGGGGCCTGCGGGGTCAGGTCTCGCCACTCGGAGCGCGCGAAATCTGCAAGTTACGGGCGCCCGGCCGGGACGCGGCGAGGTGTTCTGGTCCGTGCCAGGCGCCCGAGCATGGCAGTTTCCGAAACGGTCGAGTAGCGAGACCTGACCCCGAAACTACCCGCCCGCGAGACCTGACCCCACCTGCGGGGCCAGCACGTGCAGCAGGCGGTCCTTGAACGCTGCGTCGGGTGTGTGGCAGTACGTCACCAGCCGGCCGGCTGTGCCGTCCCGCACGACCAGTCGCGCGCCTTCCTGATCCTCGCTCGCACCGTCGGGGGCCCCGTCCGGGGACGTCTCGATGGCGGCAACCCCCTCGACACATCCATATCCGTCTGGTGAGGCGGCAAGGTCCACGGCCAGCGCCTGGTAGGGCGGGAAGCCCGGCGCCGCGCCATTCTCTGTCCACAGGTGCAGCCAGCTGCGCGCCCCCTCGGCGAGGAAGCGGGCGGCCGCTGGGCCCGCGGCCAGGCGGTCGAGATCGTCCTCGGTGATCCACACCGACGACGCCAGGCCAGGCGGCGCCAGCGTGAGCGGCACCCCGCTGTCGAGGACGACCCTGGCAGCCTCAACGTCGAGGGCGACGTTGCGATCGTGGCGTCGTGGCGTACCAGTCGGGCCCGCCTCGTCCGGCGGGCCTTGGGCGTCGGCCGTTTCGTCAGCCGAAGCGGTCTCATGAGCGCCCGTCAGCGCGACGACGCGTACGATGCGACGGGCCAGGGCCGGGTCGCGTGCCAGGGCCGACGCGATGTTGGTGAGCGGTCCGAGCGCGACGATGACGAGCGGTTCCTTCCGCAGCGCCGTCGCGAGCGCCTCGGACGCCTCGGTGGGGGCCTGCCGCTCGTGCGGGCCGGCGGCACCGCGCCAGGGGCGAAGCGACGCCGGGCCGAACCTGTCGACGATGTCCTGCGTGATCGGCCACGTGCGCACGAGCGGCCCCTCGCCGAAGACGGCGGAGACGCCGCGTACCTCGAGGACGTCGCTGTTGAACGCCTGCACGAGCGCGAACGCGCCACTGACGTCACGCCCGGCCTCGCCAATCATGGGGTCGACGTCAATCCAGATCGGGGTCCTCCCGCCGGACTTCGGCGGTGTCGCCTGCGCGCAGCCGGCCAACGCCGCGACGGCCAGGGTCAGGACGACCGCCAGCATGGGCCTCATCGGCCCCGCGTTGCGTCCCGCGGGCGCGCCTGCTGAAGGTCCTCGCCAGCCCCGCGTCGCCCGCCGCGCCGCGCCATCAACGGTGTCCACGTGGAGATCGTATCCCAGCCATTCGCCGCTTTGACAGATACCCCGATGGGGTATACGTTCCGGGTATGCCGACCACTACCACGCTGACCATCTCGGGCATGTCCTGCAGCCACTGCGTCGCCGCCGTCACGCGGCACTTGAGCGCGCTCGATGGCGTGACCGTGCGCGAAGTCGAGGTCGGGCGCGCCGTCATCGACGCGGATCCGGCACGCGTGACGCCGGAGGCGCTGGCCGCCGCCATCGGCGCCGCAGGCTTCACGCTCGATCCCGTGCCCGCATCGCTTGCAGGCGACGACGGCGCCAGCGCCTGACGGGCGGCGGTGCTGACGCGGCCCTCGGTACGTCGCGGCCGGGGCCGAAAGCGGGTGCTTCACAGGAGATCGACGACGTGTCGAAGAAGTCGCCGCGAGTCCGCCCGAGGGGGCCGGCCGACAACCGTGGTGCGACAGCGCTGGACGCCACCCTCAAGACCCGCACGCTGACGAGGTTGCGCCGCATCGAAGGCCAGGTGCGGGGGTTGCAGCGCATGGTCGAGGCCGACCGCGACTGCGCGGACGTGCTCACGCAGATTGCCTCGGTGCACGAGGCCCTGAGAGCCGTCGGCCGCGAGGTTCTGCGCGGCCGGCTCAGGCAATGCGCGTCGGCAACCAGCGGTGACCGCGGGCGCGGGAGCGTCGCGATGTACGACGACCTCGTCGACCTCGTCTACCGGCATCTGCGGTAGCGAGCTACCGGTGCTGCCTCGCGCTGAAGGGCGCGGGTAGTGGCGACGCGCGGCCGTGACGCCGAGGGCCACGGGCGCGCGTCGCCGCAAAGACGACGCCAGTCCTCAGGCCCGGCCTGCCTGTACGGCCACCGGCTCCAGCGTCGTCCGGACCTGGCCGTCGAGGAACGGGTAGTCGAGATACCCCTTGTCGTCGCCGCCGTAGAACGTCGCCTGGTCGGCCGTGTTGAGCGCGGCGCCGAGGCGGACCCGCTCGACGAAGTCGGGGTTGGCGAGCAGCGGCACGCCAAAGGCAACGAGATCAGCGGTGCCCGCAGCGAGGATCTGCTCGGCGGCCTCCACCGTGTACCCGGCGTTGGTGACGATCGGACCGCCGAACGCTGCCCGCGCCAGGGCCGTGAAGCGGCGCGGCGTCTCTCCGTCGGACGACTCGGGATCGACCAGGTGCAGGTACGCGATGCCGTACCTGTCGAGCATCCGCGCCACCCACGTCGTCAGGCCCTCAGGGTCGCTGTCGGACATGCTGTTGTAGGCCGACGACGGCGAGATGCGCACGCCTAGGCGGTCCGCCCCGATGGCCTCGGAGACCGCCTCCACGATCTCGCGCAGGAAGCGCGCGCGGTTCTCGCGCGAGCCGCCGTACTGGTCGGTGCGGCGGTTCGTGCCGTCGCGCAGGAACTGGTCGATCAGGTAGCCGTTGGCGGCATGCAATTCCACGCCGTCGAAGCCGGCGGCGCGCGCGTTGCGGGCTGCCGTGGCGAAGTCCTGCACGATGGCGGCGATCTCGTGCACCTCGAGGGCGCGCGGTGTCCCGAGGGGCTTCATGCCCTCGTAGGTGAAGATCTCGCCCTGCGGCGCCACGGCGGATGCCGACACCGGCTGCGAGCCGTCGGGCTTGTTGATCGGGTGCGCAATACGTCCCGTGTGCCAGAGCTGCACGAAGATGCGGCCGCCCTGCTCATGGACGGCATCGGTGACGCGTCGCCACGCGGCGACCTGCCCCTCCGTGTAGATGCCGGGCGTGAACGGGTATCCGGCTGCCGCCGCTGACACCTGGGTGGCCTCGGTGACGATCAGGCCGGCGGACGCGCGCTGGGCGTAATAGGTGGCCGTCGACGCGGTGGGCTCGAGGGCGCGGTTGGCGCGGTTGCGGGTCATCGGCGCCATCACGACGCGGTTGGGGAGGTCGAGCGGGCCGAGGCGGGTCGAACCGAGCAGCAGGGGGAAGTTCGCGTGTGACATGTCAGCTCCTTTATTGTTGATCCTTGAACCGTTCATTGCAGAGTTGTGCAGTAATTAGCAGTGCAGCAATGAATTACATGACATGGGGTCGTACCTCACAGGACATGGAGGACTCGTGGCCTATTCGAGAGAGGTGGCGAGCGCGAGCAGGCTGTCGCGCAGCTCGGGTGACAGCTGGGCCGTGAAGCGTGCCTCTTCGGCGGCCAGCAGCGCGACCGCCTGCTGGTACGCGAGCACGCCGGCGGCCGTCGGCTCGGCGAGCACACCACGCCGGTCTTGAGGATCGGGCAGGCGGCGAAGGAAACCGTCGGCCTCGAGCTTGTCGGCCAGTTGGGTGATGTTGGACCGGACGCAGCGGTTGCGCTCGGCCAGGACGCTCAGCGGCAGCGGGGCGCCTTCCTTGACGAGGTGCTTGAGCACCCCGACCTTGGCCAGCGACAGGCGCAGGGGCGCCAGCGCCGCTTCGATACGACCATCGAGCACGCGGGCCGCGTGGATCAGCGCGGTGGAGAGGGGCGCTGGCTCGGCGTGGCCGTTTTCGTTCATTCCTGGATGATGCAGCTATCAGGCGCGGATGTCAACTGGGGTCAGGTCTCGACGCGGCTGGGCGCGGGGTCAGGTCTCGCCCTGGACGTGACGCAGAATCTGCCACGAAGCGCGCGGGATCTCGGCCCTCACAAGCCCGAACCCGCACGGACGTGGCAGATTCCGCGTCGTGTCAGGGGTGAGACCTGACCCCGGACTCCGCCGCGTCGAGACCTGACCCCACCCGCACCACAGGCGACGCCAGGTCGGGCATGGGGGTTGTCAGGAACAACCGCCGCGCGGACGCGGCGATGGCGCCCGCCCACCTGGCCGACCGGTTCGCGCGCGCGCTGTCGGTCGCCAGCCCCGTGTTGGCGTACATCTGACGGTAGAGCTTCGAGATCAGGACGAACGCGAGGCGCGACCTGACCGTGCGAACGCACGCCGACCGCCGCCAGATCAGCCGCAGGCTGTAGAACTCGTCCCACGCGCGCTGCGTGCCCTCGCGGATCTCCGGCGTGCTCATCGCGGGGTGTGGCGTGTAGACCTTCGGGCGCTTCGACGGTTCCAGCAGCCAGTACCGCGTCAGCGGCACGCCGTCGATTGCCTCGCCGTCGAACGAGGCCTCCCAGCGCTGGAAGTCGATGGTGCCGGGAAACGGCGTGAGCATCACAAACTGCGCGAACGTCACGCCAGCTTCCTGCGCCAGTGCCGTCGTCGCCGCGAACGTGTCGGGCCTGTCGCTCGGCAACCCGAAGATGAACGACCCGAGCACGTGCACGCCATGCTCGCGAAACGCCTGCAGCCGGCTCACGAGATCGGCGCCGGCCGAGTTGAAGTCCTTGTAGACGGCCTTCAGGCCGTCGGGCGTCACCGACTCCACGCCCACGAGCACGCCCTTGATGTTCGCGCGCCGCATCGCGTCGAGGAACGCCGGATCCTCGGCGGCCTCCATCGTGATCTGCGTGAAGAAGACCATGTCGCGCGGCAGCTCGGCGAGCGCATCCATCAGCGCGAAGCGCTGGTCGCGGATGGCGCGCAGCTCCTCGAGGCGCGTCGGGTCCACGCGGCGAGACGCCATCCGGATGTCGGCCTGGCTGACGGGGTAGAAGTTGTCGTCGGCGAGCAGGACGAAGCGGAAGCCGGCGCGGCGCAGCGCGACGATCTCGTCGACGACGTCCTGCACGCCGCGCTGGCGGGGCTGCTGCCCGTCGGTCCGCCAGACGGAGCAGAACGAGCAGTGCTTGGGGCAGCCGCGCACCGTCTGCACCGAGCCCCACATGTACCGCCCCTTCGGCAGCAGGTCCCACCGCGCCGAGCGGAACGACGCGCCGGGGATGCGTCCGCCGTCGTACAGCGGCACGGGCGCTCCGGCGGCACAGGCGTCGAGCACGCGCGGCCACACGTGTTCGCCGTCGCCCTTCACCACCGCGTGCGCGCCGCCGTGCTCGAGGGGCTCGTCGGGATACAGGCCCGCGTGCGACCCGCCGTACACGACCCAGGCGCCCCGTTCACGCGCGAGCCGGCCGACCTCGTAGCCGCGATACGCGTTGCCCGTGTGAATACCGATTCCGACCACGTCGCCGGGCTCGACATCGGCAGGGTCGAACCTGTCGAGCGTCTCGTCGACGATGTTCGGGGTGCCCCAGCGGTCCGGCGTTGCCGCGGCGAGCACGTAGAGCCAGCGCGGGGTGATGACGGCGGTGCCGAACGAGAGCGTGCTCGGGTTGATCAGATGGACGCGCATGACTCAGAACGTTCCCGCCACGTGCCTGCCGAGTCGCGAGAAGAACCCGGCGGTTGCCACTCCACCACGGGCGATGCCCGTCCCCGCCTCACGGCCGGCCTCGCCGATGGCGACCCCCGCGCGGCCCACAGCCATGCCCGCCCCGCCCATCGCGCCACCGGCTTGGCCGAACACGGCACCGGCTTCGATAAAGGGGGCACGTGCGGGTCGTCCGTCGGGCGTTGGCGCAGGTGCTGACGTGGACGCTGACGAGGGGGCAGGGTCCGCCGTCAGGTCTCGCGCCTGTCCGACAGCCGACGCCGATGGCGGTCGCGGTGCCGGTACCGGTGCCGGGGCGAGGGGCGCCGCCAGCGATGCGAAGGCGAGTCGTGGACCGCGCGCGGGCGCAGCCAACGACAGTCGGACGTCGGGCGGCGCGGGCTTCCCAACCGCTGCCGGAACCGGTCCGGTCCTCACGGGTCGGTCGATGGCGACGCGTGCCGCGACCATCCGGGTTGCCGTGGCCTGAACGTGCCGGGACGAGCTGCCGCCCGTTGAACGGAGCGCCGCGGCGGAACCGCCAGGCCAGGCCAGGCTCCGCTGCGCCGCAGCAGTCGACCGCAGGCTCGACACGCGCCTCGCCTCCGCAGCAGGCACGGGGAGCACGACCGTCGGCGCCACCAGCGTCAGCGCGGCGACAATCGCGGCGGCCACGCCAGACGTCGCACTCGTGATGACGCCGGCGCCCGCATGCAGCCGCCGCACACGGCGCGCATCCACGAGGCGCCGTACGCGCGCGGCCAGCTGCGACCGCCCGCCGCGCACCGCCACCTGCAGGGCCTCGAGGGCCGTGCCGCGCGACGCCAGCTCCACGAGGCACCGCGCGTAGTCGCGGGGGCCCGTCGCCAGCGTGACGACCCAGTCGTCGCAGGCGGCCTCGCGCTCGATGGTCAGTTGCCTGTCAATCCACCAGACGGCCGGATGGCCCGCCGCGAACGCACGGACGAGATGCTGCACGAACTGCGCGATGTCGTCGCGCCGGCGTACGTGCGCCAGCTCGTGCACCAGGATCGCGTCCAGCGCGGCCGGCGTCAGCAGGCGCGCGTTGGCAGGCAGGGCGATGATGGGGGCGCGCGGCCCGAGCACGCACGGCGTCGGGACGTCCGGGGACCACGCGACGACGGCGCGGCGCCCGGTCTGCCGCAGGCTGCGCCACGCGGGCAGGTGGTCGAGTGCTGCCGCAGACATCGGTCGGCAGCGCGCACGCCACCGGCGCAGCGTGAAGAGGCCGGCCGCCAGCCTGCCCAGGCACAGGATCGTGCCGGCGGCCCAGAGGGCGAACACCGCCGTGGCCGCCAGCACGGTTGCGCGCGTACGATCCGGCGGGAGCCACGTTGCGATGCCCGCGTGCGAGGCAGCACCGACCTCGCCATGGCGCGTGCCCTCGGCGATTCCGCCAGCTGACGACGGTGCGACGAACGCGGCGCTGCCTGCCACCGTCGCACCCGGCGCCACCACCAGCACGTCACCGACGAGCAGGCCAGGTGCGCCGCTGGCCAGCAGCCCGCCGAGCACGGGTATCGCCGCCAGCGACGCCATCCACACGACGCTGCGCGTGCTCGCGCTCAGCCACGGCAGCAGGCGCAGACCGAGCGTGACGGCTGCTGTTCCCAGCAGCCCAAGCGCGAGCCATGTCCAGAGCCAGGTCACCTCAGGCCTCCTCGATCAGGCGCTTCAGCGCGTCGATCTCGCCTGGCGCGAGCCGCTCGTCCCTCAGCAGGTGCTGCACGAGCGACGTCGTCGACCCGCCGAAGAGGCGCGAGCGCAGGTGCGCAAGCGCTCGCTTACGCGCCTGCGTCCGGGGCACGCGAGCCCGGAACACGAAGGCCCGCCCGACTCTCGCCTGCCGTGCCACGTAGCCCTTGCGTTCGAGGATCCGCATCAGTGTCGACACCGTGTTGTAGGCCAGGGGCGGCCTGCCGGGCAGGCGATCGGCCACGTCGGCCACGGTAGCCGGGCCATGGTCCCAGAGCACGTCCAGCACGCGCAGCTCCGCGTCGGTGGGGGTCGGGGATGTCCGTCGCGGCATCGCGCCTGCTGCGCCTTCCTTTCGAGAAGGCTCGACGCTATCAGCCGCCGGCGTGCGAGTCAAACTAATTCCTTAGGACTTGATGAGCGCGCGGACGAGCTGGGACCCTGCGAACGCCCCTTGGACGCGGACGGCCCGGGTCGCGGTACACTTGACGGGTTGCGCCACTGAAGCAGGCCGTCCTCCGGCAGCGCCTCAGGGCCGCGGTCACCAGACCGCCAGCCTGCGGCGAGGCTTGGGTTGCCGCGTTCTGTCGATAGGATTCACGTGCCGTTCAGTAGTTTCCCGCTTCATCCCTCCCTCCTTCAGGGCATCAAGGAACTCGGTTTCGCCCGCCCCACGGCCATCCAGGCCGACGCCATCCCGCCCGCGCTCGAGGGCCGCGACCTGCTCGCCTGCGCGGCCACGGGCAGCGGCAAGACCGTCGCCTTCCTCCTGCCCATCCTGCACGCGCTCATCGGGCGGCCCCGCGGCACGACGCGCGCGCTGGTGCTGACGCCGACGCGCGAGCTCGCCGCGCAGATCGTCGAGGACCTCAACGACCTGGCCGTGCACACGCCGGTCACGGCCGCCGCGGTCTTCGGCGGTGTCGGCATGGGTCCGCAGGAGCACGCCTTCCGCAGCGGCGTGGACGTCATCGTCGCCACGCCGGGGCGGCTGCTCGACCATTTCCGTCAGCCATACGCGAAGCTCGGGGGCCTCGAGTTCCTGGTGCTCGACGAGGCGGACCGCATGCTCGACATGGGCTTCCTGCCGGAGATCCGGAAGATCCTGCGGCACATCCCCGGCACGCGCCAGACGCTGTTCTTCAGCGCGACGATGCCGCCCCCGATTGCCGCGCTGACGCGCGAGATGCTGCGCGATCCCGTGCTCATCAACCAGGAGCGCCAGGCCGCGCCGGCCGTCGGCATCACGCAGGCGATCTACCCCGTCTCGCAGGACCTCAAGTCGTTGCTGCTGCTCGCGCTGCTCCAGCGCGGCGAGATGTCGCAGGCGCTGGTGTTCACGCGGACGAAGCACCGCGCCGACAGGGTGCAGGCGTTCCTCGTGCGGGCGGGCATCAAGGCCGAGCGCATCCACGGCAACCGCTCGCAGGCCCAGCGCACGCAGGCTCTCGCGGGCTTCAAGGCGGGCACGTACCCGGTCCTCGTGGCGACGGACATCGCGGCGCGCGGCATCGACGTCACCGCGCTCGGGCACGTCGTGAACTTCGACGTGCCGCTGGTGCCCGAGGACTACATCCACCGCGTGGGACGTACCGGCCGCGCCGAGGCGACGGGCGACGCGTTCACGTTTGTCGCCCCCGACGAGGAAGAGGATCTGCGGCGCATCGAGAAGGCCGTCGGCCGGCGCCTGCCGCGCGTCACGCTGCCCGACTTCGACTACGGCGCCCGGGCCGACGCTCCGCTCGAGGTACCGCGCGCCGTTCGCATCGCCGAGATCCGCAAGCGCAAGGCGGAAGAGCGTGCCCGGGCGCAGGCCAACGCCGAGCGGCGCGCCGCAGCGGCAGCGCGCCGCGGGGCGTCAGGCGTTGCCGCCTCGGGCGGTGCGGCACCGCGCCCATCAGGCCCGTCGCGCCACGGCAACGCGCGGCCCGGCGCCAGCCGGCCGGCCGGCAACAGGCCCGCTGGCCCGCGCACCGGCGCAGGCCGATCCGGCGATACTCGTGCAGGCAGTGGCCGTCCCGGCGTCGGCGCGGCACGTTCGAGCGGTCAGCGCCGCGGATCGTGGGGGCCGAAGAAGGGTCGGTAGGTGATGCAGGAGCAGGTCGAGAGCATCCTCGAAGCGATCGACATCGCGACGGGCGCACGTCGCGTCATCCACCGCGCGCCGGTGCGATTCGAGGCGCCCAACTGGACGCTCGACGGGCGCCACCTGCTGATCAACCAGGGCGGCCTGCTGTATCGCGTGTCGCTGCTCGGCGGTGAGCCGGAGCGTCTCGACACCGGCGACGTCCGCGCCTGCAACAACGACCACGGCTACTCGCCGGACGGACGGCACCTCGCGATCAGCTGCGGCCCGAACGGCTCGCGCATCTACGTCCTGCCGGCCGGCGGGGGGGTGCCTCGGCTGCTCGTCGGCGAGTCGCCCGCCTACTGGCATGGCTGGTCGCCCGACGGGCGCATGCTCGCCTACGTCGGCCGGCACGAGGCCGACGACTTCGACATCTACGTCGTCCCGGTGGAGGGCGGCGCGTCACGGCGGCTCACGTCATCGCCTGGCCTGGACGACGGTCCGGACTACACGCCGGACGGGCAGTGGATCTACTTCAACTCCGAACGGACGGGCGTCATGCGCCTCTGGCGCATGCGGCCCGACGGCAGCGGCCAGGAGCAGGTCACCTTCGACGACGCCTATGCCGACTGGTTCCCCCATCCGTCCCCTGATGGCAGGTGGCTCGTCTGGCTGTCGTACGCGGCCGACGTGACGGGGCACCCGCCGTACAAGGACGTCGCGCTGCGCATCATGCCGCTGGCGGGTGGACGCCCCCGCGTACTGACGCGGCTGTTCGGCGGCCAGGGCACGATCAACGTGCCGTCCTGGTCGCCCGACAGCCGGTCGGTCGCCTTCGTCAGTTACCGGCTCGCGTAGCCATCACGACGTTGCCGGGCACGGCGACGCCCATGCGTCCCTCGAGCCTCTCGCGCGCGATGACGGCGCCGTCGGGCGTACGCGGGGAAACGAGCTGGACGCGGGCGGGCGCCGCGAGTGCCATCAGCTCCGGCAGGTCCGTCACCTTCAGCACGCCCGGCACGATCGCCAGCGACGCGTCCCGGTATTCGTCGGCGGCGGCCAGGTCGATGTAGCTCACGAGGCTGTCGACGAGCACGAGGCTGGTCGGCGTGTCCACCTGCGCCGCAAACAGCGCGCCCGGGGCGGTGAGGCCGCGCGCGTGCACCGTCCGCGCCGACGCGTCGGGGACTTCCGCCCGCAGCACCTCGAGCCCGGCGAGGATGTCGCGCGCCTGCCACGCCACGACGCTGGTGCCAAGCAGCCACGCGCGGGCGGCGAACTGATAGCTGGCGGCATACCCGCTCTCGCCCGTCAGCGGGGCAAGGGCGCCCGTGCCCCGCACGTCGAGCGCCAGCACGACGTCGTCGGCACGCGCGCCCAGCGCGTCGCGGTCGGCGCCGCTCGTCCCGCGATCGTCGACGACGAGCATCACGCCGCGGCGCCTGGTCGCGTCGGCCGGGCGCATGAGCGTGCCCGCGAGCCGCACGCCGGGCTCGACCTCGATCAGGAGCCGTTCATGTCCCGGGCGTCCGTTGACGGGCGTACGCGAGACCACCCTGGCTGGCGGCGTGCTGCCGGCGTCGAGCTGCACGAGCGCCCGGATGGCGTCGGGCGTGGCCGCGCCGCGGGTCCGGGCGAGGTGGCCCGCGTACTCGTAGTTGTCGGCGCGTGTCGTGCGCGAGCCGACCGACGTCGCGAGCTGGCCCGTCGGCGTCACGTGCAGGGCTGCCGGGTCGTCGGGTGTCAGCGGTGCTTCTTCGCCGGGGGCGGCGGGGCCGCGCAGCCACGTGCGCAGCCAGCGATAGGCGCCTTCCCGCAAGGGCTGCGACCAGCCGTGCGTCGCGTCGGTCTCCACCATCGCGACCTGCGCCTCGGCCTCGAGCAGGCCATACAGACGCTTGAGTTCGAGGTGGCAGGCCCGGGCGCCTTCGATGGGGAAGTAGTCGCGGATGGCGCTGCTCACGAGGAACGCGCGCGGCGCGCCGGCGATCGCCAGGTCGGCGAAGTCGAGCCCGCGCGACAGGAACCCGGGCGCCACCTGCTCGGCGTCCTGCGGGCCGGGGCCGCGCCAGAGCTGCTGCCATGAGGTCATGTAGCAGGATGAAACGGCCGCGGCGAGCCTCGGCTCGAAGGCCATGAGCCACGCGGCCTGCGTGCCGCCGCCCGAGTTGCCC
>CAYSHC010000010.1:0-60455 GCA_964430855.1 uncultured Vicinamibacteraceae bacterium
CCGACTTCGTCTTCGACGGCGAGACGACGAGGCCCTACACCGAGGAGGACCGCGCACGTCCCGTCAGCGTGTACGGCATGTCGAAGCTGCTTGGCGAGTGGTTCGCTGCCGACGCGCCGCGGGCGTACGTCCTGCGCGTGGAAAGCCTCTTCGGCGGGCCTCAGGCACGCAGCAGCGTGGACAGGATCGCGCAGGCCCTGCGCGAGGGGCGCGAGGCGCCCGTCTTCGTCGACCGCACGGTGTCGCCGAGCTTCGTCGACGACGTGGTGACGGCGACGATAGGGCTGCTGACGCGCAACGCCGCGCCGGGGCTGTATCACTGCGTCAACACCGGGCACGCCACCTGGGCCGAGGTCGGTGAGGCGATCGCCTCGCTGCTCGGCGTCTCCCGCGACCTGCTCAGGCCGATGTCGGTGCGCGACGTCGAGATGCGTGCGCGCCGGCCCGTCTACTGCGCCCTGTCCAATGCCAGGCTGGCCGCCGCGCTGGGCGCGCCGCTGCCGACCTGGGAGGACGGGATCGGGCGATACCTGAAGACGAGGAGGAGCGGAGGCGGGGAAACGTAGCAAAGGGGAGAGGATGTGCTATCCCCCTCCCCCTTGAGGCGGCCCCTGGAGAATGCGGCGGCGCCGTGTGAGGCGGCGTGACGCCCGCTACCGGACCCGGCGGCGGCGCACCGCGAGGGCCGACCCGAACAGTCCCGCGGCAAGCAGCGTCATCGTCGTCGGCTCCGGCACGTCGCCCTCGGGCGGCGGCGGCGGAGGCAGCAGCGTGCCGCCGATCAGGAAGTCGTTGTAGTCGTAGTCCGAGCACGGGATGCCGGGCGTGCAGGGCGTCGTCGGGCCGAAGATGTCCTCGAGGCCCAGCCAGAACCTGTCGCCCACGCCGAAGAGCGCCCACTGCTGGTACAGCGCCGGGTTGAACATCGCCAGCGGGAACTCGTCGTCCATCTGGAGACCGAAGGCCCCGAGGTACGGCAGGAGGCTGCTGGACGGCGCGAAGATGTGGTTCAGCTCCGACTGCGTGTAGTAGGCCGTCCCGGTCGCGTAGTTCTTGTAGTAGAAGCCGTACTCGCCGTCGAGCAGCACGGTCACGGCCTCGCCGAGGTCGTAGTTGCCGTGCTCGTCCTTCGGAATGCCGCCAGGGCCGCCAATCAGCGCGGTGGTTGCCGTCGGGTCGTCCTTCACGTACCAGCCGATCTCGACCCCGTCCTTCCAGGCCGTCATCTCGCTGAGCACCTGGAGGTCGAGCACGATGGGCCCGCTCAGGTAGAAGCTCTGGTCGGCGTTGTAGTTCGGATCGCTCCCGGTGCCGGGCGCGAAGCCCCAGTAGAAGACCTCGTCGCCAGGGGCGGCCGGCTTGACCGGCTGCCGCATGCCCGACGTGCCATTCAGCTTGTAGTCACAGGGATAACCGAGCACGAGCGCGCCTGCGCTGCACGCCGTCGAGCCGGCCGAGCCGTCGGCGCGGTCGTACGAGTACCCGGCCCAGTAATCGTTGTTTCGCGTGCCATTCGGCGCGGTGGCCGGATCGACGGTGGCCGGGTCCACCGCGGTACCGAGCGTCTGCCAGCCGGCCCCGGGCGACCCCACCACCGGGATCACCGGTGCCGCGTGCATCAGCGCGGGTACGAGGACAAACGCCGCCGTCATCACGTATCGCTTCATGGGTGTGCGCTACTTCCTCCACCTCAGCACTAAGCAAGCGGCCTGCCATCGCTGAGGTAGGGGCGCCGCGCACACGTAAACTCATGCGAATACTGCGCGCCTCCCTGCGGAGCGGCGTGTCAGGAGTGGAAGGCGCGCTTCAGAAGTCTTCCGTGCTAACGCCAAAAAGTCGCCTTGACGGATGAATGATGACAGCCTCGGCCTGTTGGCGGTCACCGGAGGGCGTGGCGTGCCATGGCCCGTGGGTGCCGACGGCAAGGTGGTACACTACGGCGCTTGTCGGAGCGCCCGCAGGCGCCTACCGCGATGGCACGCCACGGGGCGTGACGACACCTCCAGCATGAGCAAGCGCGCGATCATCACCGGGATCACCGGGCAGGATGGCTCCTATCTGGCCGAACTCCTGCTCGAGAAGGGCTATCACGTCGTCGGCGTCGTCCGGCGGTCCTCGGCGCCGAACCTGTGGCGCATCGAGCACCTGCTCGACCGGATCGAGCTCCGCCCGGCCGACCTGCTCGACCAGCTGTCCATCCTGCGGCTGATCGACGAGGTCCGGCCACACGAGGTGTACAACCTCGCCGCCATGTCGTTCGTGCCCGCGTCGTGGGACACGCCGCTGCTGACCGGCGAGTTCAACAGCCAGGGCGTGACGCGCGTGCTCGAGGCCATCCGGCAGGTGGACCGGAGCATCCGGTTCTACCAGGCGAGCTCGAGCGAGATGTTCGGCAAGGTGCGCGAGGTGCCGCAGAGCGAGATGACGCCCTTCCACCCGCGCTCGCCCTACGGCGTGTCGAAGGTCTACGGGCACTACATCACGGTCAACTACCGTGAGAGCTACGACATGTTTGCCTGCTCGGGCATCCTCTTCAACCACGAGTCGCCGCGCCGCGGCCTCGAGTTCGTCACGCGCAAGGTCACCGACGGCGTCGCGCGCATCAAGCTGGGGCTGTCCGACTCGCTCGCGCTCGGCAACCTCGACGCGCAGCGCGACTGGGGCTTTGCGGGCGACTACGTCAAGGCGATGTGGCTGATGCTCCAGCAGCCCTCGCCCGACGATTACGTGGTGGCCACGGGCGAGACGCACGCGGTCCGCGAGCTGGTGCAGATCGCGTTCGAGCACGTCGGGCTCGACTGGGAGCGCTACGTGAAGGTGGACCCCCGGTACCTCCGGCCGGCGGAGGTCGACCTGCTGATTGGCGACCCCAGCAAGGCCCGACAGGAGCTCGGCTGGCGCCAGGAAGTGGACTTCCGCGGCCTGGTCACCATGATGGTGGATGCCGATCTCGCACGGCTCGAGAAGGGCGGCGTTCCCGCACAGCCGCTCGCGTGACCCCGGCGTGACGCCTGCCCGCCCCTCTGCGGCGCGGCCGGCCGCGCCGGCGCCCGGCGGCCTCGTCGGGCGTCGCGTCCTGGTCACCGGCGCGACGGGCGCGATCGGGCGGCCTGTCCTCGACGCCCTGGTCAGCGCGGGCGCCGAGGTGCACGCGTTGGTCAGGCCGGCGTCATCAGCGTTGCCAGGCGCCGTCGCGACGCGCGTCGGCGACCTGACGGACCCGGCGTCGCTGCGTCGCGCTGTCGACGGGATGGACGCGGTCGTCCATCTCGCCGCGCTGCTCCACGTGACCGATCCACCCCCCGCCCTCCTCGACGAGTATCGCCGCGTGAACGACGAGGCGACGGCAGCGCTCGTGCGCGCTTCGATCGACGCCGGCGTGGGGCGCCTGGTGTACGCAAGCACGATCACCGTGTACGGCGATGCCCGGCCGCCGTCGGGACTGATTGACGAGAGCACGCCCTGCCGGCCCCTCACGCCGTACGCGCGGACGAAGCATGCCGGTGAGCAGCACGTGCTCGCGGCCCGGACGCCAGCCGGCGACGCCCTGGGCGTCGTCCTCCGCCTGGCGGCGGTCTACGGCGCAGGGGTCAAGGGCAACTACAGGCGCCTCGTGAATGCCCTTGCGCGCGGCCGGTACGTGCAGGTTGGCCGGGGCACCAACAGGCGGACGCTCGTCCACGAGGACGATGTCGCGCGTGCGTGCGTGCTGGCGGTCGAGGCGCCCGAGGCTGCCGGGCAGGTCTACAACGTCACCGACGGCGAGACCCATGAGGTGCGCCGCATCGTCGGGGCGATCTGCGCCGCGCTCGGCCGGCGGGCGCCGCGCGCCGCCCTGCCTGTGCACGGCGTGCGGGCCGGGTTGTTCGTCCTCGAGCGCGCGTGCGCACTGGCGGGGACGCGTCCGCCGGTGTCGCGCGCCTCGCTCGACACGCTCCTCGAGGACGTGGCCGTGGACGGCACGCGGCTCCAGCGCGAGCTGGGGTTCACGCCGTCGCGCAGGCTCGACGAGGGCTGGCGCCTCGTCGTCGAGGCCCTGCGCCGCAGCGGGGACCTGCCGGCCCGATAGAATAGGCGCGCGTCACCCGGACCATCCATGCTGCTTCCGCTGCTGCTGCTCGGCCTGGCCCTCGTCGCGGGCGGCGTCACGGCAGTCACGGTCGAGCTCGTGCGCGGCTGGGCGGCACGGCGCGCGCTGCTCGACCTGCCCAACGAGCGCTCGTCGCACCACGTGCCGACGCCGCGGCCCGGCGGGCTGGCGTTCGTGCCCGTGCTGCTCGTCGGCCTGGCGCTGTGGTGGTGGTGCCTGCCGGTCTCCCTCCGCGGCGACGCCGCGCCGCTGCTGGCCACCATCGCGGCGGCGCTCTTCATCGCCGGCGTCTCCTTGCGTGACGACGTGCGGCCGCTGCCGCCCGTCGTGAGGCTCTGCGCGCACCTGGCGGGGGCCGCGCTCGTCATGGCGAGCGTCGGAGGCGTCCGGACGGTCACCGTCTGGCCGCTGCACGTCGACGTCGTCGTCTCCGGCGTCAGCCTTGCCGTGGGCATCCTGTGGGCAGCCTGGTTCGTCAACGCGTTCAACTTCATGGACGGCGTCGACGGCATCGCCGGCACGCAGGCGCTGGTCGCCGGCCTGGCCTGGGTGGCCTACGGCGCGCTGGTCCCGAGCGTTTTCCTGATGGGCGCCGGCGCGCTGCTCGCCGGCACCATGGCGGGCTTCCTCCTGCACAACTGGCCGCCGGCGCGCATCTTCATGGGCGATGTCGGCAGCGCCGTGCTCGGTCTGCTGCTGGCCACGACGCCCTGGGTGCTCGGCCCGTCCGATCTCCTCGTCGCGTCGATGCTGCCCTTGTGGCCCTTCCTCTTCGACACCGGCCTGACCCTGGTGCGGCGCGGGCTGCGGGGCGAGCGCCTGTGGGAGGCGCACCGTTCACATCTCTACCAGCGGCTGGTCATCAGCGGCTGGAGCCATCGGGCCGTGTCGTTGCTGTACGGTGGCCTCGCCGCGGCCGGCGCGGTTGCGGGCGTCGTGATGCTCGGCGCGCCGCGTCCGCTGACCGCCGCGTGGCCGTTGCCCGTCGTTGCCGGAGCGCTCGTCCTGTGCGCGACGGTGGCGTACGCTGAGCGGGCGTCGCTCGATCCGGCCAGGCCCAGAACCGATGCGTAACCGCTACATCCTGCTCGCCGACCTCGTCCTCGTCACGCTCAGCATGGCCGGGGCGTTCGTCCTCCGCCTCGACTGGATGGCTCCGCTGTCGTCGACGCACCCGTTCGCCGACGCGGTGGACTTCTCGCTGGTCGTCGGGCCGCTCATCAAGCTGCCGACGTTCTACCTGTTCGGCCTCTACTCGCGCTTCTGGCGGTACGTCACGCTGTCGGACCTCGTGCCCATCGTCACGGCGGTCTCCGTGGCGTCGGTGCTCTTCTCCGCGGTGACGCTGCTGGCCGTGTCGCTCGGCGTGGTCTCGAGCTATCCGCGGTCGGTGCCGGCCATCGACTGGGTCCTGACGCTGCTCGTCGTCGCCGGCGTCCGTGTGGCCGTGCGCGTCATCGCCGAGGCGCGGTCGCCCGGCAGGGCCATGCCGCGCCGCCGTCGCCGGCGACTGCTCGTCGTCGGAGCCGGGGAAGCCGGCGCCATGGCCGTGCGCGAGCTCGCCCGCAACCCGCAGCTCGGGCTCGTCGCCGTCGGCTTCCTGGACGATGACGAGGCCAAGCTTGGCAAGAAGATCCACCAGACACCCGTCCTCGGGCGGCTCGACGACCTGCCCGCCATCGTGGCTGCCCACGAGATCGACGAGGTGGTCATCGCGATGCCCACGGCGCCGGGCGAGACGGTCCGCCGCGTTGTCGACGCCGCCCTCGGCGCCGGCGTGAGGGCCAAGGCGCTGCCGGGCATGTTCGAGCTGCTCGACGGGGGCGTCAGCGTGAGCCGGCTGCGCGAGGTGGACATCGCCGACCTGCTGCGCCGCCGGCAGGTCGTCGCGGCGGAAGGCACCGCGGCGTACCTGCGCGGGCAGGTCGTGCTGGTGACGGGCGCGGGCGGTTCCATCGGCAGCGAGCTGTGCCGCCAGATCTGCCACGCCGAGGCGCGGGCGCTCGTCCTGCTCGGTCACGGCGAGAACAGCATCTTCGACATCTCGAACCAGGTGCGGCAGCAGTTCCCGCGCGTCGAGGTCCACCCGGTGATCGCCGACGTGCGCGACCGTGCGCAGCTCGATCGCGTGCTGGAGCAGTGGCAGCCGTCCACGGTCTTCCACGCCGCGGCCCACAAGCACGTGCCGCTGATGGAGGCGCACCCGGCCGAGGCGGTCACCAACAACGTGCTCGGAACCGCCACGCTCGTCGAGGCCGCCATCGCGGCGGGCGTGTCGCGCTTCGTGCTCGTCTCGACGGACAAGGCCGTGAGCCCCTCCAGCGTGATGGGCGCGACCAAGCGGATGGCCGAGATGATCGTCCGCGACGCGGCGCAGCGGACGGGACGACGCTTCATGGCGGTGCGTTTCGGCAACGTGCTCGGCAGCCGCGGCAGCGTGGTGCCGTTCTTCAGGCGCCAGATCGAGCGCGGCGGCCCGGTCACCGTGACGCATCCCGAGATGACGCGGTACTTCATGACCATCCCGGAGGCCGTCTACCTCGTCCTGAAGGCTGGCGGCCTCGCGCGCGGCGGTGAGCTCTTCGTGCTGAACATGGGCGCGCCCGTCCGGATCGTCGACCTGGCCGCCGACCTCATCCGCCTCTCGGGCTTCACGCAGGACGAGATCACGATCGTGTTCTCTGGGCTGCGGCCGGGCGAGAAGCTCGCCGAGGAACTGTGGGAACGTGACAGCCACGTCGAGCCGGTGGGCGAGGGCGACGTCTTCCGTGTGCAGGAGCCGGATCCGCCGCTTGCCGGCGACGCGCTCGCCAAGGCGATCGAGGAACTGCGTCGCGCGGCGGCAGCGGCGGATGCGCTGGAGATTCACCACGCCCTGTCGAAGGCCATCCCGTCATTCGTGTCGAGCCTCGCGCCTCGTACACGCCCCGCCGCGAGCATGCCTCCACGGTAGCGTGGCGATGCCGGGGGGACGTTGACGCGGTCGCCCGCGTGCTATAGGTTCTGCCCCGAACCGCAGGTACCTCCCGTCGAGCTGACACTCTTGCAGACCTCTCTCGCTGTCCTCGTTCCCGTCTACAACGAGCAGTACCTCGTGGCCGAGTCGCTGCGGCGCCTGCTGGTGCTCGAGCAGAGCCCCTACCTCGAGCGCATCGAGGTCATCGTGGTGGACGACTGCTCGAAGGACGGCACGCCCCGGGTGCTGGCGGAGTTCGCCGCCGAGCGCGCGGCGTCGCCGTCGCGCATCACGTGGAAGTGGCTGCGTCACGACGTCAACCAGGGCAAGGGACGCGCGATACGCACGGCCCTTGACGCCGCGACCTGCGAGATCGCGGTCATCCACGACGCGGACCTCGAATATCACCCCGAGGACCTGCTGCGTATCGTCGAAGTGTTCGTGCACGAGGGTGCCGATGCCGTCTTCGGCTCGCGCTTCGCCGGCGCCGCCGTCCGGCGCGTCCTCATGTACCGTCACGAGCTTGGCAACCGCCTCCTGACGACGCTGAGCAACCTGGCGACGAACCTGAATCTCACTGACATGGAGACCTGCTACAAGGCGGTGCGCACCGACCTGTTCAGGTCCATCCCCCTGGTGTCGAACGATTTCAGGATCGAGCCCGAGCTCACGATCAAGCTCGCGAAGCGGCAGGCGCGCGTGTTCGAGGTGCCCATCAGCTACTCGGGCCGCACCTACCTCGAGGGCAAGAAGATCAACTGGCGTGACGGCGTGAAGGCCCTGGCGGCCATCGTGCGGTTCACGCTCTCGGATCACATCTACAAGGACGACGAATACGGCAGCCAGATTCTCGCGCGCCTCAGCCGGGCGCCGCGGTTCAACGCGTGGATGGCCGACGTCATCCGCCGCTACTGCGGCGAGCGCGTGCTCGAGATCGGCGGGGGCGTCGGCAACCTGACGCTCCAGCTCGTGCCGCGCCGGGCGTTCGTCGTCTCGGACATCAATCCGCTCTATCTCCAGACCCTGCGGGCCCTGAAGCTGGGACGGCCCTACCTCCACGTCGAGTACTGCGACGTCTCGAAGGCGGAGACGTTCCCCAAACAGGCAGCCCCCTACGACACGGTCATCTGCCTGAACGTCATCGAGCACATCGACGATGACGAGCAGGCACTCCGCAACATCCGGAGCGTGCTGGCGCCGGATGGGCGGGCGCTCATCCTCGTCCCCCAGGGCCCGGGCAACTTCGGCACGCTCGACGAGGTGCTCGGCCACCACCGGCGGTACACGCGCGAGAGCCTGGCGGCCGTCGCGCAGCGGGCGGGCTTCGACGTCGAGGACATCCTGACGTTCAACCGGCTGGGCTCCGTCGCGTGGTTCCTCAACGGGCGGATCCTGAAGCGGCGGAACTTCGGCTTCTTCCAGATCAAGCTGCTCAATGCCATCGTGCCGCTCATGAAGCTGCTCGAGCGCGTCCCGCTGCTGCCTCCCCTCAGCCTGATCGCCATCCTTCGCCCGGCTGGTGGGGCGGCAGTGGCGCAGGGTTCCGAGGCGCCCGGCGTGTCGGCGTCCGCCGCCGCTGCCGACGCCGGGGCGCCGTCGGCCATCCGCGCCGGTCTGGCCTTCCTATGGATGCTGCTGGTCGTGGCGGCGCTGGTCGGCGCCATCCAGGATGGTCAGGTGTACGCCGGCGGCATCGCCGCGGCGCGGGCGATGTGTCGTGACCTGCCCGCGTACGAGCACGTCGCCGATGCCGTGCGCGGCGCGCCCACCGTCGATTTCATCGTTCCCGACGATGTCGAGCGGGGAAGCGAGCGGTTCTATTGCGCGCAGTACCGGCTCATTCCGGCGACGTTGCGACACCGGACAGTCGCGAGCCTCTCGGCGCCTTCGACGGCCGATACCGTCGTACTCGACGTGGGTGACGGGCCGGGGGCGTCGGCGGCGCTGGAGCGCCTGGTCCGCGAGGCTGCGGTTGTGCGACTGGACGTCACGCGTCGGACCGACAACCTCGTCGTGCTGAAGCGGCATTCTCCATGAGCGGGAGCGGGCCCTCGATTGCCTACGTCGTCACCGGCACGCTGATCGCGGCCGCCCACCTGTACCGGAGCGGCCTTCGGGGAAGCCGCCTGGGCCTGTATGCTACGGGCCTTGGTCCTCTCATCGGCACCACGACCGCATCGCTGTTGCTGTTTGCGGCGCGCGCCGTCGGCGCGCCGCCCCCGCGCCTGATGCACTTCATCGCCGTCGGCACCGTGCTGGCGGCAACCTGCGTGTTCACGCGCCCTGCCGCCGGCGCGGTCCGGCAGTCCTCCTGGTACACGTCCGACCCGTCGCTGCTGGTGCTGGGCGGCCTCGTCGCTGCCGGCGCGTCGACGCGCGTTCTCGTCGAGGCAGTCACGGCCTTCGCGCGCACGTGGCCCCTGGGCACATGGGATGCCGTGGCGATCTGGGGCTTGCGGGCGCTGCAGTTCTACCGCGCATACGACGTGTTCCCGTCGCTGTTGCGCGACGGGGGACTGACGCTGGCGCACTACCCGCTGCTGGTCCCCGGTGCTGTTGCGGCCCAGTACTTCATGCTCGGAGGCGAGCAGGAGCTGGTGCCCGTGCTCGTCGGCGGCATGGCCGTTCTGTCGGTGGCGTTGCTGGTGTTTGTCGCGGTGCGCGAAGAAGCGGGTATCACCGCGGCGCTCCTCGCCCTGGCGTTCGTGCTGACGAGCCAGACGCTGTGGGCGATGGCTTTCGGACAGGCCGCCGACGTGCACGTGGCCGCCGCGCTGCTGGCCAGTACGATCGGGTTGATCTCGCACCTGCCGGGCAGTCGCGTCTGGCCTGTTCCGCCGGTCCTTGTTGGCTGCAGCCTGTCGATGCTGATCTGGTCCAAGAACGAAGGGCTGGTGCTTGCCGCCATCGCCGTGGCTGCCTGTGGCGCGATGGCCCTGGCCAGCAAAGCATCGTTGCGGCCGTGGTCGGGCATCGTCATCGGGGCGGCGCCCGGTGTGCTCGCGCTCCTCTTCTTCAAGCAGTCGTGGGCGCCGGAGAGCGGCCTCGACAGCTTCTTTCTTCCGGGATGGCAGGCGAAGCTGCTCTCCGTGGACCGATTCGCCCTTCCGTTCCTGGGGTTGTGGGAACGCCTGCGGCCAGGCGGCGCCAACTACGGATGGGGTGGAACGTGGCTGGCGCTGCTTGTGGGCATCGCCTTGATCGTCGCGTGGGAGGCACGGCGCCGGACGCCGGCCCGCCTCGCGTGGCTCGCCGTCCTCGCGCTTGCGGTTGCGTTCTGGACGATGACCTATGTCACCACACCGTACGATCCGGCCTGGCACATCGCGTCGTCGCTCGACCGCCTGATGCTCCAGGTGTGGCCGCTGGCCGTCGTGGGCGTATTCGGCGCGGTGGGTGCAGAGTTGACCGCCTGGCGGCACCGTCCCAGAGCGTGATCTCGCGCCGTCCCTGAAGGCCCGCGATCGCGCCTCGACAAAGTGCGCCGGGGTCGTGTTGACGCCCCTGCAACGTGTAAGGTACCGTCGGGCGTTCCGAGGTAGCGGACTCCCGACGGCGGGTCCGCACGCCACCCGGCCGCACCAGGGCCCCGTATCTCCTTCCGCATGTCCACAGCACTCGTCACCGGCGGCGCCGGCTTCATCGGATCGAACCTCGTTCGCCTCCTGCTCGAGCGCGGACACACCGTCACCGTCCTCGACAACCTCTCGTCCGGCTACCGCAGCAACCTCGACGAGCTGCCCGCCGCCAGGCTCGTGGAAGGCGACATCCGCAACGCCGCCGACGTCGACGCGGCCATGGAAGGCTGCGAGATGGTCTTCCACCTGGCGGCGTCGGTTGGCAACAAGCGCTCCATCGACCATCCGCTGGACGACTCGGCCATCAACGTGATGGGCACGCTGACGGTCCTCGAGGCTGCCCGCCGTCACGGCGTTCGCAAGCTCGTCTTCTCCTCGTCGGCAGGCATCTTCGGCGAACTCAAGACGATCCCGATCGCCGAGGACCATCCGGTGGAACCCGACACGCCGTACGGCGCGAGCAAGCTCGCGGCGGAGAAGCTGTGTCTGGCCTACGCCAAGCTCTACGCCCTCGAATGCGTGTGCCTCAGGTACTTCAACGTGTACGGGCCGAACCAGCGCTACGACGCGTACGGCAACGTCATCCCGATCTTCGCCCACCGCATGCTGCGGAACGAGCCGGTCACCGTGTTCGGCGACGGCGAGCAGACGCGCGATTTCGTCAACGTGCGCGACGTCGCGGAAGCGAACTACCGCGCCGCGATGAACCGCGGCGTCTCCGGCGCGTTCAACATCGGCAGCGGCACGCGCGTGACGATCAACGAGCTCATCGCCCTCATGTCGGAGGCGGGCGGCCTGTCACCGGCCGTCGAGTACGGGCCGCCGCGCCCCGGGGACGTGCGGCACAGCCTCGCCGACGTCTCGCAGGCGAAGGCGCGGCTCGGCTTCGAGCCGAGCGTGGACCTGGCCAGCGGGTTGCGCGAGTACATGGCCTGGGCGCGGGCCGCGTCGGTCTGAGCCGTCATGGCCCACGTGGTCGTCCTGAGCCTCGTCTTTCCTCCCGACAGCGTCTCGACGGCACAAATCATGGGCCAGCTGACGGCGGATCTCCGTCGTCTCGGCCACCAGGTTTCCGTCGTCACGACGACGCCCCACTACAACAGGGACGAGGCTGCCGAGGCGCGACAGCCCCTGCGCCGCGGCTGGCTGGGGCTCGTCTGGCGCAGCGAGCTCGACGGCGTGCCGGTGTGGCACACCGCGATGCCGCGCAAGTCGGCCTCGGTGCCGCAGCGGCTTGCCGCCTGGGCGCTGTTCCACTTCCTGAGCCTCGTCGTCGGCGTGACGGCGCTCAGGAAGGTGGACGTCATCGTGGCGCCGTCGCCGCCCCTGTCCATCGGGATCGTCGCGTGGCTGCTCGGCCGCTGGCATCGGGCGCCGTTTGTCTACAACGTCCAGGAGATCTACCCGGACATCGCGATCAACCTTGGCGCGGTTCGCAACCCGCTGCTCATCGGGCTGCTGTATGCGGTCGAGCGGTTCGTCTACCGCCGCGCCGCGCGCGTGACGCTCATCTCCGAACAGATGCGCAAGCGGCTGCTCGACAAGGGCGTCGACGCGGGCCGGCTCGTCGTCATTCCGAACTTCGTCGACGTCGCGCAGCTGGCGACGGTCCAGATGACAACGGGGTTTCGAGAGGAGTTCGGGCTCGAAGGGAAGTTCCTCGTGACGTATGCCGGCAACATCGGGCCGGCGCAGGGCCTCGAGAGCCTGCTCGAGGCCGCCACGCTGCTGGCCGACGTGCCCGATGTGATGGTGGCGCTCATCGGCGACGGGTCGCTCGCGCCGGTGTTCCAGGAGCGCATCGGCGACCTCGGGCTGAGGAACGTCACGATGATCCCGTACCAGCCGTTCGCGCGCGTACCGGAGATCTACGCCACGTCCGACCTGTCGATCGTCGCGCAGGCCGTCGCGACAGGGGCCGACGCGGTGCCGTCGAAGCTGTATCGCATCATGGCGGCGGCTCGCCCGATTCTCGCCATCACCGCGCCGGACTCCGACGTCGCCCGGCTCGTGCGCGAGGCCGACTGCGGCTATGTCGCGACCTACGGCGACGCCGGCGCCATCGCCGCCGCGATCCGCCAGGCGGTGGCGGCCCGTGAGGAGCTCCCGGCCATGGGCCGGCGTGGCCGTGCGCGCGTCCTCGCGGAGTTCGAACGCCGCATCGTCACCGGCCGCTACGAGGCGCTGTTGACCGACGTCATCGCCGAGGCGCGCTGACGACGGAGCGGAACGCGGCCGCCAGGCGGGCCGCCACGACGGGGACGTCGTAGTGCGCCTGCGCCACGGCACGGCCCGTCGTCCCCAGGCGGCGCCGCCGTTCAGGGTCGCGTGCGAGCGCCACCAGCGCGTCGGTCCACTCCCGCGTGGACCGCGCCGTGAGCCCGCTCTCGCCGTGCGCCAGCACTTCCACGTTCATCCCGACCGGCGAGACCACGGCGGGCAGCCCGGTGGCCATGTACTGGAGCATCTTGAAGCTGCACTTGCCGCGGGTCCAGTCGTTGTCCTCGAGCGGCATGAGGCCCACGTGCATGGCCTGCAGCGCCACCGCCTCGCGATCGGCGCTCCACCGCTCGAAACGGACGCGCTCCGGGGGCACGCCGTCGAGGACGGGCCGTCGGTCCGCGACGATGACGACCACCGCGCCGGGGATGGCGCGCAGCGCATCGGCCAGCGCGGGCGCAATCGCCTCGAGGTACAGGAAGTTGCCGGACGTGCCCGTCCAGCCGATGACGAACGTACCGGCGTCCGGGGGCGTCTCGGCCGGCCGGAATCGCTGGCAGTCGATGGCCGTCGGGATCACGTGAACGCTGGCGCAGTACTGCGAGAGCCAGTCCGCGAGGAACGCGTTGCCCGCAATCCCGGCCGCGGCGCGGCGCGCAAGCCGCGATGCGGACCGCCCGCCGAAGCCCTCCAGCCACACGGCGTCGTCGATGTCGAGCACGAGGGGACCACGCAGCAGGCCTGCCAGCTGCTCGAGGCCAGGTACGAAGCTGCGCTCGACCCAGGTGAGGTCCGCGTGCCGGCTGGCCGCCACGGCGGGCAGTCGGGACAGGGCGTGCGCGGCGCCCCAGCCGAGCGCCAGCGGCGCGAGGTGCCGTCGCCGCATGCGTGACAGCGGACCCGGCATCGGCATCGCCTGCCCGACGGCGGGCACGCGCTCGACGACCTCGATGCCCAGCTCCCGCAGCGGCGCGACGTGCTGCCGGACGCGAAACCGCGCCGACGGCATCGAGCGGCCGCTCGTGACGGCACAGACGTGCATGCTCATGGAGTCGCGGCCCGGCGCTGCCGCACGTGCGACCGCAGGAGGACAACGTGGGCGGCCGCGGCGCCGAGCGTGTAGACCGACGTCGCGATCGCAAGGCCGAGGATGCCGCCCAGCCAGTACGCGGCGATCTTCAGGGGGATGGCCAGGGTGAAGGCGACCACGCCGACGCGCGTGGGCGTGGCGGTGTTGCCGAACGCGTAGAAGGCGACGGTGAAGATCTGCCCGGCGGCGCCACCGAGCCAGACGCCGATGAGCAGCACGAGCAGGGCGTGCAGCAGCGCAATCTGGTCGGGCGTCAGCCAGCGTGCCGCGGCGAGCGTGAGCGCGGGCCTGCCGGCCACGAGGATCGCGAGCCAGGCGGCCATGAACAGCGCAGTGCAGGCGGCCACGCGCACCCGGACGACGGAGGTGAACGCCGCCCAGTCCCTCGCGGCGGCATGGCGGGCGAGCCTGGGCATGACCGGGTTGATCAGGGCACGCGTCAGTATCTGGTTACCGGCG
Source organism: uncultured Vicinamibacteraceae bacterium (assembly GCA_964430855.1). GTDB lineage: Bacteria > Acidobacteriota > Vicinamibacteria > Vicinamibacterales > Vicinamibacteraceae > JAEZDP01. Next base: position 14,394 of record CAYSHC010000010.1, read on the forward strand.
GCATATACCTGCTGCGCCAGGTGGAACAGCGACAGGTGGCCCGGCAGCGCGAACGACGCGAGCAGGCGCTCGACGACAGGATCGGCCTTGTAGTACAGGGACCCTCCGAGCAGCGGCGCCAGACGCCGCCACACCTCCGCGCCGCCCACGAGTCGCCAGGCGGGCCTGGCGTACCTGCCCAGCGCGGGGAGGAGGAGTGCCACCTGGAGGCCCGCGCGCAGCGTCAGCGCCCACGCCACCGCGTAGACGCCATAGGCGGCCATGCCGGCCCACGCCGCCGCGAGGCCGACGGTGCTGGCCAGCGCGCCGCTCACTTCCACCCAGAGGAAGCGGTCACGGGCGTACGCTGCCGACCAGGTCACCGCGAGGAGCATCGTGAAGAACGCACCGATCAGCTGGATGCGCACGAGGCTGACGGTCAGGGCCTGGACGTCCGCCGTGAACCCCGGTGCCATCCAGGGGACCCACAGGCCGGCGCTGCCCATCAGCGCCAGCGAGAGCCCGAACGCGGCGGCGCCGACGCCCTGGCCGAACGTCCACGCGTGCGTCCGGAACGCCTCGGTGGAGGTGGTCGAGAGCATCGGTGTCAGGACCGACGTGAGGCTGGTGCTCACGACGCTCAGCACGACCTGCGGCACCAGCGTGCTGACAAACAGCGCGTCGGTCGCGCTGCCCACGCCCAGCTTGACAACGGGCAACCAGTGATAGCCAAATGTCACGGCCAGGTTGATGGCCGCGGCCGCGCCGATCAGCACCGGCGCCGGAAGGGTGGCGCTCCACGAGGAACGCGCCCGCATGGTCGGTTGGGACTCACGCGTCACGACACCTCGCCGCCACGGCCGCTACTGTAGCAGCTGCGGGAACCCGCCCGCCATCGCCTCCCGACTTCCAGCATGTGCGGCATCGTTGGCCTGAGCTCCCCTCGTCCGCTCGGCCCGGAGCGGACGACCGCCCTGGCCGCCATGTGCGATCGGCTCGCGCATCGGGGGCCGGACGATGCCGGCACATGGATAACGCCCGACCGCCGCGTCGCCCTTGGCCACCGGCGCCTCGCGATCATCGACCTCTCGCCCGCCGGCCACCAGCCGATGCAGAGCGCCGACGGCCGCTTCACGATCGCGTTCAACGGCGAGATCTACAACTACCGCGAGATTGCCGACGAGCTGCGACGCGCCGGCGTCCGGCTCGTGAGCTCGAGCGACACGGAGGTCGTCCTCGCGGCGTGGGCGCGCTGGGGCGAGCAGGCGCTCGCGCGCGTCGACGGCATGTTCGCGTTCGCGCTGCACGACGCCGACGCCGGCACGCTCACGCTGGCGCGCGATCGGGTGGGCGAGAAGCCGCTCTTCTACCGTCACGCGGACGGCGCGCTCGTCTTTGCCTCCGAGCTGAAGGCGCTGCTGAAGGACGCGCGCGTGCCCGCCCGCCTCGACATCGACAGCCTCGACGAGTACCTCGCATACGGGTACGTGTCGGGCGCCAGGACGATGGTCGAGGGGGTACACAAGCTGCCGCCGGGCCATCGCCTCGTGCAGCGGCTCGGCGACGGACGCGTGGACGTCGCGCCCTACTGGACACTGCCCGAGTCGCCGCCGCCCGCTGACGCGGATTTGGAGGCGACACTCGACAGGCTCGAGACGCTGATGCTGGAGTCGGTGCGGCTCCGGCTCACGGCCTCCGACGTGCCCGTCGGCATCCTGCTGAGCGGCGGGCTCGATTCGAGCCTGGTCACCGCCGTCGCCGCGCGCGTGAGCGACGTGCCGGTGCGGACCTTCAGCGTGACATTCCCGGGCCACGGGGTCTACGACGAGTCCGCGCACGCCCGGCTCGTGGCCGCGCACGTCGGTGCCCGCCATACCGAGCTCGCCCTCGAGCCCGCCACCGTGGATCTCCTGCCGGAGCTGGCGCGCATCTACGACGACCCCATTGCCGACTCCTCGATGGTGCCGACGTACCTGGTGTCGCAGCTCATCCGCCGCGAGGCGACGGTCGCGCTGGGAGGCGACGGCGGCGACGAGCTGTTCGGCGGGTATCCGCACTACCAGTGGCTGGCGTGGCAGCAGACGCTGCGCCGCTGGCTGCCGGGCCCCGCCCGGGCGGCCGCCGCGAGGGGGGCCGCCCGCCTGCCCCTGGGAACGCGCGGCCGCAACCACCTGATCGGCATGGCCGGCAGCGCCTCGTGGGCGCTCGCGCACGTCAACATCTACTTCGACCACCGGACGCGTTCGCGGCTCCTTGCGAGTGACGCCGCGGCGCGGCGGGCGGGGCCGCACGAACCGGAGCGGCGGAAGGCGGCCGTGGCCGCCGCCGGCACGCTGCTGCAGCGCGCGACGCGGACGGACTTCCTTACGTACCTCCCCGACGACCTGCTCGTGAAGGTGGACCGGGCCAGCATGGCCCACGCGCTCGAGGTGCGGTGTCCCTGGCTCGACCACCGCGTGGTGGAGTTCGCGTTCCGCGACGTGCCCGACAGGTTCAAGGTGCACGGCGACCGCCGGAAGATCCTGCTCCAGGCGATGGCCGGGCGGCTGCTCCCGCGCCAGTTCGACACCGCGCGGAAGCAGGGGTTCTCGCTGCCGCTGCACGCGTGGTTCGGCGGGCCGTGGGGCCGGTTCCTCCGCGAGGTGCTGGCCGAGGCCGACACGTCGCTGTTCCGCCGGCCCGTCATCGACGAGCTGCTGGCCGGCCAGGCGCGCGGGCGTCCCAACATGCAGCGTCTCTACGCCCTCGCGTTCTTCGAGCTGTGGCGCCGCGCCTACGGCGTCACGCATTGACGATCCCCCGGGGGGCAGTTATCGTCAGCGACTGGCCTGCCCGGCCGCGAGGCGGGGATGTGGCCGTGCGCACGATGCGAGTCGGAATCGATGCCTCGAACCTCCGCGCCGGCGGAGGGGTTACGCACCTGGTCGACGTCCTCCGGGCCGTTGACCCGGGCCGCCACGGGGTCACCGACGTCATCGTGTGGGGCGGGCGCGCCACGCTGGCGGCGCTCCCGGCGGCGCCCTGGCTGCACGCGCGCCACGAACCCGTCCTCGACGCCGGGCTCCTCGCGCGGACGCGATGGCAACGGGTGACGCTCGCCAGGCGGCTGCGTGACGCCGGGTGCGACGTGCTCTTCGCCCCCGGCGGTTCCTACAACGGCAGCTTCCGCCCGTTCGTGACGATGTCGCGAACGCTGCTGCCGTTCGAGCCGGGGGAGCGGCAGCGCTACGGCGCGTCGGTGATGCGCGTCAAGCTGGCCATCCTGCGGCGCGCGCAGATCCAGGCATTGCGGCGCGCCGACGGTGTCATCTTCCTGAACGAGTACGCACGCCGCCGCGTGGAGGACGCCACGGGCGCCCTCGGCGGGCTCGTCCGCGTCATCCCGCACGGCGTCGGGGACGAATTCCGGGCCGCCCCGCGTCCTGCCCGCCCGCTGGACGCGTGTTCCGCGGCGGCGCCCGTGCGCATCCTGTACGTCTCGATCGTCGAGCCGTACAAGCACCAGTGGCACGTGGTGGAGGCCGTGGCGCGGCTGCGCGCCAGGGGCCTCCCGGTCGTGCTGGATCTCGTCGGCGGCGGCCGGGCGGCGTGGATCGCGCGGCTGCGCGAGACGATGGCCCGCGTCGACCCCGCGGGCGAGTTCGTCACCTACAGCGGCGAGGTGGACCACGCGGCCCTGCCCGCGCGATATCGCGAGGCCGACCTGTTCGTGTTCGCGTCGAGTTGCGAGAACATGCCGAACGTCCTGCTTGAGGCGATGGCGAGCGGGCTGCCGATCGCCTGCGCGGACCGCGGCCCGATGCCCGCCGTCCTCGGGCCGGCGGGACGCTACTTCGACCCCGAGCAGCCCGGCGACATCGCTGCCGCCCTCGACGCTCTCATCGCCGACGCGGGCGCCCGCGACGTGTTCGCGCGCCTCGCCCACGAGCGGGCCGCCGCGTACTCGTGGGCGCGCTGCGCCGACGAGACGTTCGCGTTGCTGCGCGCGGTGCACGATGCCGCGAGGAGACGGTGAGGTGGCACGCGTCCTCCTGGTCTCCCTGGTCTTCCCGCCGGACAACGTCTCGACGGCGCACCTGATGGGCGACCTTGCGGTCGACCTGGCGGCGGCGGGCCACGACGTGACGGTCATCACGACCACGCCGCACTACAACCGCGACCTCGAGGCCGAGGCCGCCCAGCCGCTCGCGCCCTGGCTCGGCCGGCTGGTGCAGCGCAGCACCTTCCGCGGGCTGCCGGTCTACCACACGGCGATGCCGCGCAAGGGACGATCGTCGCTGCTGCGCGTGGGCGCGTGGGGCATCTTTCACGTGCTCAGCACTGCCGTCGCGCTCGCTGCCGCGCGCGGCGTCCAGGTGGTGGTGGTGCCGTCGCCGCCGCTGAGCATGGGCCTCGTGGCCTGGCTGCTCTCGGCGCTCAAGCGCGTGCCGTTTGTGTACATCGTCATGGAGCTGCACCCGGACATCGCCATCAGCCTGGGCATGGTGCGCAACCCCCTGCTGATCCGGATGCTGTACGCCCTCGAGCGGTTCGTCTACCGGCACGCCTCGCGCATCACGGTCATCGCCGAGTCGCTGCGGCGCGGCATCATCGACAAGGGCGTCCCGGCGGCGAAGGTCGTCCTCGTCCCGAACTTCGTCGACTCCACCGCGCGCCTCGCCGAGGCCCGGCCCAACGCGTTCAGCCGTGCGCACGGCCTCGACGACGCGTTTGTGACCGCCTACGCGGGCAACATCGGGCCTGCACAGGGGCTCGAGACGCTGCTCGATGCCGCGGCGCTCCTGCGCGACGACCCGCGCCACCGCATCGTGATCGTCGGTGGCGGGATCCTGGCCGACGACCTGCGCAGGCGCATCGCGCGCGAGGGGCTGGACAACGTCACCCTGCTGCCGCACCAGCCCGTCGAGCGCATGCCGGCGATTTACGGTGCCTCCGACCTGTGCGTGGTCGCCCAGGCGGCCACCACCGGGTCGCAGGCGGTGCCGTCGAAGATCTACAGGGTCATGGTGGCGAAGCGGCCCGTGGTCGCCATCACGGCACCAGCGTCGGACCTGGCTGCGCTCGTGCGCGAGTCGGGCGCCGGGTTCGTGGTGCCGCACGGCGACCCTCGTGCCCTGGCCGCGACGTTGCGCGAGGCCGCGGCCGACCCGGCCCGCCTGCGCGCGATGGGCGAGGCGGGTCATGCCCACGTGGCTGCGCATTACGACAGGCGCGTCGTCACCGCGAGGTACGAGCGCGTCATCACCGAGGCGATTGAGGAGTACGCGCGATGAGACTGCTCGTGGTGGGAGGAACCGGGATGCTCGGCCACAAGCTCTGGCAGATCGGGCGGGAGACCGTCGAGACGTGGGCGACGGTCCGCGACGTCACGCCCGCGCTCGAGGCTCTCGGGCTCGTCGACGACAGGACGATCGCGGGCATCGACGTGACGCAGCCGGACGCACTCGAGCCCGTGCTGAATCGGGTGCGGCCGGACGCCGTGGTCAACTGCGTCGGCGTCACGAAGAAGCTCGTGACCGAAGCCGATCCCGTGCCGGCGATTGCCGTCAACGCCCTCTTCCCGCACCTGCTCGCGCGGGCCTGCCGCAGGGTCGGCGCGCGGCTGGTCCACATCAGCACCGACTGCGTCTTCGACGGCCGCGCGGGCAACCGTCGCGAGGACGAGCTCCCCGACGCCGAAGACCTCTACGGCCGGACCAAGGCGCTTGGCGAGGTGACGGCGGCCGGAGCACTCACGATTCGCACGTCGATCATCGGCCGCGAGCTCGCGGGGACGACGGGCCTCGTCGAGTGGTTCCTCAGCCGCAGGGGCGGGGACGCCGATGGCTATGCCGGCGCGGTCTTCTCCGGGTTCACGACGGCTGAGCTTTCACGCGTGATCCTGCGTGTCATTGCGCGACACCCCGAGCTCGAGGGTCTGTATCATGTGTCGGCGGCGGCAATCGACAAGCACACGCTGCTGACGTTGCTGAACGACGCGTTCGACGCCCGCGTGACGATCGCGCGGCGCGACGAGCCGGTCATCGATCGCAGCCTCGACAGCTCGCGGTTCCGCGCCCGTACCGGCTACGAGCCGCCGTCATGGCCGGCGATGATCGAGGAGCTCGCGGCCGACGCGACCCCCTATGACGCAGTCCGCGCGCCCGCCTGAGGCCGCGCGCTTTCCAGGAGAACCATCCATCGTGTCCATCGACGGCAAGCGGATTCTGGTGACGGGCGGCACGGGCTCGCTCGGGCAGCGCGTCGTGCGGCGTCTGCTCGACGGCGCGCTCGGTCGCCCGGCCAGGGTGACGGTCCTGTCGCGTGACGAGGCCAAGCAGCACGACATGCGCCTGCGCTTCCTCCAGCGCAACGCGGCCACCGACGACGTCATCTACGAGCATGCCCGCGACCGCCTCGCGTTTCGCATCGGCGACGTCCGCGACTACGAGACCCTCGCCGACGTGCTGCGCGGGGTGGACATCGTGATCCATGCCGCGGCGCTCAAGCAGGTGCCTGCCTGCGAGTACTCGCCCGTCGAGGCCGTGCGCACCAACGTGCTCGGCGCCGATGCCCTCGTGCGCGCGACGATGGCCGCGGGTGTGTCGGTGGAGGCCGTGATCGGCATCTCGACCGACAAGGCCTGCAAGCCGATCAACGTGATGGGCATGACCAAGGCCGTCATGGAGCGCGTGCTCATCGAGGCGAACCTGCGGCAGCCCGCGACGCGGTTCGCGTGCGTCCGGTACGGCAACGTGGTGGCCTCGCGCGGATCGGTGGTCCCGCTGTTCCTGGAGCAGATCCGCAACGGCGGCCCCGTCACGATCACGCTGAAGGAAATGACCCGCTTCCTGCTGACGCTGGATCGTGCCGTGGACACGGTGCTGGCCGCGCTGGCGCAGGCGAAGCCGGGCGAGATCTACGTGCCGCGCGTCCCCGCGGCACGCATGACCGACCTGGCGGAGGTCCTCATCGCAGGACGTGACATTCCCGTCACGTTCACGGGCATCCGTCCCGGCGAGAAGATCCACGAAATCATGGTCTCGGAGGAGGAGTGTCACCGGACGACCGAGCGCAACGGCTACTACGTGATCTGCCCGATGCTGCCCGAGTGTTCACCCGAGATCACCGAAGGGGGCGTGCTCACGGGCGAGTACTCGTCGGCGGACGTCACGCTGGACCACGATGGCCTCCGCGAGCTGCTCGCGCCGTACCTCGAGGCGCCGCTGCCGGCCGAGCTCAACGCGTGATCGGGCTGTTCGCATGAAGGTCGTCACGATTGTCGGCACCCGGCCCGAGATCATCCGGCTGAGCCGCGTGATCCCGCAGCTCGACGCCCTCTGCACGCATCGCCTGGTGCATACCGGGCAGAACCACGACCCGCTGCTGAGCGACGTGTTTTTCGAGGAGCTCGGCGTGCGGGCGCCCGACGAGTACCTGCACGTGCCCACCGCGTCGGGCTTCGCGGCCCAGGTCGGCGACCTGCTGGCGAAGGTCGGCGATGTCCTCGCCCGCGAGCGGCCCGACCGCGTGCTGATCCTCGGCGACACCAACAGCGGGCTGTCGGCGCTCGTCGCCGCCCGCATGGGGATCCCCGTCTTCCACATGGAGGCGGGCAACCGCTGCTACGACGATCGCGTGCCCGAGGAAATCAACAGGCGCGTCATAGACCACGCCAGCACCGTCCTGATGCCGTACACGGTGCGCAGCAAGGAGAACCTGGTCCGCGAGGGCATCGAGCGCGAGCGCATCTTCATCACGGGCAACCCGATCTTCGAGGTGCTCGGGCACTACCGTGATCGCATCGACGCGAGCGACGCGCTCGCGCGCTTCGGCGTCGAGCCGGGGAGGTACCTCCTGCTGACGATGCACCGCGCCGAGAACGTGGACGACCCGGCGCGGCTGGCACGGCTCGTGGCGGCCGTCGTCGGCGTGGCATCGACGCACGGGCTGCCCGCGCTCTTCAGCGTCCACCCGCGGACCGCGCAGAAGCTTCGGGCTGCCGGGCTCGCGCCCGACCCCGCGCACATCCGCATGCTGGAGCCACTCGGGTTCTTCGACTTCGTCCGTCTCGAGAAGGACGCCCGCGCCGTCCTCTCGGACAGCGGGACGGTGCAGGAGGAATGCGCGATCTTCAACGTCCCGAACGTCACCATCCGCGACGTCACCGAGCGGCCGGAGACGCTCGAGTGCGGCAGCAACATCCTGAGCGGCAGCCACCCGGCCGACGTCGCGCGCGCGATGCGGATCGTGCTGGCGCAGGCGCCGACGTGGACGGCGCCACCGGAATACGTCGTCACCGAGGTCGCGCGCACCGTGGTGAAGCTCGTGCTTGGCAGGCTCAGCATCCGGCGCCACCAGTAGACCTGCGCCTCCATGGCCTGAACCGATGACATCCGAGACCGCCGGTACCCGCCCACACGTCGTCATGCCCGCCGCGTCCTCGGGGCGCACGCCAGGCGTGTTCGCGTTCCACGTGCTCCTGGCGACGACGCTGGTCCTCTACGTCTACCGGTTCGCGGTCGCGGGCGTGAACATGTCCGCATTCCGGCTCCTGCTGCTTGGCTGGATGGCCTGGTTCGCGCTCGACCTGGTCCGCGGCCGCGTGATCGTCCGGCGCTGCGTCCCGCTGCTCGTTATCGGGGCGGGCCTCGTCGTGGTCAACGCGATCGACTTCCTGACGCTGAGCGGGTATCCGGCGCTTCGCCGCGACATCGCCAACCACCTGCTCAACGTGGTCTTCGCGGGGCTGATCGCTGTCTACGCGAGCGGCCAGCCGCGCCGGGCGTCGCTGCTGCACGCTTTCGTGCTCTCGTCGCTCGTGACGTCCGCGGTCACGCTGTATGCGGCGCTCTTCGACAGGTTGCCGTTCGAGGATTTGATCCGCCAGCTCGGCTCGGAGCTGGGGCGGAACCTCGCCTACATCAACGACGACCTTGTGTTCGTCCGCGCCACGAGCACCTTCTACGACCCGAACTTCTACGGCGTCTACTCGATGCTGGTGATCGTCGCGATCCTGTACCTGTGGCGGTTCGAGCGACCGTCCCGGTACCTGGCGGTGATGCTGCCGCTCAACCTGGTCTGCCTGTCGCTCACGCTCTCGCGGACGGCGCTCGTCGGGCTGCTCGCTGCGCTCGCGGTGGTCGCCCTCATCGACAGGCGCAGCTGGCGCTTCGCCGCGGGCATCGCCGTCTCGTCGGTCGTCCTGCTCTACGGCGCGACGGCGGTGCAATCGCACGCGGGCAGCGCGGCGCTCGTCCAGCAGGTGTCCGATCTGTGGGAGCGCCTGACGCCGGACGACGAGCAGGAGGTCGCGGCAGGTCCCGGGGCCGGTACGATTCAGGACGGTGCCGGGGTCGTTGCTGCGGGCAGCGCCAAGACCGTCGGCGTGTCAGCCGACGCGGTGCAGGAGCGCGTGGTGAACGCCCGCAGCCTGGCCGACAGGATGAACTACATCCGCCACGGCGTGGCCGTGTTCCGCGGCAGCCCCATCTGGGGCCAGGGCAGCGCTGCGCTCGTCGGCCAGTCGCAGTGGTCATCGGCGCACGTCAGCTACCTCACGCTGCTCGCGCGCTACGGCATCGCGGGCACGATGGTCTACATGGTGTTCCTGCTGTGGCCGCTTGTCGTGCTGTGGCGACGTGTGGCGCCGCCCGGCGACCGCTTCTTCGTGACGGTCGCCCTGTGCGCCCTCGCGGTGGTGTATCTCTCCTACGACATCCTGCTGGCGTTCGAGGTGCAGTACCTCGTGTTCGGTGTGGCCTACGCGGCGGCGCTCGACGTGCGCGAGCGGCGGGGGCGGCTGGCGTGAGCCTGGCGTCGCGTCTTCAGGCCTTCCGACAGCTGCGGCGGTTCGACAACCGCTGGCAGCTGCTGCTGCAGCGGCTGCTGTTCCGGCGCGAGTCGCTCGCGGTCTACCGGCTCGGACGGCTGCGCTTCCTCGTCGACCACGACGCCGGCGATCCGAGCGGCGCGCCGGAGGTGCTGACGCACCCGATGTACGCGGACCACCGGGCCCACCTCGTCCGGTCGTGGCCGATGCGCGTCCTGGACCTCGGCGCGAACACGGGCGGCTTCGCGCTGTTCCTGGCACACCACGGCGTGCGGTTCGAGCAGCTCGTCGCGGTGGAGCTCAACCCGCGCACGTGCATCCGCCTCCGCTACAACCTCGAGAGCAATATTCCCGCGCCGATCACCGTCGTCAATGCCGGCGTCTGCGGCCGGAGCCGCGACCTCGAGGTACGGCTGGGGGAGGGCAGCGTGGCTGACAGCCTGTATGCGCCGTCCTTCAACAGCACGGGCGACGTCAGCCTGGTGCCCGGGCTGACCATCGACGACATCTGGACGCGGCACTTCGACGAGCGCCCTGTCGACATCTGCAAGATCGACATCGAACAGGCGGAGTACGAGGTCTTCGACAGCCCGGCGCACGCGTCGCTGCGCAGGTGCCGCATCGTCGTCATCGAGATTCACGAGGTACCTGGACGACGTGCGGAGGAGGTCGTCGCCGCGATCCGTGCGCTGGGCTTCGAGGCGCTGCCGCAGGGCGAGGACCGCAGCGTTCACGTGTTTCGCAACACGGCCCTCGCGGGCGACGACGGCCCTTCGTCGTGACCGCCCTGAGGCGGAGCATACTCGCGCGCCGACGGACGGTTGTCGTGAGTGGTACGACCTACTGGCGCTCCACCAGCCCGTTCCTGTGGATCCGCAGATACTGCCCGGGCAGCGCGTCGGCCGTCACTACCCCCCAGTCGAACCTCACCGAGACCCTGTGCAGTTCGTTCAGCGGCGTGCCCACGTACAGCGGGTACTGGTTGCGCGACAGGAAGCCCGACCCGCCGTCCACCACGCGCGTGTAGATCACGTCCGGCCGCGAATGCGGCGACACACGGACGACCCGTCCGGTCTGGTTCCGCTCGCCGTTGTCGCCGAGCACCTCGACGATGATGGGCGGCGGGTAGACCACCGGTGACTGGTTGAACGCGTACGTCGCGGCGCCGTACAGCGGTCCCTCCTCCATGACCGCGCGCCTGTTGTAGATGTCGACGCGGCCGTCGCAGTCCATGTCGCCGAATGCCAACGAATCGCCCTGCCAGCCGTCGATGGACGACAGCTCGCGCTCGAAGCGATCGCCCAGATTCTTCATGATGACCGTCTCGCCCCCGCCGATGCCGCCCGCCATCACGAGGTCCTCGAGGCCGTCGCCGTTGATGTCGTAGGCGTTGAAGCCGAAGCTGCCCTCGTACAGGCCGGCCGGGTCCTGCGGCACCAGCACCTTCCGCCAGTGGAACCGGGTGCCGTCGAACTCGAGCAGCCGGGGGCCCGTGTCGGGATGGTGCAGGACGATGTCGAGCCGGCCGTCGTTGTTCCAGTCGATGAAGCGCACGCCTTCCTCGAAGAAGCCCGGTGTGCCCATGTCGGCGAAGAGGCCGAGGTCATCCTGGATCGGGGTGAATCGCATGTTGCCGTCGTTGCGGAACAGGTGGCTGCCGACGTAGAAGTCGATCAGCCCGTCGCCGTCGAAGTCGGCCGCCTGGGCGCCTTCGACCTTGAGCGCAAACGGCCGGCCGCGCATGGCCACACCGGCGCTGTCGGCGATCTCGGTGAAGTGCCCCGTGCCGTCGTTCCGGAGCAGGTAGTTCTGCTCGTCCGGGCTGTTGTGCGTGTAGTTGGGGATGTAGATGTCGAGGTCGCCGTCGTTGTCGAAGTCGGCGACGAGCACGGTGTGCGCGAAGCCGGTGAGGTCGAGCGCCGTGAACGCCGGGTCCTCGACGAACGTGCCGTCGGGCTGGCCGAGGAAAAGCAGCGCCGGTCGGTTCGCCTCACGCGCCGCGTAGTGCACGGTGAGGACATCGTCGATGCCGTCGCCGTTGAAGTCGGCCACCCTGATGTCGCGCTGTGTGCCGTAGGAGTACAGGAGCAGCTTCCCGAGGCCCAATGCGTCGTAGTCGATGGGGCGGAGCGTGCCGTCCTCGTTCCGCTCCGTCCCGAACGGGATGGGGCAGAGCCCCGTGCCGCCGCCGAAGTCAGGGAACACGAGCCGCTGGAGGTAGTGCTCCGGCCCGAACACGATCGGCGTGCCCACGACGGTGACGTCGATGTCGACGTATTCCACGACGTCGTCGTGGCGCCGGAGCACCGCCCTGAGGCGCCCGGTGCGGCTCGAGGCGTCAGGCTTGGCGTGGACCGTCAGCGTGCCGTCCGGGGCGACGGCCACCAGGAACGGCGCGTCGGCCGCGACGTCCACCGTAAGCGCCTCGCCGGCACCGAGCGTGCGTGTCAGGACCTCCAGCGTGCGGGCGCGGTGCTCGTCGACCGTCACGGGCGGCACCTGGAGCAGGCGGCTGGCGACGGGCGTCGCGAGCGCATTGTGCCCGCCCGACCACTCGAAGCCATCGCTCGAGTAGCTGCTCGACTCGACCACGAGCGGAACGGGCGCCGAGCCGATGGCCTCGACGAAGATGGCGAACGAGCGCCGGAGCGACTCGGGAAACTCGGCGCTGATCCACACGTTCTGCCTGCTGCCGGCAGGGACGGTCACCGTGCGGACGGCAGGTGCGCCTCCGTCCTCGAAGCCCAGCGTCACCCGCACCCGCGCGTCGTCCTCGCCGAGGTTCGTCAGGAGGACGAACGTGTCGTCGGCGCGCGCCGTCCTCGACTCGCCCGAGGCGATGGTCCAGCGCTGCGCGACGGTGGTCGCCCCGGATGCCACATGGCCGTCCCGCCAGGGCGCACCCGTGCCCGGAAACCACATCGCGCGCTCGGCGGCGACGGGCACGCCGTTGCGGGACGTCACCTGCATGGCCACGGCCGTCGATGCCAGCTGCGGCGCGACGAGGTCGACCCAGATCGTGTAGCGGCTCTGCGGCTCGACCAGGACCGGCTGCTCGTGACGCGAGCCATCGGGCAGCAGGTACGTGACCAGGACGTCGGATGGCAGCTGCGCCGGGTTGGCGAGGAGCAGGAAGAGGTCGAACCCCTCGCCCGTCGCGCCTTCCGCGAAGTACCAGTCGGTGCTGAGCGACGGCATGCCCGCCGCGGAATGGCCGCCGACGAGAGTCCCGTTGTCGACGAGATACTGCGCCCGCTCGGCGACGATTGGCGCCGAGGCCTGGAACGTGGCGCTGAACTCGGCGGACGCGAGCGCCGGGTGCTCGTAGCGTGCCCAGACGGTCAGCCGCGCGCGCGGCTTGAGGACGTACTGCCGGATGACGGGCGGCAGCGGTGCCGGGCGCAGGTACGTGCCCTCGACGGTCACGTCCTCGTCGGTGGGGTTCGCGAGCAGGTAGAAGAGATCGAAGGGCGGGATCGTGGCGCCCTCGGCGAAGTGCCAGCGCGTCGCGGGCGCCGCGATCGCGCGCTCGGCGTGCGAGCTCCTGACGGCGCCGTTCCAGCTCATGACGCGCTCGGCCGTGATCGGGCGGTCGCTGACGATTTCGAGGCCGAATGCGTCGGAGAGTCCCGCGATGTCGCGGGCATTGACGGTGACGCGTCCACGCGCCGGAACCGTCACGGTGCGGGTCACCACCGTGCCGATGTCGTTCAGGAAGTGCAGCTCCGCGATGGCGTCGCCGTCCTCGTCGGGGTTCGCCAGGGCGTACTGGGTGGTGAACATGCCCATCGCCCCCTCCGCGAAGTAGAGGCGGTGGCTGCTTTCGGCACCGACGCGCTGAACACCGACGCTGAAGGAGAAGAGGAGGGCGGCGCAGAGGGCGGCACCGCGGACGCTGCGACGAATAGGCATGACCTCGGGAAAACGCGCAATGACACGACAGTGCCGACCTGCGGCGGCACGACAGACGTGGGCGCACGACGCGCGACACGCGACACGCGACACGCGACGATAGCATGCCCCGATTCAGACGCGCGACCGCGCCCTGTCCGGCCGTCAGGCCGCCTGGCCGTGGCGCCCGACGCTCAGGAGCGCATGTACTCGATCACGGAGGCCAGGATCTCGTCGAGGTTCACGCGCGGCTCGTAGCCGACAAGCGCACGGATCTTCGAGATGTCGGGCACGCGCCGCGGCATGTCCTCGAACCCCGATTCGTACGCCTGCTCGTAGGGGACGAGCTGGATCTCCGACGTGCTGCCGGTCATCGCCTTGATCTTCTCGGCGAGGGCCAGGATGGTGATCTCCTCGCCGTTGCCGATGTTGAACACCTGGCCGACGGCCCGCGGCTCGGCGGCGAGCGCGACGAGCGCGCGCACGACGTCGCCGACGTACGTGAAGCTGCGCGACTGGCTGCCGTCGCCGTGCACCGTGATCGGGTGGCCCAGCAGCGCCTGGCGGACGAAGTTCGGGATCACCATCCCGTACTGCCCGGACTGCCGCGGCCCCACCGTGTTGAAGAGCCGCACGATGATGACGGGCAGCTTCTTCTCCTTGTGGTACGCGAGCGCGAGGAACTCGTCGATGGCCTTGCTGCACGCGTAGGCCCACCGGTGCTTGTGCGTCGGTCCCATGACGAGGTCCTGCTCCTCGTCGAACGGCACGTTGGCGCTCTTGCCGTAGACCTCCGAGGTCGAGGCGAGCACCACGAGCTTCTTCTTCTTGTTGGCCTGCCGCAGCACGACCTCGGTGCCGTGCACGTTCGTCTCGATGGTCGAGACGGGCTCCTCGACGATCTTCCTCACGCCGACGGCTGCCGCCAGGTGGAAGACGACGTCGGCGGCGTCGACGAGCTCGGCAAGGAGCGGCTCGTTGTGCACGCTCTCGATGACGTAGCGGAAGCGCGGGTGCGCCTTGAGATGCGCGATGTTCTGGATCGAGCCGGTCGAGAGGTCGTCGATGATCTGGACGGAGTGGCCGTCGGCCAGCAGGGCATCCGAGAGGTGTGAGCCGATGAACCCGGCGCCGCCGGTGATGAGCGCGTGCATATGGGAGTCGCTTGCGTGGTCCGTCAGTGCGCCTCGAGGGCGTCGTGCCGCCGGCAATCATCGCACGACACCGGGGCGGCAGGCGCCACGGCCGCCTGGCGGGACTCGTCGGCGAGCGTGAGGACGAACGCCCCCACCGGCAGGGTCGCCTGGAGCTTCACCGGCACGCGACGCGCATCGTCGGAGATCCAGATCGCCAGGCCCTCGCCGAACGGCTGGCCCTGCCCGTCGCGCACCGTGGGCTCGATCCGCCAGGCGGTGACGTCACCCGTGCCGACGCGCAGCGGCTCGCGTCCGACCACCCGCGCCGCGACGGTGTAGATCTCGCCGGAGTCGGCCACGGCGAAGCGCGTCGTGCTGCCCTCGGCCAGCGGCATGGCGCGGAGCGCATAGATGGCCGACAGCGCGTCATGGGTCGTCCCCGGCAGCCGCTGCTCCTCGCGCACGGTCGTGCTCGTCGTGACGTGATAGGTCGCGCGCCGCCGGCGGTGGTCGAAGAGGATCTCCTTCATGCGCTGCCGGGCACCCTCGCGGCTGTAGATCGAGCCGCGCTGGGGCAACAACGTCCGCGTCTCGAGCAGCGTGTCGGCCTTGTAGTAGAGGGTGTACATCCGGGCCAGCAGCGGCGTCGGCGTGCCCTCCGCGACGATGTACCAGGCGGTGGAGTCGTAGGAGGGCCGTCGCTCGCGGACCGTCACCGTGGCGGTGCCGGCCGTGACCAGCCCTGACCACGTGACGTCGTAGGCAAGCCGTTCGCCCACGGCGAAGGGCACCGGGTGGTCGCGCTCGCCACGGTCGGCCGGCCGCTGCGCAGCCAGCGTCGTCAGGGCCATGCCGACCACCAGCACCATCAGGACAGCCGTCTCGATGCGTCGGCGTGCGGGTCTCATCACGTGCCTCCATGCCTCTGTTCGTCCGCCGCTCCCAAGCTCGTCCCGTGCGAGATCCGCTTGCCGGCCACATCGAAATAGACGGCCTCCGTGAGGCGGGCGGTCGCATCCCAGGTGAAGGCGGCACTGCGTATCGTGCCGAGCCGGCGCAGGCGCGCCGCGAGCGGCGTGTCATGGACGAGTCGGACGATGGCGTCGGCAATCGCCGGCACGTCGGTCGGGTCGACGAGGACCGCGGCGTCCCCGGCCACCTCCGGCATCGAGCCTCGGCTGGACGTCACGACGGGCGTACCGGCAGCCATGGCCTCCACGATGGGGAGCCCGAACCCTTCCCAGAGCGAGACGTACGCCAGGCAGGACGCGCCGGCGTACAGGCCGGGAAGATCGGCACTCCGGACCACGGACAGCCAGCGGATCGGGCGCGGCAGGCCCAGCGCGGCGGCGGAGGCATCCAGCCGCGCCTGCGCGCTGGCGGCAGGGCCGGCGATGACGAGGTCGAGGTCGTCGAGGCGGCGCTCCGAGGCCTTCGCCGCGACCAGCCGCCGGAGGTTCTTGCGCGGCGCGTCGGCGCCCACGTACAGCACGTAGGGCCTGTCGAGCCCGTGGGCGCGTCGCACCCGGGCGACGTCGCCGGCCGTGGCCTGGCGGAACGTGTCGGCGACGCCGAGCGGCACGACGCGGATGCGCGACGCGTCGACGCGGTAGTGCTCGACGATGTCGTCGGCGGCGGCTTGCGAGGGCACCAGCAGCGCGTCGGCGCGCCGGGCCGCGCGCACGGAGAAGGCGCGGTGGAAGATGTGCTCGGCAGGATTCCTGCGCGCCGGCATCGTCACCGCCGTGGCATCGTGCACCGTCATGACGACGGGGCAGCCGACGCGGAGCGGACCGATCGGCGCTGTCGCATGCACGAGGTCGACGCCGTCACGCCGCGCCCGTCGCGCGCAGCCAGTCACCAGCCAGGCCGTGAGGCGCGCGCCATTGCCCAGCCTGCGCCAGGGGCTCGTCGTCGCGGGGCCCGTCGCGCGTTCCCAGCGGTGGAGACCCACGACGTGCCGGCTGGCGAGCGCGGCCTCGAGGTGCCTCGCGTAGACGCCGACGCCGGTGCCCACGCGGTTGGAGAACGTCACGTCGTAGCCGACGCGTATCACGGCTTCCTGGCGATCACCGCGTAGTCGAGATAGGTGAAGAGCAGGCTGTTGAGCTTGTCGACGTTCGCGTTGAGCGTGTAGTGCATCGCCTCGCCTCCGGCGACGTGCTGGAGCTTCTGCGACTCGGGGTAGGGCGCGCTGAAGCGGACGTCGACCTCCGGGAACCCGCTCGCGCGCACGAAGTACGACAGCGTGTCGGGGTGCAGCGGCCGCACGTGCGTGATGTCGAGCACGTAGCTCTGGAAGAACGCGAACCAGCACGAGACGTTGATGGTCTCGAGGACGAGCAGGCCGCCGGGCCGCAGCGCATGGTACGCCGCCTGGAGCAGCGCCACGAGATACTCGGGCTGGAGGTGCTCGACGACCTGCGCGGCGAAGATGCCGCCCAGCGAGGCGTCGGGCTGCCCGCGCAGGTAGCCGAGCGCGTCGCCCTCGTGCGCGTCGAGGCCGCGCTGCCGGCACACTTCGACCATCTCGTGGTTGATGTCGAGCCCGCGCGCCCTGATGCCCGCGTGCTTCAGCAGGTCGAGGAACTCGCCGCGGCCGCAGCCGATGTCGAGCACGTCCTGCTGGCCCTCGAAGAGGGGGACGTACTCGAGCAGGCGCTGCCGAATCGCCTCGGGTGAGCCCCGGAAGCGGTCCTCGAAGCCCACGTACTTGTACGAGTCGATCGCCCCGGTCGCGAACGACTCCGGTTGGGTCGGCCCCCCGGGCCGGGCGTCGGTGGGCGTGCTGGCTGGGGTGACGTTGTCGGGACGGCTCGGAGAGCCGTCCCTACCGTGGCCGACCCTGCGGCGTTCCAGTTCGCGTTGCAGCGTCTGCGTCGCGCGGGACACGACGGCCACCGACTGGGCGAGCTGCTCGTGGGCCGCGTCGAGCGCCCTGACCCGCGCCTCGAAGCGCTTCTCGCGCGTGCCGAGGATCTCGAGACGCCGGTTCAGCTCGTCCCCCACGCCGCTGATGGCGCCTCCCGGGCCCACGGTGCGATGGTGCAGCGTGTCGACGGCCTCGGCGATGTCCTCGACGCGGCGCGTGGCCAGGGCGTTGAACTCGTAGTCCTTCGTGTCGATGAACGGCGTGAGCTTCTGGAGGTACTGGATCAGCGCGGAGTGGAACGTGGCCAGGGCCTCGCGCTCGATGCGCATGGCCTCGATCATCGCGACGGCGCTCTCCCGCGCGGCACGCTGCACGGGCACGTTGCGATTGACGTGATCGACGAGCGACGCGTTGAACGCCTGCTGGCGCGCGAAGACCGGCTCGAGCACCGACCAGACGAGCCTGATGATCCGCCCCTTGATGCCGCCGGGCAGCTGCACGCCCGCCAGCAGGTCGTACCGCTCGTTGAGCGGCGTGACCTGCGTCTCGTCGGGGCCCGGCGGCGGGTGCGGCAGCTCCGGCGGACGCGGCAGCGCGGCGTCGAGCGCCGTCAGCGCGGCGTTGTACGCGGCATCGGCGGCTTCGCGCGCGGCCTTCAGGGTCGCGAGGTCTTCCTTGGTGATCGTCCGCGTCGCCACGCGTCTCAGGCCCTCGATGCCGCCTGGTGGATCGTGCCGGTCAGCGGACTGCTGGCCGATGCGTAACGCTTCTTCGGGATGCGCCCGGCCAGATAGGCGAGGCGGCCGGCCTGCACCGCGTACTTCATCGCCTCGGCCATGGCGACCGGGTTCTCGGCCCCGGCGATGGCCGAGTTCAGCAGCACGCCATCCGCGCCCAGCTCCATCGCGATCGCGGCATCAGAGGCCGTGCCGACGCCCGCGTCGACGATGACGGGCACGCGCACGAGCTCCTTGATGATGGCGATGTTGTTCGGGTTCTGGATGCCCAGCCCCGATCCGATCGGGGCGCCGAGCGGCATCACCGCCGCCGCGCCGGCGTCCTCGAGCTTGAGACACACCACGGGGTCGTCGGTGGTATAGGGCAGCACCACGAAGCCTTCGGCAACCAGCACCTTCGTGGCCTCGATGAGCGCGGGGTTGTCGGGGAAGAGCGTGCGCTCGTCGCCGATCACCTCGAGCTTGACCCAGTTGGACAATCCCGCTTCGCGCGCGAGCCGCGCCGTGCGGATGGCGTCCTCCGCCGTGTAGCAGCCGGCGGTGTTCGGCAGGATGAACAGGCCTTCGTCGATGTAGTCGAGCAGCGACTCGCCGCTGGTGTCGTTGAGGTCGACGCGCCGCACCGCCACGGTCACTACCTCGGTGCCGGAGGCGGCGTGGCACTTGGCCATCACCTGGTGCGACGGGTACTTGCCGGTGCCGACGAAGAGGCGCGAGGTGAAGGTGCGGTCGGCGATGGTGAGGGTGTCAGACATGGGAGTGCGGCCGGGTGCGCCGGGCGACGGCCCAGGCCAGTCCGAGCGTCGCCACGGCCAACAGCACGAGGATACTCCATGTGACGGCCGGCTCCTGGGACGCCGTCGTCGCGAGGATCAGGGCCGTGATGGCCTGATCGCCGACGTCGATGTCGCCCGTCGGGCGCGTGAACAGCGCCTGCGTGGAGACGGTGCCCGGCAGGGTGGCGTAGTAGTGGCGCACGATGTCGACGACCACGACCCAGAGGCTGGCGAGGCCGGCCACCACGGCGGGTGCGGCGAAGCGTCCGCGCGCCAGCGTCGCGAGGCCGATCCCGACAAACGCCGCGGCAGGCGCCAGCACCGGGAACAGCCACCGTCCCTGGTGCAGTCCCTCGAACCCGAGCAGGGCCAGGCGCACCGACGGCTGGGCCGCGCACAGCAGCAGCGCGACGCCCCACCAGACGGCGACGCGCGCAGGCAGCCGACCATCGCCGTCCCGGCGGACGAGCGCGGCCACGCCACCCGCGACGCCGAGTGCGCCGATCGCCGAGAGGACGCCCGCGGCGCCCTGCGGCGTCAGCGGCTGCAGCCAGATGTCACGGGCGTTGTACACAAGCGGCCGATAGAGCGAGAGCAGCGCGCTGGCGGCGAACCCCAGTGCCTGCGTGAGCATGTCGTCGACCACGGCCCGCAGGAACGGCCACGGGTGCTGGACCGCGGCCCGCGTGCCGTCCGAGAGGTCGGCCACGTACGGCGTGACCAGATCGGTCAACGACACGACGCGTGTCAGCAGCACCGCGACGATGAGTGCGGCCGCGAGGCCGAGCAGCGTGGTGCGTCGCGCTGCGGGATGCGCGGCGCCCGCGCCGGCCGAGACGCGCCTCCAGGCGTATGACCACGCGAGAAGGCCAAGCCCCGCCGCGGTCATCGGAAGGAGGAAGTGCGTGGTGTCCTTCCAGAGCATGCCGCCGATGGCGCAGGCCGGGAGGAGCGGGACGTGCCACCAGCGGTGCCGGCCCAGGGCGATGCGCGTGAAGGCCAGCAGGGCCACGGCGCTGAAGGCGTTGGCCCACGCGTCCGGCGTCACGCCCCCGGCGTACTTGGCGGCCACGGGATGAACGGCCACCACGGCCGCCGCGACGAGCGCCGCCACGTGGTGTCGTGTCAGATGCCACGCCATCGCCCACGCGGCCAGCGCGATGACGGGCAGCGACAGCGCGTTCCAGGCGCGCAACGCGAAGAGCGGCAGGGTGGCTCCGCCGTCGCGGCACAGCCATCGGAGCTGCCACGCGGTCGTGCGACGGAAGCCAGTCTTGCCGCCTTCGCCCAGCTCGAAGAGCTGACCGTCGGGCGGCGCGATGCACGCGCGCGCGGCGGGCGAGGCGTCCTCGAGGGCCAGCATCTGCGCCGCGCGGAGGTAGGCCATCTCGTCCGACACCTGATACAGGGGACGGAGGCGGGCCTGCGCCAGCGCGTGCAGCAGGGCGACGGCGAGAACGAGGGCCAGCAGCAGGCGCTGCCGTGACTCGGACACCATGGTGGACTCCATCACCGGCGCTGCGCCGCGGCCTGCGACAGCACCTCGCGGTATCGCGGCGTAATCGCCACCCACGTGTACGTGCCGTGGACCCAGGCCCGGAGCCGTGCTCCGCGGTCCGCCGCCTCGCCGGGTGGCCACGCGACGGCGTGGGCCAGCGCGGAGGCCAGGGCCTCCTCCGTGGGCTCGACTTCGAGACCGCCTTGTGCCGCGACGTCGGGTACGCCGCACGTCGTCGTGGCGATGACTGGACACCCTGCGAGCGCGGCCTCGAGCAGCACGAGCGACATCGCCTCGAACCGCGAGGGCACGACCAGCGCGTGAGCCGCGCTGAAGGCATCGAGCAGGCTGGCGTGGTCGAGCGGCCCAATCCACCGCGCCCGGGTCCGCACGCCGTGCGTGGCCAGCCATCGCTCCACGTCGCCGGCGAGGTCACCCGAATCGCCCGCAAGAATCAGGTCGAGTGACGTCGTCGGCGCGATGCGTTCCCACGCCCGCAGCAGCAGGTCCGGGCCCTTGATCGCGGCAAGCCGCCCGGCAAAGAGCACGAATGGGCGCTGCTGGCGCCACCGCTGCCTGAATCGCTGACCGTCGGCCGCAGATGCCTCGTCCACCGCCACGGCGTTCGGGATCACGTGCACGCGCTCCCGCGGCAGGCCGTACGCGTCGAAATCACGCGCTTCGAGCGCCGTGACGGCGATGCCGGCTTGCGCCCGGCCGACGATGCGGCGGCCGATGGCTGCGTTGTAGGCACGCTTGATCCACGCCGAGCGGCCGAAGATCGGCAGCGCACCACACGGCATGACGACGACCGGCGTGTGGTGGCGCCACGCGGCCACCGCGTACATCGCGTTGATCGTGGTCCAGTGATTCACGAGCACGACGACGTCGGCCCACGCCGCCTGCTCGAAGACCGTGGACGGCCAGCGCGTCGGTATGGTCCAGCGTTGCATCGCGTGGGGCAGGTAGGAGGCGTGCGCGTCCACGTCCGGTTCGACCGCCGGGCCGAACGCGAACGCCGCGAGGCGCACCTGCCACCCGATGCCGCGCAGCGCCCTCGCGAGCGTCACTGCCTTTCGCGCGGTGCCGCCGCCGGCCGCGTCGAGACGGTGGTTGACGAGCAGCACGTTCATCGGCCTCCCTCGAGGCCTCTCGCCTGCGCGTCCGGCCGTTGAAGGAGGGCGAGGACGCCGATCGTCGCGGCGAGCTGGATGAAGACAATCCCCAGCACCACGGGCAGGTGCATCTGCGCGAAGTAGTTGGCGAGCGCCACCGAGGCCATCGCGGGCAGGTGCGGCCCGGCCGAGACGCGCCGCACGCTCCACTCCAGCAGGCCGAGCGCGCCCACGCCGAGGGCCGCGCCGAGGCCCACGACCCAGAGGCTCCCGCCCAGGGCGAGCACGGCAAGCGCGCCGGGCAACGCCAGGAACGTGAACCCCGGCACGTCCCCATAGGGCGGACGCGCCATCCGCTGGTACCAGCCCCGTATGCCGACATCCTGCCCCTCGACAAGCACCTCGCCGAATGTCGGCTTCTCCGTCGCGGCGGTGACCGTCATGACGCCTTCCAGCCCGATCCAGCGGTCGACGAGGAGGTTGCGGAGCTGCTGGGCCGCGAAGTCCGGGAAGGACAGGACCGCCCGTGGGGCCTCCCCCGAAGGGGCCTTTCCCGAAGCGTCCGCCCCGGAAGACGCCGGCCGAGCCGACGTGGCTGACGCCTCGAGGACGGCGTTCCTGAAGCGTACGGCGCGCTCCACGGTGACCACTGCCAGTGTGGCCGCGAATGCCGCGGCACAGAGCAGCGCGAACCGGACAGCGGGTCGGCGGCCCGAGACGACCCGGCCCGCGACCCTGTGCAGCGACAGCAGCCAGTAGGGCGCCAGCCGGAACATGACGATGCCGCGGCTGAGGGCAGACACCGAGGCCAGCACGGCTTCGGCGCAGACGGCCAGCACGAGGGCCGGCCGCGCGCCCGTGCGGCCCGGTGACCGCCGCAGTTCCCAGTCGATGAGGGCCGCGACGCCGAGCCCGCCGCCGAGCACGATCACCCACGCCACCGCGACGTGGCCGCGCAGCGGCAGCGTCGTGACGGGGTTGATGCCGATGCGGTAGATGAACAGCACGGCGTTGACCACGGCGACGCCGACCAGGCCGGCTCCGGCGAACGCCCACACGGGGCCCGGATGCTGGCGGTACCAGCGCGGTGCGTCGCCCCCGGCGAGGGGCCGCGGCAGCGCGAGCACCAGCACGCGTCCGGCCGCCGCGCCCAGCAGCCCGACGCTGGCGACACGCATCGCGGCGTCCCACGCCGCGGGCGTTCCCGCGAAGTCGCCCACGGGTTCCTGCCAGGGATAGCCGATGACCAGATGCGCGGCCAGCTTGACGGGGAATCCCAGCGTCCACATCACGCCGAGCATCGAGTACGCGACGGAAGGCTCGCCGACGAACGCCAGGGACGCAAACAACGCCCATGCGGCGACGAATGCGAGGTACAGCGACGAAGAGCCTGCATGCAGGCCCACCACGCTCGCGAGCGCCAGCGCGAGGACGCCGATGGCCGTCAGCGCATGCCTCGTCACCACGCCCGGCTCCACCGGCGCCGATGCCGCCACGCGCCGCCGAGACCGCTGGCGACCAGCCGGGCCGCGTGAATCGAGGTGACGGCGCGGGGTGACGCCCAGCCGCTGCGCAGGAGGTGCGCTGCCGCCCGCGTGAAGCGCCGCGCCCGCAGGTGGGCGCGTGCCGTCAGGAGGTGCGCGTGCGCCCGGGCGACGCGGCGAAGCGCGCGCACGTCGGCGGGCAGATCGTCCCGGCCGAAGAAGCGCCTGTAGATGACGACCGGCTCCTCGGCGCGCGCCGGGCTCGGCGGCCGGAACGTCGCCGACGCGTCGTGCTCGCGGTAGTCGGCCAGCACGGCCGGCACGTGGACGATCGGGCCCAGCAGGCCGAGGCGGAGCCAGTACTCGAGGTCTGGCATCTGGCGCAGGTCCTCGCACCAGGGGCCGGCGGCTTCGTGCGCGGCCCGGCGGACGAACGCGCCCGGTCCCGTCGGGCACGACAGGGTCGCGACGGCCCGCCGGCAGTCGAACGCCGGCGGGCGCACGATGTCTCGCACCTGCGAGCTCGGGGCCATCAGCCCGTAGTCGCCGTACACGGCGAGCGCCTCCGGATGCCGCTCGAGCGCGTCGATCGCCGTCGCCACGGCGCCGGGCCGCAGGCGATCGTCCGCGCTCAGGTACGACAGCACGTCGCCCGACGCGCGGGCCCAGCCGGCGTTCAGCGCCGCCGACTGTCCCCTGTTCGCCTGCCGCAGCACCTGCACCTGATCGCCGTATGCGGCAAGGATGGACGGCGTGTCGTCAGTCGACCCGTCATCGACGGCGATGACCTCGAGCGCCGGATACCGCTGCGCGAGGAGGCTCTCGAGCGCCTCGGCCAGGTAGGACGCGCCGTTGTAGACAGGCACCACGACCGAGACACGCGTCGGCGAACCCATTCGAGAAGGCCGCTCCTGCGTCATGCCAGCACCCGCAGGCGTTGCCCGACCAGGGCGCGCACGTCGGCGTCCACCAGGCCCCGCCACAGCCAGGCCATGGTCGCCAGGGTGAGGATCGACGCGGCGCCGAGCGTGACCGCAGGCGTCGCCCGCGCCACGGACATCCACGTCGTCCAGCCCCAGCACACCGCGGAGGCGCCCGCCAGGGCGGCCCACTGTGCGGCCCGCAGCGGCGCCGCACCGGCCGCTCGCACGCGAGCGGCGGCCAGCGGCACCAGGGCGGCAGCGATCACGAGGCCATACGTCGACCACAGGCCGGCGACGCCGACAATGCCCCAGCGATCGGCTGCCCACCAGATCCCTGCTGCGTACAGGAGGACACCTGCCACCTGCACCCTGGCGACGCGCTCGGCGTGACCGGTGGCCTGGAGGAGCGTGGCGCCGGCCTGGGCCACGACGTTGATCGCCATGCCCGCGGCAAGCCATTGCGTCACCAGGACGGCCTCACGCCCGGCGCTGTCGCCCAGCCACAGGGGAATGCCGACGGGCGCCGCCGTGACGATGAGCATCGCCGCCGGGAACACCGTGAGCAGCAACGCTGCCACCACGTGCCGGAACGCGCGGCCCAGCTGTCCGGGGTCTCCTGCCAGCGCGGCCGTGAACGCCGGGAAGGCGACGGTGAGGATTGAGGTGGAGATCACCCAGAGCCGGGTCACGGCCTCGAATGGCGCCGCGTACCAGCCCACCGCCTCCACCGAGACGCGCGCGCCGATGACCACGCGGTCGAGCGTGCTCATCACGGGAACGGCGAGCGTCGCGACCGTGATCCACAGGCCGAGCCTCGCGAGGGGCGACAGCGTCGTCCACCGCGGCGGACGCGGCTGGAGCAGGTGCGGCACCTCCCGCAGACACGCGACGGCAAGGGCGCCGACCGCGAGGACGCGGCCGACGGCTATCGCGCCGACCATCTCGGGAAGCGACGACGTCCACCGCACGACGACGAGCGGCGCCACGTACGTCCACAGGGTCGAGGCCAGCCGGACGAGATTCAGCGTGTCGAACCGGCCGAGCCCCTCGAGCACGCCCCGCGCGCCCGTCGCCAGCACGATGCACGGCACTGACAGCGCGAGCCAGACGATGGCGATGTCGAACTCCCGCGCGAGGCCAGGGGGCAGCCCGAGGAGGCCACGGATCGGCGCGCCGACGAGCAGCAGGACGACACCCCCGCACAGCCCGAGGCCGAGGTGCGCCCACGTGGAGCTCCAGCACAGGTCGAGCATCGACGCCGTGTCGCCTGCGGCACGGGCTCGCACGATGCCCTGCGTGGTGGCGCGCCCGAGGCCGACGTCGAAGAGCGTGAAGTACGCCATCACGGCCCACGTCAGCGTCAGGAGCCCGAAACGTGCCTCTCCGAGCCCCTCCATCAGGATGGGGACGGCGGCCACGGCGACAGGCAGGGGAAGGATGAAGCCGGCCAGGTTCCAGGCCGTGTCCCGCCAGGGCGTGCTCGGCCGCACTACCCGCCCCCGACGAAGTTCACGATCTCCACGACGTCGCCCTCGTCGACGTGGACCTCGGGATAGCGGGCCCGCCTGATGACCACCTCGTTGTGCTCGACCGCGACCCGTCGCCCGTCGATGGACAGGTGCTCGAGCAGCTCCGCGATGGTCATCGGTCGCGGCAGCTCGTGAGGGTCGCCGTTGAGCATGATCCGGATTGGCACGTCTGACAGGGTAACCGCGCGCGGCGGCCGGGGCATCAGCGTCCGCGCGGACGCGGCTGGCGACTTACGGACGGAGGATGTCGACGTCGACGCCGAAGGGCGCGGCGAGTGCCCTGGCATGCGCGGCCGGATCCGGGCGGAGGTGGGCCGGCATGTCGTCGTGCCATGCCGGGTCCGGCTGCCCGGCGGCCCACTCGAGGACACGCAGGTAGTCCCGGTGCATGCGCGGCAGCGTGTGATGTGCCTGCCACCACTCCCGTGCGCGCCGCCCGAGCGACGCCCGCAGGTCCGCATCGCGCGCCAGGCGCAGCATCGCCTCGCGCAGCATGTGGGCCTCGTCGTCGAGGTCCACCGCGACCGCGACGGCGATGGACGGGGCGGGTGGCTGGAGGACGCTGGCCGCGTCGGTGCGGGTATGGCGCAGCGTCCAGTGGCGCGGCTCGAGCACGGGCACGTCGACGGTCGTCAGCTGGTCGGTGACGACGGTGGCGCGACCGGCCGCGAGGCAGCGGAGCCAGGAGGCCGACGTCTCGCGGGCCGTGGGCCAGCGCAGGCAGAGGCAGACGTCGGCTGCCGCCAGCTCGTGGGCCAGCGCCTCGTCGTCCACATAGCCGGTCACCTCGAGCGACGTGGCGTCGAGGCCGGCGCGGGCGACGTCCTTCCAGAGGGCGTAGTGCCCCGCGATCTCGCCGACGAGCCGGAGCCGTGCGGCCGGCACGTGCTGTCGCACGACGGCGAAGGCCTCGAGAATCTGCGGGATCCGCTTTTCTGGCGTGATCAGGCCGAAGGCCGCAAACGTCACCGTCTTCTCGTCGGCTCGCGGCAGGTCCGGCGCGGCCTCGACGCCCATGCTGACGTGGGCCACGGGCGTCCCTGGTGCTTCCTCGACGAGTTCCTCGAGCAGCCGTTCGCTGTGCACGGCCACGGCCCGTGCCCGCTCGAGCACGAGCCGGCGCATGGGCCAGAGGTAGTAGGGCGAGCCTTGCAGGCCCTCCACCACGTAGTCGGCGACCCGCGGGTCGATGCCGGGGTGGTTGTAGCGGAACTCGGCGCGATAGTCGTCGGCGCGACCGTCGCGCAGCAGGGCGTGCGCGCGGGCGTGATGCAGCGCGCCGTCGTGCAGGACGACCAGGCCGGGCCAGCGAAGCAGGTACGGCCACATGAAGCGATGGCACGCCGCGTTGCCCATCTGGTAGACGACCAGGTCGTACGGCGCCCGTTCGTGCAGCGTCGGGAAGTCGTAGGCGCGATAGAGGGGCAGGCCGCGCGGGCCTTCGAGGGCCCGGAAGCCCGGCCCGTCGCCTGCGTGGAGCCGTCCCCCCGCCGCGCGCCACACCTCGTCGTCCGCGAACAGGTCCACGGCGTGCGGCGGGGCGATGCCGGCAAGCACGTCCACCGCGTAGGCCGAGATGCCGGAGTGGACGGGCGGCAGCGGCGAGAACCAGGCGAGGCGCATCAGGGGGATTCTCTATCAGAGGACAGGAGAAGCGGAGGAAAGGAGGCGCGGAGGAGGGAGGAGGTTATGTCCGACCGTGAGGGTCGCCATTGTCTGAAGACGCGCTTGCGGCTAGCATCTGGGAGTTTACGGGTGTCGGCGGCCGCTCCACCGCGTGGTGTGCCGGCGCTTGCGAAAAGTTTCACAAGCACGCGACGACGCCGCCACACGCGACGACTTCTCACTCATGGACGGCTGGCTTCCCATTCTCCTGCTCACCGGCTTCGGCATCGCCTTTGCCGCCGGCAACGTCCTCCTGTCCCAGTTCCTGGGGCCGCGGGAGCCGACCGCCGAGAAGCTCGCGCCCTATGAATGCGGCATGCCGCCCGTCGGCGACGCCCGCGAGCGCCACTCGGTGAAGTTCTACCTGGTGGCGATGATCTTTCTCCTCTTCGACATCGAGGTCGCGTTCCTCTACCCGTGGGCCATGGCAATCCGTGAGCTCAGCTGGACGGGGTACGTGCAGATTCTGGTGTTCTTCGCCCTGCTGGCGTCCGGCTTTCTCTATGTCTGGCGCAAGGGTGTCCTCGACTGGAACGCCCCCGAGTAGCCATGGCAGAGTTCGAGATTCCCGTTCTCACGACGACGGTCGACAAGATGGTGGGATGGGCGCGCCGCTCGGCCATCTGGCCGGTGGCGTTCGGTCTGGCCTGCTGTGCCATCGAGATGATGGCGATGAGTGCCGGCCGCTATGACATCGCGCGTTTCGGCGCCGAGGTGTTCCGCGGCTCGCCG
This sequence comes from uncultured Vicinamibacteraceae bacterium, assembly GCA_964430855.1. Lineage (GTDB taxonomy): Bacteria > Acidobacteriota > Vicinamibacteria > Vicinamibacterales > Vicinamibacteraceae > JAEZDP01. The sequence goes on from CAYSHC010000010.1 coordinate 42,542, forward strand.
CGGCAGGCCGACCTCATGATCGTCGCCGGCCGGCTCTCGCGGAAGATGGCCCCCGCGCTGCGCCGCGTCTACGACCAGATGCCCGAGCCGAAGTGGGTGATCTCGATGGGCGCCTGCGCGTCGGTCGGCGGCGTCTTCGACAACTACGCCCTGGTGCAGGGGGTGGACAAGGTCGTGCCCGTAGACGTGTTTGTGCCCGGCTGTCCGCCGCGGCCCGAGTCGCTCATCTACGGCATCGTCCAGCTGCAGCGCAAGATCGCGGCAACGCCGCAGAGCCTCGTCAACTTCGGGTGAGCCGCGTGGATTTCGCCGAACAGCTCGACCTCCTGAAGCAGGCCATGCCTGACGTGTCGATCGAGCAGGTGCCCTCGGTCGACCAGCTCGCCATCCTGGTGCCGGCCGCCGCCATCGCCGACGTCGCCCGCGCGCTGCGCACGCACCCGTCGCTCCAGTACCAGGTGCTGGCGGAGCTCACCGGCGTGGATCTGTGGCCCGTGGAGCCGCGCTTCGAGGTGGTGTATCACTTCGCGGCGCTCGGCGCGCACGCGCTCGGCGACCCGCAGGCCCCGCCGCCGGCGCGGCTGCGCGTGAAGGTGCGCGTCCCGGGCGATGCGGCGGTGGTGCCGTCCATCTGCGCGATCTACCCGAACGCCAACTGGTACGAGCGCGAGGTCTACGACCTGTTCGGCGTCTGGTTCAGCGACCATCCGGACCTGCGGCGGATCCTGATGCCCGACGACTGGGAAGGCCATCCGGCCCGCAAGGACTACCCGGTGCAGGTGAAGCTGCCCGTCGACGCGGGGATGCCGCTGCAGGTGACCGAAGAGGAGTTCGTGCAGCACGTCGCGCAGCAGCGGGCGACGGCGCCGAAAGGGCGCCAGAGCTGACGCCGGCGATGACCGACGAAGGCCGCGCGGCGCGGTGCCGCCAGCAGCTGGCCGAGGCGGCCGACGCGCACCGGGCGGCGGCCGGGACGCTGGGGCCGGCGGTGGCGGCCGCGGCGGCGGCATGCGAGGCGGCGCTGCGCGGCGGAGGCAGGGTGCTTGTGTGCGGCAACGGCGGCAGCGCGGCGGAGAGCCAGCATTTCGCCGCCGAGCTGACGGGGCGGTTCCGCCGGGAACGGCGAGGCCTGCCGGTGGTCGCGCTCACGACCGATACGAGCGCGGTGACCGCCATCGCCAACGATTACGGGTTCGCCGAGGTCTTCGCCCGTCAGGTGGAGGCGCTCGGGCGCCGCGGCGACGCGCTGGTGGCCATCTCGACCAGCGGGCGCGCGGCCAACGTGGTGGAGGCCGCGAGGCGCGCGAAGGCCGCGGGGCTGCGCGTCGTGGCGGTGACGGGGCCTGACGCCGGGCCGCTGGGTGAGCAGGCCGACGTCGTGGTCGCGGTGCCCGCGGCGTCGACGGCACGCGTGCAGGAGGTGCACCTCACGCTGCTGCACGCGATGTGTGACGAGATCGAGGCCGCCCTGACCGGCGAGCCCCCAGCGCCCGACGCCTGAATGCCGACGGCCACGCAGCCTGAAGTCCGCTATGCCTGAGATTCGCACTGAAACGATGACCGTGAACATGGGGCCGCAGCACCCGGCCACCCACGGCGTGCTGCGCCTGGTCGTCGAGCTCGACGGAGAGACGACCATCGGCTACCTGCACACCGGCATCGAGAAGACCGCGGAACAGAAGAAGTGGCAGCAGGTGGTGCCGCTCGTCGAGCGGATGGACTACCTCGGGCCGCAGTCCAACGCGCTCGGATACGTGATGGCCGTCGAGAAGCTGCTCGGCCTCGAGCTGCCGGAGCGCGTCCAGCACATCCGCGTGCTCATCGCCGAGCTGCAGCGCATCTCCAGCCACCTCGTGTGGCTTGGCACCCACGGCATGGAAGTGGGTGCCGTGACGATGATGCTGTACTGCTTCCGCGAGCGCGAGCTGCTGCTGAACATCAACGAGATGCTCGCCGGCTTCCGGATGTTCCCGAGCTACATCCGCATCGGCGGCCTGCGCGAGGACCTGCCCATCGGCTTCCACGACGCGGTCAACGCGTTCCTCGACCGGCTGCCCGCGAAGATCGACGAGTACGAGGGGCTCCTGACCAACAACTCCATCTGGCAGAAGCGCACCCGCGGCGTCGGGGTTCTCACGCGCCAGGACGTGCTCGACTACGGCCTGGTGGGGCCCATCGCGCGTGCCACGGGCGTGACCTACGACGTGCGGAAGGTCTTTCCGTACCTGACCTACGACCAGTACGAGTTCGACGTGCCGACGCAGGAGGACGGCGACGTCTACGCGCGCTACCTCGTGCGCGTGGCCGAGATGCGCGAGAGCATCAGGATCTGCAAGCAGGCCATCGCGCGCATCACGCCGCGGGGCGAGTGGGGCGTCGACGATCCCCGGATCGTGCCGCCGCCCAAGGACAAGGTCTACTCGGAGATGGAAGCGCTCATCCAGCACTTCCTGATCTACTCGCAGGGCTTTACCGTGCCGGCCGGCGAGGCCTACGTGCCGATCGAGGGGCCGCGCGGCGAGCACGGGTTCTACTGCGTGTCGGACGGCGGCAACCGTCCCGTCCGCGTCAAGTCGCGGCCGCCCACGTTCCTGGCCATCCAGGCGTTGCCGAAGATGATCACGGGCGGCCTGATTGCCGACGTCATCGCCATCATCGGCTCGGTGGACGTGGTCATGGGCGACTCGGACAGGTGAGGCCTGATGTCTGATGCGACGGGCGCAAGACACAAGGCATCACGCAGCAGGTACCAGGCATCAGGCACCAGGCATCAAGCATTAGGCATCAAGCATTAGGCATAACCCCAGGCACCACCCATGAGCTTCCATCCGCAGATGCCCTACGGCGAGGGCTGGCACAAGAGCGAGCGCGAGACGCCCGACCCGGGCCCGCCGTTCGAGTTCACGCCCGAGAACCGTGCGCGGCTCGAGGAGATCTGCACGCACTATCCGCCCGAGCACCGGAAGTCGGCGATCATCTCCGCGCTCTACGTCGTGCAGGAGCAGCAGGGCTACATCACGGGCAACGCGATGCGGCACGTCGCCGAGTTCATCGGGTGCACGCCGGCCGAGGTCGAGGACGTCGTCACCTACTACGTGATGTTCTTCACCAAGCCGGTGGGCCGCTACACGCTCCAGGTGTGCCGGACGCTCTCGTGCGCGCTCAACGGCGCGGAGCGCGTGACGGCGGCGCTCTGCGAGCACCTGAAGGTCCGGCCGGGCGAGACCACCGAGGACGGCATGTTCACGGTGCTGGAGTTCGAGTGCCTGGGTGCGTGCGACCGGGCGCCTGTCGTCATGGTCAACAACGAGCACTGGCAGGAGCGCCAGCGGCCCGAGGACGTGCCCGCGCTCATCGAGGGCCTGCGGACGAAGGGGCTCGCGGCGCTCACGGGCTGCCACCTGGCCAAGGAACCGTCCACGACGTGAGCCGGCGGATCAGCCGGGAGATGTGCGCATGTTCGAACCGATACTCACTCCGTACGTGAACGAGCCCTTCGGCCACACGCTCGACTTCTACGTCGAGCACGGCGGCTACCAGGCGCTGCGCAAGGCGCTCCAGATGACGCCCGAGGCGATCACCGAGGAGGTCAAGCGCTCGGGGCTGCGCGGCCGCGGCGGCGCAGGCTTCCCGACGGGCCTGAAGTGGAGCTTCGTGCCCAAGGACAACCCGAAGCCGAAGTACCTCTGCGTGAACGCCGACGAGAGCGAGCCGGGCACCTTCAAGGATCACGTGCTGCTCGAGCGCAACCCGCACCTGCTGTTCGAGGGCTGCGTGATTGCCTGCCGGGCCTTCGGCGCCGAGACCTGCTACATCTACATCCGCGGCGAGTTCTACCACATCCAGAAGCAGATGGAGGCGGAGCTCGCCAAGGCGCGCGCGGCCGGCTACGTCGGCAGGAACATCCTGGGCACGGGCGTCAACTGCGACATCTGGATCCACCGCGGCGCGGGCGCCTACGAGGCGGGCGAGGAGACGGCGCTCATCGAGTCGCTCGAGGGCAAGCGCGCGCAGCCGCGCCTCAAGCCGCCGTTCCCCGCGGTGGTCGGCCTCTACGGCTGCCCGACGGTGGTCAACAACGTCGAGACCATCTGCAACGTCCCGGTCATCATCGAGAAGGGCGCGGAGTGGTACGCGGCGATCGGGCCCGAGAAGAACACCGGTCCGAAGCTGTTCTGCGTCAGCGGGCACGTGAAGCGGCCCGGCGTCTACGAGGCGTCGATGAGCGTCACGCTGCGCGAGCTGATCTACGACTACGCCGGCGGCATCCGCGGCGACCGCCAGCTCAAGGCGATCATTCCCGGCGGGTCGTCGGTGCCGGTCATCCTGCCCGACAAGCTCGATACGCCGGCCAGCTTCGACGGCCTGGTCGGCGCCGGGTCGATGCTCGGGTCGGCCGCCATCATGGTCATGGACGAGACCACCGACATGGTGTGGCTGGCCAAGAACCTGATCCACTTCTACAAGCACGAGTCGTGCGGCAAGTGCACGCCGTGCCGCGAGGGCGTGGACTGGCTCTACAGGATTCTCGACAAGATCGAGCGGGGCGCGGGCCAGATGCGCGACATCGACCTGCTGCTCAGCGTCTGCGACAACATCGCCGGCAAGACGCTGTGCCCGTTCGGCGACGCGGAGGTGGCGCCGGTCATCAGCACCATCCAGCACTTCCGCCACGAATACGAAGCCTACGTGCGTGACGGCATGTCACCCGTGCAGGGCGATGACTACCGTGCCACCGAGCCGGCGGGAGCCCACTGATGGCCCATCGTCGCCTCGCTGGCCTTCTCCCTTCTCACGCCCGTGTCGATTGATCCCGTTCTCATCGCGCAGATCGGCCTGATCGGCGTCGTCTTCCTGCTGCTGCAGATCTCGGCAGCGGTGCTGGTCTACTTCGAGCGGAAGATTGCGGCCTGGGCCCAGCAGCGGGTCGGCCCGTACCGGACGGGCCCGGTGGGGCTGCTCCAGCCGCTGGCCGACATCGTCAAGCTGATCTTCAAGGAGGAGCTGCGGCCGAAGGCGGCCGACAAGTGGCTCTTCTACCTCGCCCCGATCCTCTCGGCGACCACGGCGTTTGCGGCCTTCGCCGTCGTGCCCTTCGGGGGCGAGACGACGCTGTTCGGCCTGCTCGACCGGCCGATCCGGCTCCAGGTGGCCGACGTCAACGTCGCGCTGCTGGTCGTGTTTGCCATCACCTCGATGGGCATCTACGGCATCGTGCTGGCGGGCTGGGCGAGCAACAGCAAGTACTCGCTGCTCGGCGGCCTGCGCAGCTCGGCGCAGATGATCAGCTACGAGCTGTCGTACGCGCTCGCACTCGCCTCGGTCCTCGTCATCGCCAACACGATGTCGCTGCGCGAGGTGGTCGACCAGCAGGCGGGCTACTGGTTCGGGGTCATCCCGAAGTGGAACGTCTTCCTGACGCCGATCGGCTTCTTCGTGTACATGGTGGCGGGCGTCGCCGAGACCAACAGGGCCCCGTTCGACTTCCCCGAGGCCGAGCAGGAGCTGGTGGCGGGCTACCACACCGAGTACAGCTCGATGAGCTTCGCGCTGTTCTTTTTGGCCGAGTACGTGAACATGGTCACCGTCTCGGGCGTGGCCGTGACGCTCTTCCTCGGCGGCTACCACGGGCCCTTCCTGCCGGAGTGGCTGGGATGGGTGTGGTTCCTGGTGAAGATCTCGGCCCTGCTGTTCTTCTACATCTGGATGCGCTGGACGCTGCCGCGCTACCGCTACGACCAGCTGATGGCGTTTGGCTGGAAGTTCCTGCTGCCGCTGGCGCTCGTCAACGTGCTGGTGACCGCGGCCGGCGTCCTGTACTGGAGCTGATGGTGGACGTCGCCCTCTTCTACATCTTCGCGACCGTGGCCGTGCTGGCCTCGCTCGGCGTCGTCGGGCAGCGCAACCCGATGTACAGCGTGCTGCTGCTCATCGGCGCGTTCCTCGCGCTCGCCGGCCTCTACATCCAGCTCGACTCGCCGTTTGTGGCGGTGACGCAGATTGTCGTCTACGCCGGCGCGATCATGGTGCTCTTCCTGTTCGTGGTGATGCTGCTCAACGCGCCGCGCGAGGACCTCGCGCCGGGCGCGCACGTGCCCATCCCCATGGGCCTGAAGATCACCGGGACGGCGATGGCCGTGGCGCTCGGCGCCATGCTCGTCTGGGCGCTCCAGCGGCTGCAGGTGATGCCCTTCATCGAGGATCCGCAGGTGCCGGAGCGCGTGTCGTCGGTGCGGCAGATCGGCGTCACGCTGTTCCGCGAGCACGCGTTCGCCTTCGAGGTGACGTCGCTGCTGATCCTCGTCGCGATGGTCGGAGCCGTCGTGCTCGCCAAGAAGAAACCGTGAGTGGCTGCCGATGATAACGCTCAATCACTACCTGGTGCTCTCGGGGCTGCTCTTCGCGATCGGCACGACCGGCGTCTTCGTGCGGCGCAACGTCATCACGCTGCTGCTGTCGATCGAGATCATGCTGAACGCGGTCAACCTGACGTTTGTCGCGGTCGGCCGCTACAACGGCTCGGTGGAAGGGCAGATCATCACCTTCTTCGTGATGACCGTGGCGGCGGCCGAGGCGGCCGTCGGCCTCGCGCTGGTCATCGCCCTCTTCCGGCATCGTGAGACGCTCACGCCCGATGCCTTCACGTCGCTGAAATGGTAGGACGCCCGACCGCCATGCTGCTGCTCATCCTGCTGCTGCCGTTCGCCGGCTTCCTCGTCAACGCCTTCCTCGGGCGGCGGCTGCCGAAGGCCGTCTCGGGAGGCGTCGCGTGCGCCGCCATCATCGCCGCGTTCCTCGTGTCGGCCGCCGGCGCGTGGCAGATCTTCTCGCTGCCGGCCGGCGAGCGGCTGCTCGAGCAGACGGTGTACACCTGGATGAGCTCGGGCGACTTCACCGTGCCCGTCACGCTGCGGCTCGACCCGCTGTCGACGCTGATGATCCTCGTCATCACCGGCATCGGCTCGCTGATCCACATCTACTCGACGAGCTACATGCACGACGAGCGCGACAGCGAGTACGCGCGCTACTTCTCGTACCTGAACCTGTTTGCGGCCTTCATGCTGCTGCTCGTGCTCGGCGGCAGCTTCCCGTTGATGTTCGTCGGCTGGGAGGGCGTCGGCCTCTGCTCGTACCTGCTCATCGGGTTCTGGTACACGAAGAAGTCGGCCAGCGACGCCGGCAAGAAGGCCTTCATCGTCAACCGCGTCGGCGACTTCGCGTTCCTGCTCGGCATGTTCGGCGCGTTTGTCGCGTTCGGCACGCTCGACTTCCTCGAGATCGCGCGACAGGTGGGCACCATGCCCGTCGAGGTGCAGTTCGGCGCGCTGTCGCTCACGACGCTGCTGTTCTTCATCGGCGCGACGGGCAAGTCGGCGCAGCTCCCGCTGCACGTGTGGCTGCCCGACGCGATGGAGGGCCCGACGCCGGTCTCCGCGCTCATCCACGCCGCGACGATGGTGACCGCGGGCGTGTACATGATCGGCCGCAACGCCGAGCTGTTCGCGCACACGCCGGTCACGCTGGAGGTGGTGGCGGTCATCGGCGCGCTGACGGCGCTGATGGCCGGCTCGATCGGCCTGGTCCAGAACGACATCAAGCGCGTGCTCGCGTACTCGACGGTGTCGCAGCTCGGCTACATGTTCCTCGCCATGGGCGTGGGCGCCTGGTCGGCTGGCGTCTTCCACCTGTTCACCCACGCCTTCTTCAAGGCGCTCATGTTCCTCGGGTCGGGCTCGGTCATCCACGCGATGGGCGGGGAGCAGGACATGCGGAAGATGGGCGGGCTCAAGCCCTACATGCCGATCACCTACTGGACGTTCGTGATCGGGGCGGCCGCCATCGCGGGCGTGCCCGGGCTCGCCGGCTTCTTCAGCAAGGACGAGATCCTCTTTCTCACCCTCGACAGCGGGCGCACGTGGCTGTGGGTGATCGGCGCGCTGACCAGCCTGCTGACCGCCACCTACATGTTCCGGCTGATCTTCATGACCTTCCATGGGCCGGAGCGCTGGCGGACCGCCGAGGCGGCGGGTGACGCGCACGGCGCGCACGCGGCGCACGGCGGCCACGACGTCCACGCCGACGCGGGCCACGGTCACGGACACGGCCACCACGGGCTTCCGCACGAGTCGCCTGCGGCGATGACGGTCCCGCTCGTCGCGCTGGCCATCGGGTCGGTGCTGGCCGGCTACGTGGGCGTGCCGCATGCGCTCGGCGGGCACAACCGGATTGAGCAGTTCCTCCATCCGAGCTTCGCGCCGTTCGAGGCGCACGGGCCGGCCGAGGCCGGTGCCGGCCACGAGACGGCGGCCGCGGACCATCACGACGAGGCGGCGCGCGAGCGCCTCGAGCTTACGCTGATGGGTGTCTCCACGGCGCTGGCCTTCACGGGCATCGGCCTGGCGGCCTTCTTCTTCCTGCGACGGCCCGAGGCGGCCGACGCGGCGGCGCGGTCGGCGGCGCCCGTTCACAGCCTGCTGCTCAACAAGTACTGGGTCGACGAGATCTACGACGCGGCCATCGTGCGCCCGATCAGGCGCGGCTCCGAGGGGCTGCTCTGGAAGGGCGTGGACGTCGGCGTGATCGACGGCGCCGTCAACGGCGTCGGCTACTTCGTGCGGGGGGCCGCGGGCGCCCTGCGGCTCCTCCAGACCGGTTCCGTCCGCATGTCCGCCGCGTCGCTGTTTGCCGGCGTGCTGCTCGTTCTCGGCTATCTCCTCGCGCGATGACCTTTCCGCTGCTCTCCACGATCGTCTTCCTGCCGCTGCTCGGTGCGCTGGGCGTGCTGGCCATCCCCAACCGGGACGGCAGCCGCAACGGCCTCATCCGCCAGGTGGCCCTCGGCGTCTCGCTGGCCGTCCTCGTGGTCACGCTGGTGCTGTGGAGCCGCTTCGACGGCACGTCGGCCGACTTCCAGTTCATCGAGCGGGTGCCGTGGATCCCGGCCTTCGGCATCGACTACCACATCGGCGTCGACGGCATCAGCCTCTGGCTGGTGGTGCTCACCGGCTTCCTGACGCCCCTCGCGCTGCTCTCGTCGTGGGAGTCGGTGCAGTCTAAGGTCAAGGCCTTCAGCTTCTACGTGCTGGCGCTCGAGGCCTGCATGCTGGGCGTCTTCGTCGCGCTCGACCTGTTCCTCTTCTACGTCTTCTGGGACGCCATGCTCATCCCGATGTACTTCCTCATCGGGATCTATGGCTACGACCAGCGCGTCTACGCGGCGGTGAAGTTCATCCTCTACACGATGGCGGGCAGCGTGCTGATGCTGCTGGCCATCATCGGCCTGGCCGTGCTGCACGCGCAGGCGACCGGCCAGTACAGCTTCGACGTGCTGCGGCTCTACGAGCTGCAGATTCCGCGCGACACGCAGCTGTGGTTCTTCCTGGCCTTCGCGCTCGCGTTTGCCATCAAGGTGCCGCTCTTCCCGTTCCACACCTGGCTGCCCGACGCGCACGTGCAGGCGCCGACGGCCGGATCGGTCATCCTCGCCGGCGTGCTGCTGAAGATGGGCACCTACGGCCTGCTGCGCTTCGCCTTCCCGCTGTTCCCGGACGCCGCGCTCGAGTGCGCGCCCTACCTGGGCGTGCTGGCCGTCATCGGCATCATCTACGGCGCGCTCGTCGCCATGGTGCAGCCCGACATGAAGAAGCTCGTGGCGTACTCTTCGGTGAGCCACATGGGCTTCATCGTCCTCGGCATCTGCGCCGTGAACATGCAGGGCGTCCAGGGCGCCCTCTACCAGATGCTCAACCACGGCGTGAGCACCGGCGGGCTGTTCCTGATCGTCGGCATGCTGTCGGACCGCCGCCACACGCGCCTCATCGCCGAGTACGGCGGGCTGAAGCACGTGATGCCGCGCCTCGTCGCCGCGTTCCTGCTGATCACCCTCTCGTCGATCGGCATGCCCGGGTTCAACGGCTTCATCGGCGAGTTCCTCTCGCTCGTCGGCGCGTACCGCTGGAACCCGACGCTGGCGGCGTTTGCGACCTCGGGCGTCATCCTTTCGGCTGTCTACATGCTGTGGCTCTTCCAGCGTGTGAACTACGGCCCCGTCACCAACCCGAAGAACGAGCGCCTGCCTGACCTGTCGCCCCGCGAGTGGGCGGCCCTGGGGCCGGCCCTCGTGATGGTGATCGTGATGGGCGTGGTGCCCCAGTTCTTCCTCGCGCCCATGGCGCCGTCGGTCGACCGCCTCGTGCAGCGCATCCACGCGCAGCGCCCGATGGTGGCCGACGTCGAGCTGCCGGCGACGACTCCTGCAGAGGCCCGTCGATGACCGACCTGCAAGCCATCATGCCGGCGCTCATCGTCACGCTCACCGCGATCGTGACGATGGTGGCCGAGACCTTCCAGACCAGGGGCGAGCGCGTGCCGCTCGGCGGCCTCGGCCTCATCGGCCTGACCGGCGCCGCCATCGCGTCGGTGCTGCTCTGGAACCGCGACCTCACGGGCTTCGGCGTCATGCGCGCCGACAACTTCGCGCTGTTCCTGAACATCACGCTGTGCATCATCGGCGCGCTGACCATCACGCTGTCGGCCGATGTCGTCGAACGGCAGCGACTGCCGGCGGGCGAGTACTACGCGCTCACGCTGTTTGCCGTCGCCGGCATGATGCTCATGGCCGGCGCGAGCGACCTCCTGTTGATCTTCCTGTCGCTCGAGGTGATGTCGCTGTCGGTCTACGTGCTCACCGGCATCCGCCGCAGCAGCGAGGTGGGGGCCGAGGCGGCCTTCAAGTACTTCCTGATGGGCGCCTTCTCGAGCGCGTTCTTCCTGTACGGCGTCGCCTTCACCTACGCCGTGGTCGGCAGCACGCGCCTCGAGGTGGTGGCCGGCGCCCTGGCCATGCAGGCGGACGGTCCGGGCGTGCTCGGGCTGCTCGCCGTCGGCCTGCTGCTGGTGGGCTTCGCCTTCAAGGTGTCGGCCGTGCCGTTCCACCAGTGGACGCCTGATGCCTACGAGGGCGCGCCGACACTGGTGACCGGCTTCATGTCGACCGGCGTCAAGGCGGCGGCCTTCGGGGCGTTCGTCCGCGTCTTCCTCTCGGCGCTCGAGCCGCTGCACGCCGACTGGGCGCCGATCGTCTCGGCCGTCGCCGTCGCGACGATGGTGATCGGCACCGTGGTGGGCGTGGCGCAGAACAACATCAAGCGCATGCTGGCGTACTCGGCCATCGCGCACGCCGGCTACCTGCTGGTCGGCCTCGTGGCCGCCAACTCGGTCGGCAAGGCCGGCATCCTGTACTACCTGCTGGCCTACGGCGTGACCAACGTCGCGGCGTTCGGCGTCGCCGCGCTGCTGTCCACCGAGGACCACGCGCACGACGCCGTCCGCGACTTCGCCGGCCTCGGCAGGCGCCGGCCCGTGATGGCCGCGCTGATGACCATCTTCCTGCTCTCGCTCGGCGGGTTCCCGCCGACGGCCGGCTTCGTGGCCAAGTGGTACGTCTTCGCGGCGGCCGTCCAGGAAGGCTACTTCGGCCTCGCCATCATCGGCGTGCTGACGAGCGTCATCTCGGTGTTCTTCTACCTGCGGATCATCGTGATGATGTACATGGCCGAGGACGAGGCGATCGACCCGGCGCCCGCGGTGCCGCGCTCGGCGCTCACGGGCCTGGCCCTCGCGACCGGCGCCATCCTGTACATGGGCGTCGTCCCCGGACACGTGGTGGACCTGGCGGTGCAGAGCGTGCAGGGGCTGTTCTGACGCCGTGGCTCATGCCTCCATGCTTCACGCTTCATGGGTGATGCCTGAGGCCGGAGGCTAGAGGCCTGGACCGCGCGTGAGCCCGCGGGGGCAGCGAGGATCGGCTGAGCCCGCGCCTCTCAGAGCTGCGTTTCGAACGCCTCTTTCTCTTCGCGATCGAGGCCCTGGCGATGAAGTCGGGCCGTGTCTGCGCGGCGGAGGCCTCGCTCATGTTCGCGCCCACCGAGGTTCCAGCGCGAACCAGCTGGCGCAGGACGGGGCGCGAGGCCAGGTCGCGAAACCACGGGGCGCCCCGCATGGTGAGGAGCGCGAGTGCAGCCGGAACGAACGCTCGGTGATCTCGTGTGCCATGGGCTCGGGTGCGTGCAGGTCGCGCGCCCGGCGGTTACAGGCCGGACCAGGCACCTGCCAACGCCCCCCGTCGGTCAGGTCGCAGGATCTGCAATCATCATCGAGAGCAACGGATGCGGATTCTGCGCCCGCCGTCACGCACCAGGCACTCGACATGACGCATGAGGCATGAAGCATGAAGCATGACGTGCTCCTCGTCACCGCCGGCTTCATCGGTGCGAACTTCGTCCACGAGTGGCTCGCCACCCGCCCGGGGCGCATCGTCAACCTCGACAAGCTGACGTATGCGGGGAATCCCGAGAACCTCGCGGGCCTCGACGCCGACAGGCACCTGCTCGTGCGGGGCGACATCGGCGACAGGGCGACGGTCGGCGCGATCCTGCGGGAGCATCGGCCGCGCGCGGTGGTGCACTTCGCGGCCGAGAGCCACGTGGACCGCTCGATCCACGGCCCCGCGGCGTTCGTCGAGACGAACCTGGTCGGGACGTTCTCGCTGCTCGAGGAAGTGCGGGAGTACTGGAGCGCGCTCGAGGGCGAGCCGCGCGACGCCTTCCGGTTCCTGCACGTGTCGACCGACGAGGTGTACGGCTCGCTTGGCCCCGACGACCCGGCGTTCACCGAGGCCACGCCGTACGCGCCCAACAGCCCGTACTCGGCGTCGAAGGCCGGGTCCGACCACCTCGTCCGCGCGTACCACCACACATACGGCCTGCCGACGCTGACGACCAACTGCTCGAACAACTACGGGCCCTTCCAGTTCCCCGAGAAGCTGGTGCCGCTCGTGATCCACAACGCGCTGCACGGCCGGCCGCTGCCGATCTACGGCGACGGCAAGAACGTGCGCGACTGGCTCTACGTCCGCGACCATTGCCGCGCGATCATGCGCGTGCTCGAGGCGGGCGATCCGGGCGAGGTCTACAACATCGGCGGCAACAGCGAGAAGACGAACCTCGAGACGGTGCACACGGTGTGCGCCATCCTCGACGAGCTGCGGCCGCGGCCCGACGGCTCGGCCCACGCCTCGCTGATCCAGTTCGTGAAGGACCGTCCCGGCCACGACCGGCGCTACGCCATCGACCCGACGAAGATCCGCACCACCCTCGGCTGGGAGCCCGACGAGACCTTCGAGAGCGGCGTGCGCCAGACGGTGCAGTGGTACCTCGACCACCAGGACTGGGTGGCGCACGTCACGAGCGGCGCCTACAGGGAGTGGGTCGACACGCACTACGGCGGATCGGCCTGACCCGCACGTCCGCGTGCCCCTACCGCGCCACCTGCAGGCCGGGCGCGCACGCGGTGGCCGCGGCTGCTGCAACGGCCTCGTCCATCTCCGGCGGGACCGTCCGCAGGTCGAGACAGACCTCGTCGTCCACGATCCGCGCGATGACGGGCGGCGTGCCGCCGCGCAGCCGCGCCAGGACCGCGTCCGGGCCCTGCGGACCCGTGAGTGCCACGAGCGTCGTCCGGAGCGTCTGCCCCGGCGTGGTGCCGCCGCCAATCGTGGAGGCGCCGTCGACGCACCGTGCCGTGACGCCGCGGGCGCGGAGCCGCGCCGCGAGCGTGTCCGCGCGCGAACGCAGGGTCTCCGGCGAGACGGCAATCATAGCCATCACGGGCACTTCGTCGATCGCGCGGCCGCGCTGCCACAGGCGCAGCGTCGCCTCGAGCGCCGCGTAGGTGACCTTGTCGACGCGGACGGCCCGCATCAGCGGATGCCGTCGCACCTGCGCGACGAGGTCGGCCCGGCCGACGAGCACCCCGCACTGCGGGCCGCCGAGCAGCTTGTCGCCGCTGAAGGCCACCAGGGCAGCGCCGGCAGTGATGCTCGCGCGGACGTCCGGCTCGCTGGCGAGCGCGCGGACGGCGTCCTCCGGCAGCCGCCCTGCCTCGATGACGTCGAACCCCAGCCAGCCGCTCCCGAGGTCCTCGAGCAGCGGCACCTCCAGCTGCCGGGCCAGCGCGGCCAGCTCGCCGACCGCCGGACGCTCGGTGAAGCCGTCGATGCGGAAGTTCGACGGGTGAACCCGCAGCAGTGCCGCGGTGCGCGCCGAAACGGCCGCCGCGTAATCGGCGGGACGCGTGCGGTTGGTGGTGCCCACCTCGCGCAGCTGCGCGCCGGAGGCGCGCATCACGTCCGGCACACGGAAGCCCCCGCCAATCTCGACCAGCTCGCCGCGCGAGATGACCACCTCGCGCCCGGCGGCCAGCGCGGCCAGCATGACGGTGACGGCCGACGCCGTGTTGTTGGCGACCACCGCGGCCTCGGCGCCGGTGAGCTCGCAGAGCAGGCGCTCCGCATGCACGTGCCGCGACCCGCGGCCGCCGCTGCCGATGTCGAACTCGAGCGTCGAGTAGCCGGCCGCGACCTCGCTGGCGGCGTCGAGTGCGGCCCTGGCGAGCGGCGCCCGCCCGAGGTTGGTATGGACGATGACGCCCGTCGCGTTGATGACGGGCCGCAGCGTGGAGTGCGCCGCGCGGGCAAGGGCGGCGGCGGCGCGCGCCTCGATCTCGGCGGCTGCCGCGTCGGGCGAATCGACGTGGGCCGCGCCGCCCGCGAGCAGCTCCTCGCGCAGCGCGTCGGCGGCCTTCCGGACCGCCGTCCTGGCCGGCGCGTCGCCGTGGCGTGCGGCAAGTGCGCGCACGCCCTGCCGCGCCAGCAGGGCATCGACGGCCGGGATCAACCGCGCGCGCGACATGGCTCGCGATGCTACCATTCCCGAGGCCCGTGGGCCCTGCACGCATGAGTCATCCTGCCGATCCCGAGGAGCCGCTGCCGAAGTACCGTCCGCGCGAGCGGTTCTGGCCCTATACCGACCTGCCGGAGCAGCCCGATCAGGAGGAGCTCGAGGCGCTCGACCCCGACCTCCGGGTCGCGCTGTACGGGCCCGAGGCGCAGCCGTTCTCCTTCACGCTGGTGTTCCCGAAGGTCGCCGACCCCGAGTACGAGAGGGCCGTTGAACTTGCGCGGAGGAGTGCCGATTACCGGGAAGTCGGGTCAGGCGAGTCGTTCAGGATTCGCGCCCGGTTCCGTCCGGACCAGGTCGAGCAGCTGCGTGACCTGTTCGCGATCGTCGGGCGGTTCGAGGGGTGCGAGGTCCTCGTGGACGATCGTCCGCTGCCGTACGCGCGGGAGCTGTGGCTGCCGCTCACCTGGTTCTTGCTGCCGCGCTGAGGGCGCTGCCGCCGGAGGTCCCTGCCCGTGCCAGAGCCGAGTCCCGTCGATCGCGAGCTGCAGGGCCTCGCGGCCGACCTGCGCAAGCTCGAGGCCGAGTACACGATGTACTTTGCCGGGCGCCTGCCGCGCCCGCCCTACGAGAGCCGTGGCCGGTTCGAGCAGGCCATCAAGCGCCTCGAGCGCGGACGGTTCGACACGCAGGTGCAGCGCTTCCAGTTCGCCGCGCTCCAGGCGCGCTTCGCGTCCTTCGCCGACCTGTGGGACCGGGGCGTCCGCGCGCGCGAGGAAGGCCGGTCGACGCCCTTCACGCGCCAGGCGCAGGGCGGGGCCGACGGAGGCACGGGAGAGCAGGGCACCGTCGTCCACGACACCGCGCTGTCGGATCCCGTGACCCAGATCGACAAGCTGCGCGACCTCTACGACGCGCTGATGGACGCCCGGCGCGAGCACGGGCACGAGGTCGTGCCGTTCCACCGCTTCGCGGACCTCGTCAAGCGTCAGGTCACGGAACTGCGGCAGCGGCACCAGAGCGACGAGGTGTCGTTCCGGGTGGTCGTCGACGGCGGCTGGGTGAGCTTCAAGGCCTGGTCCGGCGGCGGGGGACAGGCCGGGGCGGCGGGGGGCGATACGTAAGAGGCCGGGGACCGAACGAGGGGGAGGAGAAAGAGGCGAGGGGAGGGATCGCCTCGCTGCGCGGACCTATCCGATGCGCGTCACGTTGCCTGCCTGCGGGCCCTTCGGGCCTTCGACAATCTCGAACTCCACATGCTGCCCTTCGTCAAGCGTGCGAAAGCCAGTCCCCTGGATGGCCGAGAAGTGCACGAACACGTCCGCGCCGCCGCCACGCTCGATGAAGCCGTAGCCCTTGGCGTTGTTGAACCACTTGACCTTCCCGCTGATCCGTTCCATCGTACCGACCTGCCTTGCCTCGCTGCCAGCGCATCGGGCTGGCAGCAGTGACGCGGACCCCCAGCGGCCCCGCGTACCGGAACGTGCCGCGCTCGCCAGCTTCGACGGTTGCGGTGCCCGGCGCCCGACAGGATAGACCATTTCCGATGCCTTCAGCACTCATCTCCGTTTCCGACAAGTCCGGCATCGTCGACTTCGCCCGCGGCCTGGCGGCCCTCGGCATCGAGCTGCTCTCCACCGGCGGCACCGCCCGTGCCCTCCGGGAGGCGGGGCTGGCCGTCACCGACGTGGCCGAGCGCACCGGGTTTCCCGAGATGCTCGACGGCCGCGTGAAGACCCTGCACCCGCGCATCCACGGCGGCATCCTGGCCAGGCGCAACCGGCCGGACGACCTGGCCGCCCTGGCCGGGCACGGCATCGGCCTCATCGACCTGGTCGTCGTAAACCTCTACCCGTTCGCGAAAGCGGCAGCTGACCCGTCCACGGGGTTCGACGCGCTGATTGAGGAGATCGACATCGGCGGGCCCAGCATGGTGCGCGCCGCCGCCAAGAACTTCCGCGACGTTCTCGTGGTGGTGGACCCGGCCGACTATCCGCGCGTGCTCGAGAGCCTTGCGGACGGCGCGTCGCCGTCGCTCGCCCTGCGCTTCGATCTGGCGCGCAAGGCCATCGCGCACACGGCGGCCTACGACCGGACCATCGCCGACGAACTGCAGCACGTGAGCGTGTCGGGCGATGCCGCCACGCGCGTCCCCTTCGACGCGCGCCCGCTCTTTGCGGCGTCGGCGTCGCTGGACCTCTCGCTGGTCCGCACCCTCCGCTACGGCGAGAACCCGCACCTGGCGGCCGCCTGGTACGCCGACGGCAGCCGCAGCGGCTTCGGCGCCGTGCAGCTGCACCAGGGCAAGGAGCTCAGCTTCACGAACCTGCTCGACCTCGACGCTGCCGCGCGCATCGTGCTCGAGTTCGACGAGCCGGCCGCCAGCGTCATCAAGCACACCAACCCGTGCGGCGTGGCCACGGGCAGCGACGCGGCCGACGCCTACGTCCGCGCCCGCGAGGCCGACCCCGTCTCGGCCTTCGGCGGCATCGTCGGCATCAACCGCGTGGTGGACGAAGCCGTCGCGTCGGCGATCGTCTCGACGTTCATCGAGGCCGTCGTGGCGCCCTCGGTCACGCCCGGGGCGCTGGCCATCCTCGCGCAGAAGAAGAACCTGCGCGTGCTGACGACGGACTTCGACGTGCTGCGCGCCCACGCGGGCATCGAGTGGCGCTCGATCCTGGGCGCCATGCTCGCCCAGCAGCGCGACCGCGTCGACGAGGCGCGCGAGGGCTGGCCGCCCGCCGGCGGCGAGACACTGCGCGTGGTGACAAACCGCGCGCCGACGACCGAGGAGTGGCAGGCGCTGCGATTCGCCTGGCGCGTCTGCGCGCACGTCAAGTCGAACACGATCATCTTCACGAGCGCCGACCGGACGCTCGGCATCGGCGCCGGCCAGATGAGCCGCGTGGACGCCGTGAAGGTCGCGACGATGAAGGCAGGAGCCGAGGCGCTGCGCGGCTCGGTCGTCGCATCCGATGCGTTCTTCCCGTTCCGCGACGGGCTGGACGCGGTCGCCGCGGCGGGCGCGACGGCCGTCGTGCAGCCTGGCGTGTCGGTGCGCGACCAGGAGGTGATCGACGCGGCCAACGAGCACGGCCTCGCCATGGTCTTCACCGGCCGTCGGCACTTCCGCCACTGACGCCGATCGGTAGGGACGGCTCCCCGAGCCGTCC
>CAYSHC010000010.1:60555-68345 GCA_964430855.1 uncultured Vicinamibacteraceae bacterium
CCGAGCCGTCCGCGTCGACGCTCTTCGCTTAGTGGCAGAGAAGGTCGGGCTCGGAAGGACGGCTCTCCGAGCCGTCCCTACCGGAGTTGGGCGCGCAGGTCGTCGGCGGTGACGGCGACGGTGCCAAAGCGCGTCACCGCCAGGCCGGCCGCCTCGCTCGCGAGGGCTGCCGCGTCGGCCAGCGTGGCGCCCGCGGCGAGGGCGAGCGCGAGGGTGGCGATGACCGTGTCGCCCGCGCCCGTGACGTCGGCAACTTCGCGCGCGGCAGCCGCGAGCGCGCGCTCCACGGGCGCGCCATTGGCGGCGCCGTCGAGCACCCACATCCCGTGCTCTCCCCTCGTGATCACGACGGACGTGCACTGGAGGCGCCGCTGAAGTGCGCGCGCCGCCTCGCGGGCGTCGTCGTCAGTGCGGATGCGCCGGTGCGTGGCGGTCTCGGCTTCCGCCTGGTTGGGCGTCACGAGCGTGACGCCGTGGTACAGCCCGAGGTGCGGGATCTTCGGGTCGACCAGCAGCGGCCGGCGGGTCGCGTGCGCCACGCCGCGCGCCGCATCCATGCAGCCGGCGGTGACGCACCCCTTCAGGTAGTCCGACACGATGATCACGTCGGCCTGCTCGCCGTAGCGCGTCACCAGCGAGGCGACCCGGCTGGCCGCCCTGTCGTCCACCTCGTCGTCGGCCTCGTAGTCCACGCGCGCCACCTGCTGCTGCCGGGCCGTGACCACGCGCATCTTGCGCGTGGTCGGGCGCGTCTCGTCCACGACCAGGCCATCGGTGCCGACGCCCGCGTCGGCAAGCATCTGCCGCAGCCGCGCGCCAGCCTCGTCGGCCCCGACCACGCCGACGAGCGAAGCGTCGCCGCCGAGCGCGGCCACGTTCAGCGCCACGTTCGCGGCGCCTCCCGCGCGGTACTCGTCGTGGTCGTGCGTCACCACCGGGACAGGCGCCTCTGGCGACAGCCGGTGCACGCGCCCGACGAGAAAGTGATCGAGCATGACGTCGCCGACGACGAGCACATGGCGGCCGGCGAAGGCGTCGACCATGGCGAGGAGGTCGTGGTGCGGGCGGGGCGCCGTCATCAGACGACGGGGCGGGGTAGGGCCTCGCTGCGCTCGGAGGCGAAGGGCAGCGTCAGGAGCACGAGGAGCAGCATCAGGAACTCGGAGTCGCCGAAGTTGTACTCGAAGAGCCCGGCAGCCAGCATGGCGGCCAGGCTCGCGAGGCCCCCGGCGGCCAGGGTGCGGGTCTGGCGGCTCCGCCCGTTGACAAACCGCGCGTGGAGTTCCCGGCCGGCGGTCCAGACGAACCAGCACCACACGACGAGCGCCACGAGCCCGCGCTCGGCGGCAATCTGCATGGGCACGTTGTGCAGGTGGACGTTGAGATCCTGCACGGCCTCCGGCACGCGGTACTGCGTGTAGACCTGCTTGACCTGATCGGGGCCGACGCCGGTCAGCGGGTGGTCTTCGACCATCGCCGCACCGGACTTCAGCATGGCGACGCGGTCGCGGTTGGTCGGGTCCTTGAGGTCGAAGATCGAGTAGACGCGATCGGTGATCGACGGCGGGGCCAGGATGACGGCGACCGCGAAGGCCGCGGGCAGCAGCGCCACGAGCCGGCGGTCGCGCATCATCAGCAGCACCGCCAGGCCGACGCCCACGCCCACCCAGGCGCTGCGGGTGAAGGTAAGGCCCAGCGCGACGAGCACGGCCGGCAGGACGACAAGCGGCCACGTGCGGTCACGAGGCTCGAAGATCAGGCGGGCGGCCGTCGCGCAGGCCACGAGCATCAGCGTGCCCGAGTAGGTCATGTAGTGCGACAGCGCGCCTTCGGGACGCCGGCCCAGGTTGTCGAACTGGAGGAACCCGTACTGGAAGAGCCCCACGAGCGCGCTCGCGGCGCCGACGCCGATGATGACCGACGCGAAGGTGTGCGCCCGCGAACCCCGCGCCAGCCTGTAGACCAGCGGGATGATGAGGAAGAGGACGAGCTGCTTGGAGTCGACAAGGCTGAGGCGCGGGTTTACCGACATCGCCGCCGACAGGAGCGTGGCGCCCGCGTAGGCCACCAGCGGCCAGAAGATCGGCGGAGCCTCGAACCGCTCGTGGCGCAGCCCGAGGAGGGCGCCCCAGCAGAGCATCGTGAGGGCGAGCAGGATGCCCGAGGCGGCCACCGAGAGCTGCAGCGCGGCCACGAAGCAGAGCAGGACCGACAAGGAGAGCGTCTCCAGGCGGTCCATGCGTCCTGTCCGCAGTGCCGGCGCGGTCATCGTGTCGCTCGTCATCCTTTCCTGTCGGCCGCGTCACGCGCCCGCGACAGGGCACGCTCGGCCGCGGCGAGCACCGCGTCGACGCTGATGCGCGTCAGGCAGCGGAAGTCTCCCGGCACACACACCCGCTGCTCGCACGGGCGGCAGGGCAGGTCCGGCACCTCCACCGCCTCGTGTACCAGCGAGGGATGGCGCCAGGGTGCCGATCGCACCGGCAGCGTCGGTCCGTACAAGCCGACGATCGGCGTCTGCGTCGTTGCCGCCACGTGGAGCGGCCCGCTGTCGCCGCCGATGTACAACGCTGCCCGCGCGATCAGCGCGCGCAGTTCGTCGAGTGACGTGTCGCCGGTGACGACCGCACCGGCACGCCCGGAGAGGCGCGCCGTCGCTGCCATGGCGACGGCATCGGCGGCATCCGCCTCCGAAGGGCCAGACGTCAGGATGATACGACGATCCGGGAAGGATGACGAGAGCCGCGCGGCCAGCTCGGCAAATGACTCCAGCGGCCATCGCCGGAACACATTGCCCGCGCTGACGTGCATGACGATGGGCGCCGCAGGGTAGCCGGGCGGCAGCGAGGCAAGCCAGGCGTCGATGCGCGGGGCGGCATCCGGCGCCTCCACCATCTCGACCGCGTCCCGTGCCGGGTCGGGTTCCTCGCCGGGCAGCAGCGGGCCGAGGATGTCCCACTGGTTGCGCACCGAGTGCCGCGGCCGCAGATCGGGCGCGCGATGGACCTGCTCGGTGTACGCCCACGCGCGGCCGCGGCCCGTATAGCCCAAGCGGCGCGGCGCCCGGCTCATCCACGTGAGCAGTGCGGCCCGCGGCCCGCCATGCATGTCGATGACGACGTCATATCGGGAGCGCCGGAGGCGCAGGCCGAGCGCGAGATCGGTACGCACCCTCGCCAGGCCGCGTTGCCGCTCGATGACGATGACCTCGTCGAGGTGGGGGCTGTGCGCGACGATGGGTGCCGCGGCGCGTTCGACGAGATAGGCAAGGTGCGCCTCGGGCCAGGCGCGGCGCAACGCGCGCACCACCGGTGTCGTGAAAACGACATCACCCACGAGACGGAGTCGAATGACGAGGATTCGCACCGGGCAGACAGACTACCCCGACCGGCAGCCCGCGCAGACCGGCAAACAGGGCCATAATCGTGACATGCGTTCCCTCCTGGTCGTCGTGGCCGTGACGGCCGGCCTGCTGTCGCCGACGGTCGCGCTCGCGCAGGCCCCCGACCGCTCCGCGGCCTACCTTGCGTTCCTCGAGGGCCGCCGCCTCGAGGCGGCCGGGCAGATCTCGCAGGCCATTGCCGCCTACGAGCGTGCCGCGCGGCTCGAACCCGACAGCGGCGTCGCCCTGGCCGAGCTGGCGCAACTGCACGCGCGGCAGGACCAGGCCGACGAAGCCCGCGCCGCCGCCGAGCGCGCGCTGAAGGCCGATCCGGACCAGGCCGACGCGCACTGGGTGCTTGGCATGCTGGCGCTGGCGTCGGCCGGGGCGGGGCGCGAGACCTCGGTGCCCAACCAGGCCGCGCTTCACGAGGCGATCGCGCATTTCACCAGGGCGTTGCCGGCGCGCGGGTACGACCCGAACGTCTACGTGAACCTCGGCCGCCTCTACCTCCAGACCGACCAGCCGGACAAGGCCATTGAGCCGCTGTCCACGGCCTACAACCGCGACGCGGGCGCCCTGGAGGCAGGACTGCTGCTGGCCCAGGCCCACGAGCGTGCGGGCAACCGCGCGCGGGCGCTCGAGGTGGTGGACACCGTGCTCGACTCGGAGCCCCGGTTCTTCCGCGCACGTCTGTTCCAGGCCGATCTCCTGGAGCGTGAACGACGCTGGGCGGAGGCGGCCGACGCCTACGCGCGGGCGTTTGCCGAGAACCCCAAGGCCACCGAGCTCCAGGTGCGCGAGGCGACGGCGCTGCTCAATGCCGGGCGCGCCGCGGATGCGCGCGACGTGCTCGAGGCTGCCGTCGGCGCGCGACCGGCCGACCTCCAGGCCCGCTACCTGCTCGCGCAGGCGCAACGTGAGCTGGGTGACCTCGACGCCGCCGAGCAGACGGGCCTCGCGCTGCGCGAGCTGGCGCCCACCGACTCGCGAGGGCCCGTGGTGCTCTCGCAGGTCTACGCGGCACGCGGCGAGCACCAGCAGGTGATCGACGTGCTGACGCCGCTGCTCGAGGCGCGGGGCGCGTCGCTGGCGCCTGGCGCCGTGCTTGGGCTGACGCTGCGGCTCGCCACGGCGCATCTGGCGCTCGGACAGTTCGACAGCGGCATCCAGCTGCTCGAGGAGGCCCGCGGCTCCGGACGTGACGGTCTCGTGGACGCCTACCTGCTCCAGGCGCTCGTGGCCGCCCGCCGCTTCGACAGGGCGATCGCCGTCGGGGAGGCGGTGCGGGCCGCCCGGCCCGGCGATCCCCAGCCGACGCGTCTCTACGCCCAGGCGCTGGCCGGCGCCGGACGTGTGGACGAGGCGGTCGCGCTCATGACGTCGCAGGCCGATGCCCGGCGCGACGACGTGCTCGACGTCTCCACGCTGGCCAGCATCCTGTCGACGGCAGGGCGGCACGAGGCCGCCGCCGAGGCGCTGACGTCCCGCGAGGCGCGGTTTGCCGGGGCGGTGGAGTACTGGTTCCAGCGCGGTGCGGTGCACGAGCGTGCCGGCGACGTCGAGGCGGCGGAAGCCGCGTTCCGCAGGGCGCTCGCCCTCGACGACAAGCACGCCCCGACACTGAACTACCTGGGCTACATGTACGCCGAGCAGGGCACCCGACTCGACGAGGCCGCCCGCCTCGTGCGGCAGGCGCTCGCGCTCGACCCCGACAACGGCTCGTATCTCGACAGCCTCGGGTGGGTCTTCTACAAGCAGGGCAACTACGAGGAAGCCCGCCGCTACCTCGAGCGCGCCGCCGGGCTGCTCGTCACCAACTCCGTCATCCAGGACCACCTCGGCGACGCGCGTCTGGCCCTCGACGATGCCAGCGGGGCCATCGAAGCCTGGGAGCGCGCGCTGGCCGGTGATGGCGACTCGATCGACCCCGGGGCCATCAGGAGAAAGATTGAACGGGCGCGGCAGCGCTGAGCGCCGCGCCGCCATCGCCGCGCTGGCGCTGCTGGCCGCCTCGCTCTCGGCCTGCGCCCCGCGGACGACGCGCGTGGCGCTGCCCGACGGCGACGGCGTCCCGCTGGCGGCAGCCGACGCGCGGGCGATCGCCGACGCGGTGACTGCGCGCTGCGCCGCCGACGAGGCCCTCACGGCCGACGTCCGCGTGGGCGGCCAGGTGGACGGCGAACGCATCAGGGGCACGCTCCAGCTCGGCGTGGACGCGGACGGCTTGCGGATCGAGGGCGTGCCGCCGTTCGGCGCGCCGCTGTTCGTCCTCGCGGGGCGCACCGACGCCGCCACGCTGCTCTTCCCGCGCGACAACGCCTACGTTCCAGGCGCCCCGGTGGCGGCCCTCACCGAGGCCCTGATCGGCGTGGCCATCGGCCCGGCCGACCTGCGGATGCTGCTGTCGGGATGCGGCGTCTCGGTCAGCGATGTGCGGGCGGGCGCCCGGTTCGGCGAGTGGACCCGGCTCGACACGGGCGACGGCGCGCGCGTCTGGCTGACGACCGGCGGCCCCGATGTCGCCGCCGCGGGCGCGCCGATCGTGCGCGTCGCCGAGACGGCGAGCTGGCGGCTCGATTACGCCCGGCGGGAAGGTGACGCCCCGTTGCGGGGGACGCTCGTGGCGTTGCGGGCACCCGACCGGACCCGCCTCTCGTTCGAGGTGGTCGCGCCCGAACGGCTGCCGTCGCTGCCGCCGGCGGCGCTGGAGGTCGTCGTCCCCGAAGGCGCACGGCCCGTGTCGCTCGACGACCTGCGGCGGCGGCGCGTGCTGGCCGACTCCTGACCGCCGATGTACACCACCCGCGCGTTTGCGAAGCTGAACCTGGACTTGCGCGTCTCGGCGGCGCGGCCGGACGGGTATCACGACCTCGAGACGGTCTTCCAGACGATTGCGCTCGGCGACACGCTCACGCTGGCGCCGGCGCCGGGGCCGTTCCGGCTGACGTCGGACGCGCCGGGCCTCCCGCTCGGCGCCGACAACCTGGCGACGCGCGGCGCCCTTGCCGTTGCCGAGACGCTGGGACGCGGCCTGGATGGCTGGTGCCTGCATCTCGAGAAGCACGTGCCCGCCGAGGCGGGGCTCGGCGGCGGCAGTGCCGATGCGGTCGCCGCGGCGAGGCTGGTGCTCGCCGCGTTCGGGGTGGAGTGGCCCACGCGCCGCCTGGCGGCCCTGCTGGCACCGCTCGGTGCCGACGTCGCGTTCTTCGTCGAGGGCGGAACGGCCCTCGGCCGCGGCCGGGGCGACGTGCTGACACCGCTCGTCGACCTGCCCGACCATGCCGTCCTCGTCGCGCGGCCCGGCTTCGGCGTCTCCACGCGCGAGGCCTATGGCTGGTTCGACGCCGACCCGGCGCCGCCGGCGTCGACCCCGCGCACGGCGCCCGCCGCCGCGGCCGACTGGCCGGCCTACCTTGCTGCCTGCCGCAACGACCTCCAGCCGGCGGTCACCGCCCGGCATCCGGCGCTGCTCGAGGGGCTGGACCGGCTCGCGTCGGCGGGCGCGGCGCTCGCGATGATGTCGGGCAGCGGGTCGGCACTCTTCGGCCTGTTTCCTCCGGAAGTCGACCTCGATGCCGTGGCGGCGGGCTGGCCGTCCGGGTGGCGTCTGTGGCCGACGCGGACGCTGTCGCGCGAAGCCTACCGGGCGGCCACGGCCGTCGACGGTCCGCGCGGCGTCGTTCTCCCCTTGTTCGACGGCCCAGCCGTCGTGTAGGCTATGGGTTTGCGCGTGGCCGCTTCGCCACCTCCGGGGAGCGGTGTGCGCAGGACGCAGGCGGGGTCAGCGGGCTCGCCGGCGCCGTACGGTCGACGTTGGGGCGTCGCCAAGCGGTAAGGCACGGGACTTTGAATCCCGCATTCGAAGGTTCGAATCCTTCCGCCCCAGCCAGCTTGGTCGTGTGGTCACGGGCCCCGGGTCGAGCGGGCTGGTGAGGTTACCCCCCGACGCTCTGCAGCACTCGTAACGGACGGTCATGGCGCGATCGAGTTTGAAGATTTTTTCGGGCAGTGCCCACCCCATGCTGGCGCAGGAGATTGCCGACTTCCTGTGCGTGCCGCTCGGGCAGGCCCGGTTGCACCGGTTCCCGGACACGGAGGTCTCGTTCCAGATCGACGAGAACATCCGGGGCGCGGACGTGTTCATCGTCCAGCCGACGTCGCGGCCGGTGGATCAGAACCTGATGGAACTGTGCGTCATGATCGACGCGTTCCGTCGGTCGTCGGCGTCACGGATCACCGCCGTCATCCCGTATTACGGGTACGCGCGTCAGGATCGGAAGGACAAGCCGCGGGTGCCGATTTCGGCCAAGCTCGTGGCCAACCTGCTGATTGCCGCCGGCGCGAACCGGATCCTGACGATGGATCTGCACAAGGCGCAGATCCAGGGGTTCTTCGACATCCCGGT
>CAYSHC010000011.1:0-18086 GCA_964430855.1 uncultured Vicinamibacteraceae bacterium
CGATCCGCTCGGGGACGACGAGCGGCAGGAGCGTGCGGTGGACGGCAACGGCGACGAGCGCCGCCGCAAGGCACGCCAGGCTGACGACGACGAGCTGCTCGGGCCGCGTGTAGGTGGTCTCGCGCCAGACCAGGACGGTTGCGGCGGCGAAGCCGAGGACGGTGAAGAGCTGCCAGACGCGAAAACCGCTGGAGACGTCAGTCGAGTTCACGCAGCTCCTCGTCCAGCCGGGCCTGGAGCGCCTGCGCGTCCGTTGCGGAGGTCGCCTCGCTCGCGTCGCGGGCGCCGCGGGCCGCGGCGGCAGCCGTCAGCGGCTGCGCGGCGTCACTGGCGCTGTCACCCTCGGCGTGGGCCCGGCGCGACCACCGGACGGCAAGCGCCCCGGCAAACACCGCCCCGAACACCCCGAGCGCGTACGGGACCGCCCAGGCCAGGCGGTTGAACCCCTGGTCGAGCGGCATCGCGAGCGGCTCCTGGCTGCCGTACTTGTCGATGTAGTACTGGTACACCTGTTCGCGGGTCATCCCCTGCTCGACCAGCCCCGCGAGCTCGGCGCGCATCTGTGCGGCCATGCCGCAGGTGCACTCGCCGATGCGCTTGCGCCCGCACGTGCCGCACATGCAGATGATCTCGGACTGCAGCTCGCGCTCGAGCGTCGAAGACGGCGCGCGCAGGACGAGGCCAGGGTTCTCGACGTGCTGCGCGTGCGCGTGGCCGCCGCCGATCAGCAGGCCGACCAGCAGCAGCAGCGATGTCGTCGCCGCGCGCGACGGCGAGGGCACGGTGGCGGCCGCGGCCGCGAACGTCCGCTCCGGGAGCAGCGCGACGATGGAGCCGAGGGCGAGGAGCCCGAAGCCGGCCCAGATCCAGTTGACCAGCGGGTTGACCACCACGTGGAACGTGGCCGACTGCTGCTGCACGTCGAAGCCTGCCAGGACGATGTAGAGGTCCTCGGCGAAGCTGCGGCGGATGGCCACTTCCGTGGTCGGCTCCTCCGGACGCTTCGCGTAGAACCACTTGGCCGGCGTCATCACGCCGACCTCCTCGCCCCGGTCGAACACCGTCATGTGCGCCGTCACCATCTGCTTCTGGCCGTCGTCGGTCAGGCGGATCGCGTCGTGGCGCACCGAGAAGTTGCCCACCTCCACCGTGTCGCCCGGGCGCAGCAGCACCTGGGCTTCCTGCTTGAAGCCCTCGCCGGCAAAGCCGAGGAACATCACGACGATGCCGAGGTGGACGAGGTAGCCGCCGTAGCGCCGCTGGTTGCGCGCCACCAGGCCGATGGCCGCCGTGACGATGTCGGAGCCCGACACGCCCTGGCGGACGCGGGCCCCGCGCACGAACTCCTGCACCATGGTCGCGATGACAAATGCCGACAGCGCGAAGCAGATGCCCGACGACCAGACGCGCACGCCCAGCGCGACGAGCGCGCCGGAGACGACGAGCGCCGTGACGACCGGCCAGAGGAACTGGTAGCGCAGGTTGGCGGCCGTCGACTTCCGCCAGGCGAGCAGCGGGCCGATGCCCGTCAGCGCCAGCAGCGCCAGGCCGATCGGCAGCATCCACTTGTTGAAGAACGGCGGGCCGACGGTGAGGCGCTCGCCCGTGATCGACTCGCTGAGCGTCGGGAACATCGTCGCGAAGAGGACGAAGATCGCCGAGAACAGGAGGATCCAGTTGTTGGCGAGGAACGCGGCCTCGCGCGACAGCCACGAGTCGAGCTCGTGGCGCCCACGGAGCAGCGGCAGCCGGTAGAACACCATCCCGAAGCTCACGACCAGCAGCGCGATCATGAACACGGTGAACATCATGGCGAGCTCGGGATCCTCGCCGAAGGCGTGCACCGACTGCACGACGCCCGACCGCGTCATGAACGTCCCGAAGATGGTCAGGAAGAACGTGAGGATGACGAGCGTCATGTTCCAGACGCGCAGCATCCCGCGCCGCTCCTGCACCATCACCGAGTGCAGGAAGGCCGTGCCGGTGAACCACGGCAGCAGCCCGGCGTTTTCCACCGGATCCCAGCCCCAGTAGCCGCCCCAGCCGAGCTCCTCGTACGCCCAGATCATCCCGAGCGTCAGCCCGAGCGACAGGAACAGCCAGCTGACCATCGTCCAGCGCCTGACCGCCCGCAGCCACGAGTCGTCGAGGTAGCCGGTGAAGAGGGCCGCCATCCCGAAGGCGAACGGGATGGTCATCCCCACGAAGCCGACATACAGCGACGGCGGGTGGATGACCATGTAGACGTTCTGCAGCAGCGGGTTCAGGCCCTGCCCATCCGGCGGCATGTCGGCCAGGTAGGTCTCGAACGGGTTGTTGTGGATGACCATGAGGAACAGGAAGAACATCTGCACCACGGCCACCACGGCCACCACGTACGGGATCAGCTCTCGGTGCGACTCGCGGGAGTTGCGCACCGCGAGCGCGCCGAAGGTCGACAGCAGGAACACCCAGAAGAGGATCGACCCGTCCAGGCCGCCCCAGTACGCCGTGATCTTGAACAGCAGCGGCTGGATAGCGTCGGAATAGCGGTCGACGTACCGGATGTGGAAGGCGTCGGTGACAAACGCGTAGACGATGATGGCGCTGGCCAGCGTCATCAGCGCGGCCACCAGATAGAAGGCGCCGATGCCGCTCTCGACGAGGCGGGTCGACCGGCGCCGGGCGCCCACGACCGAGGCCGTGGCCGCGTATGCCGCGACGACGAACGCGGCGAGAAGGAGGAACGTGCCGAGCGCTGACATGAGGGCGGGTGCCTCCGGCTATGGGGACGAGGCAGCGCCCGTCGCCCCGCCGGCAGGCATGCCGCTGCCGGGGCTGGACGGCTCGTACTTGGACGGGCACTTCGCCATCACGCCGTCGGGCTCGACGATGAAGCCGTCGGCGCCGAGCGTGCCCTTGACGACCACTTCCGACCCGTCCTTGAACGTGTCGGGCACGATGCCGGAATAGCTCGCCGAGACGACATGGCCGTTGTGGCTGATCTCGAACCGGTAGTCGAGCGAGTCCGGACGGCGCCGGATGTTCGAGGCGTGCCCGTGGATCTGGAGCCGCTTGCCGTACCACGCCTCGGGCGAGGTCATCACCTCGTCCACGTGCTTGTAGTACTGCGTGTTCTCGGACAGGCTGGAATACAGCAGTCCGCCGAACGCCACGGACAGGACGGCCGTCGTCAGGCCGATCTTCAGCACTTTCGATCGCATGGTCGTGCAGGGCTCTGGCGCGACAGGACCGACACGCGCGCCTGGACCAGCATAAGCCGCCGGCCCTTCGAACGTCTACCGTGGCCGGGGTGCGAGGGCCGACAGTCGGCGCGCCACCAGCTCGACGGGCAGGCCGACGACGTTGGGGTAGGAGCCATCGATACGCTGGATGAAGCGGGACGCGAGCCCCTGGATGGCGTAGGCGCCCGCCTTGTCGCGCGGTTCTCCGCTCGCCACGTACCAGGCGATGTCGTCGTCGCTCAGCGGCGCCATCCAGACGCGCGTCGTCGCGACGTCAGTGATGAGCTCGGCGCCCCGCCTGAGCGCGACGCCCGTGACCACGTCGTGGGGGCGTCCCGCCAGCCGCCGCAGCATCGCGGCGGCGTCGGTGTCGTCGACCGGCTTGCCGAGCGGCACCCCGTCGAGCACGACCAGCGTGTCGGCGGCCAGGACGATCACGTCTCCGTCCGCGTCGACGGCGCGCGCCTTCGCCTCGGCCAGCCGTCGCACGGCTGCCGCGGGGGCCTCGCCAGGAGAAACGCGCTCGTCGACGTCGGCGGGCCGGACCTCGAAGCTGAACCCTGCCGCGCGCAGCAGCTCCGCGCGCCGCGGCGACTGCGACGCCAGCACGATGGGCACTCCGGGGTCAGGTCTCATTCCGGCCGTCTCTGGGGTCAGGTCTCGACAACAGCGGTGGCGGGGTCAGGTCTCGCCTCTCGAGGCGCGCAGATACTGCCACCCGCCGCGGCCACGCTGCCCTCCGCCGACAGAGGGTACACTGCCCCCATGGTGCCGCTGCAGCACGTCGTCCCCGGCGCGATCATCCGCCTGCTCGCGGGCCAGCCGCACAGCGCCGGCAAGGTCGAGGCCGCCTGGCGGCTCAGCGTGGGCAGCGGGCTCGCGCGCCTCAGCCGCGCGGACCGCGACGCAGACGGCGTGCTGCTCGTCGACGTCGCCGACCCGCACGTCGTGCGCGAACTCGACGCTCATCGGCCCGTCATCGAGCAGCGCCTGCGCGCCATCCTCGGAAGCCGGGTGCGGACCTTCCGCGTGATCGGCACCGCGGCGCCCCTGCGCCCCTCGTCCTGACCCCTGACTCAGATGTCCACGCCCCCCCTCCCCGACGACCGCCGGCCCGTCATCGTCTCTGCCGCGCGCCTGCCCACCGGACGCTTCCTTGGCGCGCTCAAGGAGCTGTCGGCGCCGCAGCTGGGCGCGCTTGCCGTGCGCGCCGCCGTCGAGCGGTCGGGACTCCGGCCGCAGGACATCGACGAGTGCATCATGGGGAACGTCGTCTCGGCCGGCCAGGGGCAGAACCCCGCGCGGCAGGCGGCGCTGCACGGCGGACTCCCCCACACCGTCGCCGCGCTGACGGTCAACAAGGTGTGCGGGTCGAGCCTCAAGGCCGTCATGCTCGCGGCGCAGGGGATCATCGCCGGCGACGTCCAGGCCGTGGTCGCCGGCGGCATGGAGTCGATGAGCCAGTGTCCCTACCTGCTCCCACGCGTACGCGAAGGCTTACGCATGGGCCACGGCACCGTCGTCGACAGCATGGTCCACGACGGCCTCTGGTGCGCCTTCGAGGACTGGCACATGGGGTGCACAGGCGACGCCGTGGCCGAGCGCTATGGCGTGTCGCGCGCCGAGCAGGACGCCTACGCCGCCGAGAGCCACGCCCGCGCGGCGCGTGCCACGCGTGAGGGCGCCTTCGCGCGCGAACTCGTCCCGGTGGAAGTGCCCCAGCGGAAAGGGCCGCCCGTCGCCGTGACACAGGACGAGCCGATCCGCGAGGACACGACGCCCGAGACGCTGGCGCGCCTGAAGCCTGCCTTCGCCGCGAACGGCACCGTCACGGCCGGCAACGCGCCCGGGGTCAACGACGGCGCGGCCGCCCTCGTCGTCACGTCGGCGGCGCTGGCCGCGTCGCGCGGCCTGACGATCCGCGCGCGCATCGCCGCGCAGGCGACGAGCGGCCTCGAGCCGCGCTGGGTGATGATGACGCCCGTCCCCGCCATCAGGAAGGTGGCCGAGAAGGCCGGATGGTCGCTCGACGACGTGGACCTGTTCGAGATCAACGAGGCGTTCGCCGTGCAGGCCGTCGCCGTGACGCGTGAGCTCGGTCTGCCGCCCGACCGCGTCAACGTGCATGGCGGGGCCGTCGCGCTCGGCCATCCCATCGGCGCGAGCGGCGCGCGCATCCTCACGACGCTGCTGCATGCCCTCGAGCGGACCGGAGGGCGCCGCGGTATCGCCTCGCTGTGCCTCGGGGGCGGGAACGGCGTCGCGCTCGCCATCGAGCGCTGACGCCCCGCCGGTCGCGTGTCGCCACCGTTTGTCGCCGCTCCCCCGCTTCCGCTGCGCCGCCGACCGCCTGCTGTGCGGTGCAGCTGCCGGGTGCGGCCGACCGTCCCGTCGGCATCGACACGCCACGGCCGATGTCGCGGTAGCCTGTAGCGCATGCGCGAGACCATTGGAGTGATTGGCGCCGGGACCATGGGCAGCGGGATTGCGCAGGTGTTCGCGCAGCACGGCTGCGAGGTCCACCTCGTGGACGTCACCGACGCCGCGCTGTCGCGGGCGCGCGACGGCATCGCGCGCAGCCTGGCGAAGTTCGTCGAGAAGCAGACGCTTACGGGTGACGAGCGCGACGCGACGCTCGCGCGCCTGCACCTCTCCACGTCCCTCGAGACCGTCGCCGGCGCGGCGCTGGTCGTGGAGGCCGTGGCCGAGCAGCGCGCGCTCAAGCGCGAGCTCTTCGCGCGGCTCGACGCGCTGCTGCCGCCCGAGGCGCTGCTCGCCTCCAACACGTCGTCGATCTCAATCACGGAACTTGCCGCCGCCACCACCCGTGCCGACCGCGTCTTCGGCATGCACTTCATGAACCCCGTGCCGCTGATGGCGCTCGTGGAGCTGATTCGCGGCCAGGCGACGAGCGACGCGACGATGGCTGCGGGCCATGCGTGGTGCGAGCGGCTGGGCAAGACGGCCGTCGAGGCGAGCGACTACCCGGGGTTCATCGCCAACCGCGTGCTGATGCCGATGATCAACGAGGCCGCCTTCGCGCTGATGGAGGGCGTGGGCGACGCCAGGGCCATCGACACGGTCATGACGCTCGGCATGCGCCATCCGATGGGCCCCCTCACGCTGGCCGACTTCATCGGCCTCGACGTGTGCGTCGCCATCCTGGACGTCATGCACGAGGGCCTCGGCGACCCGAAGTACCGCGCGTGTCCCCTGCTCCGCCGCCTCGTCGCCGCTGGCCATCTCGGGCGCAAGACCGGACGCGGGTTCTACACGTACGAGTAGGCGTCGGCGGGACGCGACAACGCGAGGGAAGAACGTGCTGGTACAGGGACGACGTGGCGCGGATGGCCGTCAGTGCCGGCTGTCGGCGATTCGCTCGAGCCGCCAGAATGCCAAAGCGGCGAGCGGTCCGACCCAGAGGATCTCGCGCATCACCGCCGTCAGGTTGTGCGCGAAGAATCCCGGCAGCCAGTAGCGGCGCGAAATCGGCATGAACACGTGGTAGGGCGACTCGTAGAACTCCCACGAGAACGGCCAGAGCGCCATGACGCCGATGGGCGGCGTCGTGTCGTTGCCGAGCCAGTCGAGCAGGATGTGGGAGGCGTAGGCGAGACATGCGGCCACGGCCCAGCGCCACCGGCCGGTGATGACGCGCGCGATGACGAGGACGATCGCGACCGCGCCGACGCTGTGGGTGTAGGTCGAGTGAGTGCCGAACAGCAGGTCGAGGTCGGGCAGCGTCCCGACCAGCGCGAACGGCAGAATGGCCAGCATGGCCGTGTCGACCGGCCGCCGCGCGGCTGGCGGATCGATGGCACGGACGAGGGCGCGGGGCCCGGCGGCCATGACGCCCACGGCAATGCCCGCCAACGCGTGTCCCAGGGGGCTCGGCACGGCGAGACATTAGCAATCCCTCCACACCGGAGCAAACGGCCCCGAGCAGAAGGTGCATATGAACGCACACGGTGGCGAAAGTCTGACATCTCGGCAAGCGACGTCAAATCAGTGGCTTAGATGCGCCCTCGAGGAAGACTTTCGCTTGACGGCGGACTGGCACATGCCTAGAATACGAAAGCTGACGTGACCGCACTGCCGCGCCACTCATCCAGGAGACATCTGCATGGCCGTCGATGACATCAAGGAACGCGTTCGGGCTATCGAGATGGCCGTCGGCCAGATCGAGAAGCAGTTCGGGAAGGGCTCGATCATGCGCCTGGGCCAGAAGGAGGCCCTGGGCGTCCCGAGCATCTCGACCGGCGCGACGAGCCTCGACTACGCCCTGGGCGTCGGCGGCGTGCCCCGCGGCCGCGTCGTCGAGATCTTCGGGCCCGAGTCGTCCGGCAAGACGACGCTGGCCCTCCAGGTGATTGCCGAGGCGCAGCGGCAGGGCGGGATGGCGGCCTTCGTCGACGCCGAGCACGCGCTCGACGCCACCTACGCGCAGAAGCTCGGCGTCAACCTCGACGACCTGCTCGTGTCG
Source organism: uncultured Vicinamibacteraceae bacterium (assembly GCA_964430855.1). Classification (GTDB taxonomy): domain Bacteria; phylum Acidobacteriota; class Vicinamibacteria; order Vicinamibacterales; family Vicinamibacteraceae; genus JAEZDP01. The sequence continues at coordinate 7,708 of CAYSHC010000011.1, forward strand.
CAGCCCGACAACGGCGAGCAGGCGCTCGAGATCGTCGAGGTCCTCGTGCGGTCCGGCAGCGTCGACGTCGTCGTCGTCGACTCGGTGGCCGCGCTGGTGCCGCGGGCCGAGATCGAGGGCGAGATGGGCGAGGCGCAGGTGGGCCTTCAGGCGCGACTCATGTCGCAGGCGCTGCGCAAGCTGACCGGCGTCGTCGCGAAGAGCAAGACCTGCCTCATCTTCATCAACCAGCTGCGCGAGAAGATCGGCGTGATGTTCGGCAACCCCGAGACGACGACCGGCGGACGCGCGCTGAAGTTCTACGCCTCGGTCCGGCTCGACATCCGCCGCATCGGCGCGATCAAGGACGGCGACAAGGTCGTCGGCGGGCGGACGCGCGTCAAGGTCGTCAAGAACAAGGTCGCGCCGCCCTTCCGCGAGGCCGAGTTCGACATCATGTACGGCGAGGGGATCTCGCGCGAGGGCGACCTGCTCGACCTCGGGGTCGACCGCCGCATCATCGACAAGAGCGGCACCTGGTTCTCCTACAACGGCGAGCGGCTGGGCCAGGGACGCGAGAACGTCAAGCAGTTCCTCCGCGACAACCCCGAGATCTACCGGCAGATCGACGAGCAGGTGCGCAAGGAACTCGGACTCGTCGCGGCGCCGGCCGCGGCGGCGGAACCGGTCGCCCCCTGACCGGTAGGGACGGCTCTCCGAGCCGTCCTTGTTTCGCTCCCGCGCGCCGTCCCTTGTTTCGCTCCCGCCCGTCGTCCGTGTTCCGCTCTCCGAGACGTCCTGTCGTCCGTGCCGTTGCGGCGTATTCTCGCTGTCCCCTGGCGCCGCAACCTGCACGTGCAGCAGGCCCGCAACCCTTGTTGTCGAGGCGCGCGCGTGCTATGCTCTCGCGGTTGTCTGGCTGACCTCACCGCGTGCCGAGGTAGCTCAGTTGGTAGAGCATACGACTGAAAATCGTAGTGTCGGCGGTTCGATTCCGCCCCTCGGCACCACCCCACTCCCTTCGGCCTGACGCACCTCCACATCCTCGCCATCTGGCCGCATCAACGGCCGGCGCTTCCCTCCAGGCAGCGGAGAAATCCCGTCTCGACGTCCCGTGGGGAGGAGCGGTGCTGCGCGCTCACCTTCCGTTATGATGAGCGCCATGCGCACCATCCTGGCTACCCTCTGTGTCGCTGCGGCGCTCGTCGCCGCGACCGCCGTCCACCCGCAGGCGCAACAGGCGTCCGCTGACGGCTTCCTCGGCCGCTGGAACCTCACCGGCACGGGCGAGGACAGCAACGCTGTCTTCTGGCTCGAAGTCACCCGCGACAACGGCGGGCTGAAGGGCCGCTTCCTGAATCGTGGCGGCAGCCCCGTCCCCCTGGCGTCGGTCAAGGTCGAGGGCAACGAGCTGGTGTTCACCACCGCCGCCCCCGAAGGGCGCCCCGGGCAGACGCACCGCGCGACGCTGAAGGACGGCAAGCTGGTGGGCTCGGTCCAGATCAGCGACAGGACGCTGCACTGGATTGGCGAGCGCCCGCCGGTATGGCCGCCAGCCAACGCCAACGGCCGCCACACCTACGGCACACCCGTCGAGCTCGTGACGGGCTCGCTCGATCCCTGGACGCTGCAGCGGCCCGACCGGCCCGCCGGCTGGACGTTCGAGGACGGCGTCCTGACCAACTCGGCCAGGGCCAACAACCTGGTCTCGAAGCAGAAGTTCAAGGACTTCCGGATCCAGGCGGAATACAAGGTCGACAAGGGCAGCAACAGCGGCATCTACCTGCGCGGGCGCTATGAGCTCCAGGTGCTTGACGACTACGGGCGTGAGCCCGAGGAGCACCAGCACATGGCGGTATACGCGTGGATCAAGCCGCTCGTCAACGCGAGCAAGCCCGCCGGGGAGTGGCAGACGATGGAAGCCGTGCTCGTGGGCAATCGCCTGACCGTGACCCTCAACGGCACGAAGGTGCACGACAACGTCGAGATCCAGGCGATTACGGGCGGCGCGCTCGACGCGAAGGAAACCGAGCCGGGCCCCATCATGCTCCAGGGCGACCACGGCAAGGTGTGGTTCCGCCGCGTGACCGTGACGCCGATCGTCAAGCCGGGCACGTAGCCGCACGCCGGTTGGCCGGCGTCCCCACCTTCATCCTCACCGTGACGAGTGTGCCGGGCGAATGCCCGGCCCTCGTTCCTACGACAGGCGTTCGAGCTTGATCGGGTAGCTCCGGTACGAGTTCCACTGCGCGACGTACAGGTCGCCCTTCGCGTCGGCGTAGACGTCGTGCGGGTGCTTGAACACCGCGTTGAACGGCACGAGCGGCTTGAGCGTGCCGCCCTCGTATACCGGCGCCTCGCCCCCCACCGCCGAGACTACGCGGTTGCTCGCGTCGAGGATCAGGATCATCCCGTTCAGGCTCGCGATCGCCAGGTGCCCATCGGCCATCGGGACGACGTTGCTCGGCTGCGATCCGGGGACGTCGACGATCCGCAGCAGCTCGCCAGAGGGCGCGAACCACTTGAGCCGCTGGTTGGCCCGGTCGCACACGAGCAGCTCCGGACGCGCGCCGCGCGTGTCGAGGTACACGGCGTGCGGCTGCCGCAGGTTTTCGGGGGCGTCGCCTGCCCCGCCGAACGTCTTCACCAGCTTCCAGTCCGGGTCAAAGTGGTGGATGTAGTGCGAGCCGTAGCCGTCACTGACGAAGAAGTCGCCGTCGGGCATCACCGCGACGTTCGTCGGGCTGTACTTGCTCAGGTCGGGATACCTGGCCGCCACGGCCTCCGGCGTGATGCGCCGCAGCTCGCGGCCATCCGGCGCGCAGAGCGAGACCACACCGCCAGTGTCGGTGATCCACAGCAGTTCGTCACCGGATGACGCCGCCTGGAATTCGAGCGCGTGAGCCTTCGGGAACCGGTTCTCGCGCTTCGAGACGAACGCACCGTCCTTCGTGTAGACGATCAGGTTGTTGCGCGTGTCGTTGGTCAGGAGGACGATCTGGCCCTCGCGGTTCTCGGTGATGGCGTGGCAGTCCTCGACAGGCACCACCGCGCGATCGAGGTGGCCCCACCCGCGCAGGACGCGGTAACGGAACGCCCCCTGGCCAAGTGGCGGCTCTTCACCGGGACGGATGCCCGCAGGGGCCTGCCCGGCTCCGCCGCCAGTCGTGTCCGGCGTGCGTCCGCGGGCATGGGACGTCGCTGCCGTCGTCAGGAGGGTGGCCGCCGCCGCGGCGGCGACACCGGTGGTGCTCTTCAGGAACTCGCGCTTGTTCATCATGACGTGTTCTCCGGGCGTGCGCATCGTAGTCCGGGGACGCGGCGGCTGTCACGCCCGCTGCGTGTGCCCCGGCGCGCGGTTTCGCCGGTCTGGTCGATCCACGCGGGCTGCGGGCTGGCGGGTGTCGCGCATGCGCCTGTCCCGCGGCTTCGCAGGCACGTCGTGTCACCTGGGGCCGGCGGCGCACCAGGGCGCTCCACCGTCGCGTCAGTCGGGTGCCACCTCGTCGTCGAGCGTGAGGTGTCCGAGGCCGACGAGGCGCACCAGCGTCAGCGCGTTGCGCGAGCGTGCGGGCCCCTCTCGAAGCCGGTAGTCGAACGAGAGGCGCGGCTCGCCTTCCGGCGTCCGCTCGACGTGCTCGCTGAAGTGGACGTGGTCGGCGTGCGCGCGGAACTCCGGTGTCTGGACGAGATGCAGGTCGTGCGTCGTGATGGCGCCGATGGCCGGCGTCTCGACCAGGTGGGCGACGAGGTGGCGGATGGCCACCTGCCGCTCCTCGCTGTTGGTCCCCTGGAGCACCTCGTCGAGCAGGTAGAGCACCCGTGGCGACGTGCCGTCCGCGCGAGCCGCGTCGGCAGCGGCGACGATCGCCTTCAGACGCAGCAGGGCGGCCATGAAGTACGACACCCCCTGGGCCAGTGAATCGCTCAGCCGCAGGCTCGTCTCGACGCGCACGGCCGGCATCCGCAGCGACGCGGCGCACACCGGTCCGCCCATCTGCGCCAGCACGGCGTTGAGGCCGATCGCGCGCAGCAGCGTGCTCTTGCCCGACATGTTCGACCCCGTCACGACGAGCACACGGCCTGGCGGGCCGATGGTGACGTCGTTGGCGACGCGCCCCTCGCCGCCGGGATGCTCGAGCCGCCCGCCGTCGGCGACGATGGCCTGCGCAGGTGGGCCCGGGGCGAGGAGGGGGTGTGCGAGCGCGGTGGCCTCGAGGGTGGGATGGCCCGGCTCGACGTCGGGCAACGTCCATCCAGGTTCCATGTCGGCAAGGCCCGCGAGGGTGGCGGCCGCGTCGAGGTCGGCAAGCGCGTCGTGCCACGCCGCGACCTGGCTGCCGTAACGCGCGCGCCAGCGCTCGAGGGCCGCGGCCACGTGCAGATCCCAGCCGGTCGTCGAGTGCACGAAGATGTGCGGCAGGTGTGACCAGCGCAGGTCCGCGAGGTCAACGATGCGGGCCAGCGCCCGGAAGGCGCGGGATGCGGGCACGTCGCCGAGGAGGCGCTGCTGCCTGTCGCGCAGCCAGGGTGACACGAACGTCCGCCGCTCCCACAACTCGAGGAGGTCGCGGTAGCGGCGCACCTCGCCCGAGAGCGCGTCCGCGCCTGCCAGTGCCGGCGCGATCCGACGGTTGAGGAGCCAGCGAAGCCCCCAGGCCGTTGCGACGAGCAGCGCCCATCCGCGTGCCGTGCGCATGCCCATCAGCCTGTCGGCGATGACGAGCCCGGCCGCCGCGAGCGGGAGGGCCAGTAACAGCGCGCCGGCCAGTGGGGAGGACAGGACCGTGCGTGGCATGGCGAGCCAGCGCTCGAAGGCGACAGGGCTGGACGTACGCAGTGCGCCGGAGGCGAGGCCCTCGACCAGCGTGGCCATGCGGTGAGCGGGGTCGGAGGACAGCTCGCGTACGGCCTGCTGCCGAGCGGTGAGGTCGCCGGGTGCGGAGGTCAGCGCGGCGCGCAGCCAGCTCAACAGGCGCCGCTCGCCCAGAGGCGTCGCAGTGCGGCCGAGCAGCTGGCGGAATGAGGCTTTGCCGAACAAATCGAGGTCGGCCGCGACGGAGCTGTAGGCAGGGGCGTCGGCGGCGGGCGGCGTGCTGTCGCCGAACGGGAGGCCGTGCCACTGGCGGCGCCGACGGGCGGTCGCTTCTCGCTCGAGCTGGAGGCGCGCCAGAAGCCGCTGACGCCGGCGCTCGTGCCTGTCATGCGCGACGACGAGGGCGAGGAAAGCGAGGACGCCCGCGGCGAGGAGTCCCAGCAGCGACGTCGCGGCCAGCAGTCGGTACCCGAGGCCCGCGACGAGGACCGCGACGACGAAGGCCGCGGTGGCGATGCGTGCGGCCGAGAAGTAGCGCGACTGCTGTTCTGCCCGCGCCGCTTCGGGGTCAGGTCTCGATTCCTGATGTTGTGGGGTCAGGTCTCGCGGCGAGGGGGTGGCGGGGTCAGGTCTCATGCGTCAGGGGTGGCAGGAAATGCGATCGTCAGGGACCATCCGGCGCGGGCCCGCGGCTCAGCGTACCTGCAGGCGGCCCAGAGTCTGTTCCCTGGTCCGGGGGCGCCGTCGCCCGCGCCCGGCGCGACGGGAGTACACTAGCGCCTCTCAGGGAGGAAAAGCGCATGACCACACGATTCGTGATGGGCACCGTCGCGGCGCTGTCACTGGCGACTGCCGGCGTCGTCCACATGCAGGCGCAACCGGCCATGTCGTTCTTCATCACGAGCAAGGGGCCCGGCTCGGGCGCCAACCTCGGAGGCCTCGAGGGCGCGGACAAGCACTGCCAGACGCTGGCGGAGGCCGCCGGGTCCAAGGGCAAGACGTGGCGCGCCTATCTGAGCGCCGCGCCTGCCAGCGGCCAGCCGGCCGTCCATGCACGCGACCGCATCGGCAAGGGCCCCTGGTACAACGCCAAGGGCGTGAAGGTCGCCGATTCGGTCGAGCACCTGCACAGCGACAAGAACCTGCTGTCGAAGGAGAACTCGCTCACCGAGCGTGGCGACGTCGTCAACGGCCGTGGCGACGATCCGAACCGTCACGACATCCTTACCGGCTCCAACGCGGACGGCACGCTGGCCACCGGCGATCGGAACCTGACGTGCGACAACTGGACGTCCACAAGCGCCGAGGGCAGTGCGATGGTGGGACATCACGACCGCACGGGTGGCGGCGCCGACCCGACGTCGTGGAACGCGGCACACCCATCGCGCGGATGCAGCCAGGCAAACCTCCAGGCCACGGGCGGTGACGGCCTGTTCTACTGCTTCGCTGTCGATTGACGCGTCTGCTCCGGCGTCCCGCGCTCGCGTCCGCGAAGATGCGAGTGCGGGCGACCAAGGCGGATCGCAGTTTCCGCTACGGTGAGGGGGCGAGACCTGACCCCACACCGCCTCAAAGCGAGACCTGACCCCGCACTCACCGTCCGCGAGACCTGACCCCGACGCCGTCCTCAATCTGATCGCCCGGGTGCACGATCACAATCTCCCCCGCTGACAGGCCATCGGTGATCTCCACATGCGTCGCCGTCCGGTGGCCGACCTCGACGACACGCTTCACGGCGCGCCCGTCCTCCACCACGAACACCGCCCAGCGCTCGCCCTCGCGAAACAGACACCCCACCGGCACGGCCAGCACCTCGTCGGCCTCCCAGGTCACCGCGCGCGTCTGCACGCGGTACCCCGCCCCCAGCGCGGCCCACACTGCATCGTCGCCGCCAGCAGGCGCGACGATGACGTTCACCCGCTGCTCCTCGACGCCAAGCGCCGACACCTTCGTGAAGCCCGCCGGCTCGATCCGCCGGATGATGCCGGGCAGCGCGTCGTCGCCACCGCCCCAGCCATCGACGACCACCTGCATGCCAGGGCGGAGCTGCACGGCATCGGTCGACAGGTAGTCCGCCACCACCTCGAGGGTCGTCGGGTCGCCGATCTCCAGCAGCGGCTCACCGGCGCCGACCACGCCTGCGCTCACCCGATGACGCCGCCACACCACGCCGTCGACGGGCGCGCGGAGGCTCAGCACCGGCCCCGTGCGCGCCCCCTGGCGCCCGCCGCCCCGCTCGCCGGCTGCCCCGCCGCCGCCCACTGCGGCGCCCGCCTCGACGCGCAACGCCGCCTCCGCCGCCTCGAGGCGGTGCGTCGCCACGCGGACGGCGAACGCCGCCGCGGCACGACGCTCCTCTGCCGTCCGTGCCGCCAGTTCGAGCGCCTCGAGCTCGGCCTCGGCCAGCGCGCCGACACCGGTAAGTGGACGCATACGCTTCAAGTCTGCCGCCGCCTGCCGGGCCTGGGCGTCGGCCGCCGCCGCTTCGGCGCGGGCGCCACCCAGCGCCGCCTGCGCCGCGGCCACCTCCGCACGCAGTTGCTCGCGGGTCCGCGCGTCGAGCAGCGCCGGGCTTGCCGGCTGGAGCGTCGCGACCTCGTCGCCCGCACGCACGGGATCTCCAGGCTCGAGGACGATGCGTGACACGGTACCCGCGACGGGCGCCGTCAGGACGAACGTGTCGCGCCACCGTGTCTCGCCTTCCTCGTCGAGCGTCACCCGCATCGGCTGTGCACGCACCTCGATGGTCTCGACCTCGTGCACGGCCGGCCGCAGCGCCTGCGCGAGCAGCACCAGCACCAGCAGCGCTCCGACCAGCCACGGCCAGCCGCGCCGCAGACGACGCCCCAGTTCCCCCGCCATCACTCTCCCGCCTTGAGGACCGCCACCATGTCGAGGTGATCGACTCGTCGCCGGACCACCAGCGCCGACAGGGTGCTGGCCGCCATCACCGTCAGGGCCGCCCAGGCGGACATCCGCCCGGACACGTCCACCGTGAACCGCACGACTTCGCTGCTGAAGGCCGTCTCGATCACGTCGCCCAGCGCGTGCCCGAGCAGGATGCCCGGCACGATGGAGGCGATCGTCAGCACGGCCAGCTCCCCGAGGAGGATGGCAGACACTTCGCGTCGCGTGAAGCCGAGCACGCGCATGCTGGCCAGCTCGCGGCTCCGCTCGGCCAGCGAGATGCGGGCCGCGTTGTACACGACGCCGAAGGCGATGATGCCAGCGAAGCCGACGTTCATCACGATCGTGATCCAGAGGTTCTGCGCCATGATCTCGCGGAAGTTCCGCAGCGCATCGCCGACAAACGCCACGTCGGCCACGGCAGGCGTCGTCTTGAGTTCGGCCGAGAGTCGGGCGGCTTCGGCGTCGTCGACCAGCAGGTAGGCCCCCGACACTATCGCCGACTCGCGCAGCAGCCTGTGCATCGCGCCGCGCTCCATGTACGCCGACAGGCCGAGCGCATCGTCCACGGTGGCCGCCACCGGCAGCAGGAACGAGTCGCGGCGGCCCTCCAGCACGTCCACCTGCACTGTCGCGCCCGGCTCGACCTCGAGCGCCCGCGCGAGTGCCGTCGACAGGACGAGGCCGCCCGGCGGCAGCGACTGCGCCCGCCTGTCGAGGCTCACGATGCGATTCAACTGCGCGTCGACGTCGCGCCCCTGCCACGACACGGTGCGCTCACGATGGCCGGCCCGCACGCGTGCCCCGACCGCGCGGAACGTCTCGACCTGGAGCACTCCGGGCAGCCGCTGGATCGCGTGGACGGCCCGCGCCGCCCGCGGCTCGACGAACGTCACGGCGACGTCGTGACGCTGACCGAACCCGAAGATGGTGTCGATGAGGTGCGTCATCGATTCGAGCATCGCGAACCCCACGGCGAGGATCGCAACCGCGCACGCCATGCCGACGACGGATGTCGCCGTCCGCATCGGCTGGCGTTCGAGGTTGCGCAGCACCATCCTGGCCGTCGTCGACAGCAGCGGCCTCACCAGGCGCGCCTCGAGCAGGCTGTGGCGAAACCGGGTGGGTGCCTCGGGACGCATCGCCTCGGCAGGCGGGATCCGCGCGGCACGGCGGACGGCCGTCCACGCGCCGAGGGCGACAGCGAGCAGGCTGCCGCCGCCCGCCAGCAGCGCCACGCCGCCGGAGAGCCTGAAGTCGAGCACGGGGAACCGGAAGTAGTCGTTATAGACCTGAACGATGAGGCCGCCCAGCCAGGCGCCCGCCGCCACGCCGAGCGCGATGCCGATCGACGCGATCACGACTGCCCAGCCGAGGTAGTGGCGTGCGATAGCCCCGTTGCTGTAGCCGACCGCCTTGAGCGTCGCGATCTGCGCGCGCTGCATGGCGACCGCGCGCGTGAGGGCGACGTTCAGCACAAACGCCGCCACAGCCAGGAAGATGACAGGCACGGCGACGCCGAAGCTGCGGAGCTGCGCAAACTCGTTCTGGAGGATCCAGTTCGAGGGCTGCTGCTCTCGCGGGAGCGCGCCGAGGCCGCCATACGGCTCGAGCACACGGTCGACGTCGGCGATGACGGCATCCACCGACGCGTCGCGCGCGAGGTCGATCACGAGATCGTTGAACGCCCCGTCGAGGTCGAACGCCGAGGCCAGAGCCTCGCCCGCCATCCAGAAGATGCCGAACGTCCGGTCGTCGGGGATCAGGGCCCCGGGCCTCAGCGTGTAGACGAACTCGGGCGACAGCGCAATGCCGACGATGGTCAGCGTCCGCCGGCGGCCGTTGACGATGGCGCCCACCTTCGCACCGGGTTCCAGGCCGTGAGCGCGACAGAAGGCTTCGCTGGCAATCACTTCGTCCGGGCGGCCGGGTTCGATCCAGCGGCCCTGGCGCAGGTACAGGTCGTTCAGCTGCGGGCGGCGGTCCGCGGGAATCGATACCAGGCGGCCCGCTGCCGGCGCCGCCATGCCCTCCACGTCGAGCGTGACGTCCACCACCACGCGCGGCTCGGCGACGGCCACGCCCGGCAACGCGGCAACCTCGGAGGCGACGGCCAGCGGCGCGCGGACGAGGCTCACGAAGACGTCGGCAAACCGCTGCTGCGCGTAGTACCTGTCAGCCGTCCGCTGCAGCGAGTCGAACGTCGACAGGTACATCACGCACATCGCGACGCCGGCGGCGATGACGAGGCCGATGGCCAGCGCCTGGCCACGCATCGCGAGCACGTCGCGCAGGAGCTTTCGATGGAGGGGCCGCATGGCGGTGGGTTACCAGCGCAGCTGATCGGGCCGCTGGCGCGACGTGTTGACGTCGACGCGGCTGATCCTGCCGTCGGAGAGGTGCACGACGCGGTGCGCGAGGCCGGCGATGGCCGCATTGTGCGTGATCAGGACCGTCGCCGTCCCGAGGTCCGCGTTCACGCGGGTAATCGCCTCGAGCACGATGATGCCCGTGTGCACGTCGAGCGCGCCCGTCGGCTCGTCACAGAGCAGGATACCGGGCCGCTTGGCAATGGCACGCGCGATGGCCACGCGCTGCTGCTCGCCACCCGACAGCTGTGCCGGAAAGTGGTCGAGCCGGTGCGACAGCCCCACGAGATCGAGCGCCTCCTCCGGGC
>CAYSHC010000011.1:18096-34394 GCA_964430855.1 uncultured Vicinamibacteraceae bacterium
GTCGGTGACGAGCGCGACGTTCTCGCGCGCGGTGAGGCTGGGGATCAGGTTGTAGAACTGGAACACGAAGCCGACATCGCGCCGGCGGTACTCCGTCAGTTCCTCCTCGCTGGCCGTCGTCAGGTCGCGGTCGCGGAAGCGCACGGTCCCGCTCGTGGCGACGTCGAGGCCACCGATGATGTTGAGCAGCGTCGACTTGCCGCTGCCCGACGCGCCGAGCAGCACGAGCAGCTCGCCTTCGTGGACGTCGAGGTCGGCGCCGCGCAGCGCCTCGACGACGACGTCGCCGACGATGTAGCGCTTCGTGACGCCGCGCGCCGAGAGGACGACCTGGCCCGTCCCCGGCGCCGTGGATGCCGCGCCCATGCTCTCCACTCTACCGGGGGTCAGGTCTCGCTTCGGAGCGCGGTGGGGTCAGGTCTCGCCACGCGAGTCTTGCAGAAAGTGCCACGTTACGCGTCCCGTCCGGCAGGAGAACGTCGCAGCGCGGCGCTCTTCCGCGACGGCACGCTCACCGCACTCGCACGGCCTCGCCCCCGGGCGGCCGCGACGACCAGCGCGTCGCCTCCCCGCTCGTGCGACCGCCGACAACCATCGGGTTCCACGTCAGCGTCCTCCTCCCTGCGCCAGCACGCGCGCCACCGCGCCAATCCCGCCGACACGCTGGAGCCCCGGGACGAACGCCGCCCGCGCCAGCGTCTCGTCGTCGCCGGCCAGGCCGTCGAGCCCCTGCGTCAGCACGACGGCGCCGCGAGGCGCCACGACCGCTGCGAGCGCCGCCCAGTACCGCGCATGGCCGGCCGCGGTCACCTCGACGGTCCCGGCCTCGCGCCCGCGTCGAGCGGCCGCCTCCGAGAGCCACCTGATGGCCGTGACGACGTCCTGCACGCGCGCCTGGTCGTCGCTCAGGTTGAACGTCAGGAAGTGCTGCGCGTCGCGGTTCCGCGGCACGCGCGAGGCGCCGGTCTGGAACGCCTCGATGACGAGCACAGGGCGTCCCGCGCGCATCGCCGCGTCGACCTCCGGCATCGCGCGTCCCGCCTCGAGGCCGTCCTCGTGTACCGCGAGCAGCGGGATCCCGCTGCCATGCCGGTACCGGGCGCGGATGTTCTCGGCGCCAGCGTGACGCCGGAGTACGCCGGTCCGCTCGTCGTGCTCGACACGCTCCGGCCATACCGCCTCGGTCACCGCCGCCAGGCGACGCCGCAGCACGTCGACGTCGTCGGTCGCATCGGCCTGCCGACGCGCGGCGTCCCGCCACGACGCGAACAGGTCGTCGAGGCCGAGAGCCGTTGCCGGCCGTGCCACGCCATGCCAGGCCTGCACGTCGGCGAGGGCCTCCACGCGAACGCCGCGCTCCTCTACTGGCGCCGTCCTCCCGAACGCCTGCGCGTTCATGAACCGGTAGACGGCCTCGCGGCTGCCCTGGTGATAGTTGTGCGGCGCATCGAACTGCTGGTCGGACAGCGCGTCGACGGCGTCGTAGAGCGCGTAGATCCGACGGATCGCCGGAACTTCTTCGGTGGGCGCGTGACTCGTCCAGTCACCCGTCGCCGAGACGATCAGCATCGGCCGTGGCGCGATCGCGGCGGCGATGTCGAGGTTCGAGATGCCGTGCCGCAGCCCGGGCGCGTTCTCGCACAGCGACCCGCCCTGCATGTAGGCCGACACCATGTTCACCGGCGCGGCGTACGCGATCCGCTCGTCCACCGCCGCCAGCAGGAACACCTGCGTCGCGCCGCCCGACGCCCCGGTCGCACCGATGCGCGTGGCGTCCACGTCGGGCAACGACACGAGGAAGTCGACCACCCGCAGCGAGTTCCACAGCTGCAGGCCGAGCGGACCGAAGCTCCAGAGCTGCTCGCGCGGTCCCGTGAAGCCGTGCGGCACCTGCGTGGTGTCGCCGTAGCCCACCATGTCGTAGGTGAAGACCACGTGTCCCTGGCGGGCCAGCTGCTGGGCGCGGGCGGGCACCGACGCCAGCGCGCTGTGCTCGAAGCGGCCGTACGTCCAGTGCCCGTGCGGCGACACGACCGCCGGGTGCGGCCCGGGCGTCGCCGTGGGCACAAACAGGTTGCCTGCCAGGAAGAAGCCCGGCCATGTCTCGAGGACGACGGTCTCGACCGTGTAGCCGTCGCGAACGAGCTTCCCGCGCCGGGAAACGTTCAGCGGCGTGCGCTCGGGCATCGGGTCGAGACCGGCGGCGCGCAGGATGCGCGCGCGGACCTGGTCGCGATGTGCTTCCCACTCGGCGCGCGTGGCGAAGTCGCGCAGCGTGACGTGTGTGTCCGTGTCCGGCGTCAGCCTGTTGCGGCGGTCGTCGGCCGCGGGGTTCGAGGTCGTCCCTTGCGTGGATGTCTGGACGCCGGCTGCTGGTGTGGCCTTGAGGGCGTGACGCGACGCGCTGCCGTTAGCGTCGGGTGACAGCACCGGCGCCGCCGCCGGCAGGGAGGACACGGCCAGGACCGCGAGCGCCCCGGCAATGATGAGGCTGTGCATGGCCGACACTCTACGACAGCTCGGCGCGCCGTTGTGGTACCGTCGTGACCAACGCACAACCCGTTTGATTGCGCGCACGGGGCGTCGAGCCTGCCTGACTCGATTCAGCCTCTCGTCGGTGATGCCCGTCAGGCAGGGAGTACACGCACGTGGCCAAGAGCCTCTTCGTCGGCAACCTTCCATTTCAGACCAGCGAGCCCGAGCTCGAGGAGTTGTTCGGCCAGATCGGCACCGTCGACACCGTCAGCGTCATGCGGGACCGCATGACCGGGCGTCCACGCGGCTTTGCGTTCGTCTCGATGGCGAACGACGAGGAAGCCGCGCGGGCCATCCAGCAGCTCGACGGCACGGCGCTCGGCGGGCGCACGATCGCGGTGAACGAGGCGCGTCCGCGTCCGGAACGCGGACCTGATGACCGTCCGCGCTTTGGCGGAGGCGGCGGGTATGGCGGCGACCACGGCGGCGGGTTTGGTGGCGGCGGGCACCGTCCGGGCGGGAGCCGGAAGGGCGGCGGGCGTGGGGGGAACCGGCGGGAGCCGCGCTGGTAAGCGGGCACGAAGGGGTCAGGTCTCGAAACGCGGGGGGTGCGGGGTCAGGTCTCGATCTGGCGCTCCGTGGGGTCAGGTCCCGACACCGCGACGCTGCAGAATCTGCAACGGCTCGCACCAGCGGCGAGACTCCTCCCCACCGTCGCAGCAGCACTGCCTTCGCCCATTTTCCGACGCTCCACGACGCGGCCACGCCCCCTGCCCCAGGGCCAGGCGCGGCCGCCCGTCCTCCTACGTGCCCTGCGGGATCGCGGCTTCAATCTCCGCCACGTCATCGGCGGACAGCTCAAGGCTGGCGGCCCCCACCACGCCATCCACCTGCGCGGCCGAACGCCCGCCGACGATTGCGCCCGTCACGGCCGGATGACGCAGGACCCACGCGATGGCCACCTCCCCCGGCGACCTGCCATACCGAGCGCCAACGGTCCGCAGCACCTCGACGAGCGCCAGGTTCCTGGTCAGTTGCGGTTCCTGGAACTCCTTGTTGTTGCGTCGCCAGTCGCCGGGCGCCAGCTGCGCGATGCGCTCGCGCGTCATCGCGCCGGTCAGCAGCCCCGACAGCATCGGCGAATAGACGATCACCCCGATGCCGTGTTGCTGGCAGTACGGCAGCAGCTCGCGCTCGACGTCGCGGCGCAGCAGCGAGTACGGCGGCTGGAGGCTCGCGACGGGAGCGATGGCTCGCGCGATGTTGAGGTCAGCCACCGTGAAGTTCGACACGCCGATGTGGCGCACCTTCCCTTCCCGCTGCAGTTCGGCCAGCGTCGCCCAGGCTTCCTCGACGCTGCCGGGCGCCGGCTCCGGCTGCGCGGCCCAGCGCGGCCAGTGAATCTGATAGAGGTCGATGCGCTCGACCGCGAGACGGCGAAGGCTCTCCTCGCACTCGCGCCGGATGGACGCCGCCGTCAGGTTGTGCGAGACGGTGCGCGCGTCGTCCCACACGAGGCTGCACTTGGTGAACACGTACGGCCGCTGCGCCGGCGGAATCTCGCTGAGCGCGCGCGCGACGACCTCTTCCGAATGGCCGAGCCCGTACGCCGGCGCGGTATCGATCCAGTTGACGCCGTGATCGATGGCGCGGCGGATGGCCGCAATCGACGCCGCGTCGTCCTGCGGTCCCCAGCCGAAGCGCCACTCGCCGCCGATGGCCCAGGCGCCGAAGCCGATGCGTGTGATGTGGAGGTCCGTGGTGCCGAGTTGCCGTGACTGCATGCTCCTAGGCTACCCGGGACGGGGGGGGGGCGGGACAGCGGCGGGTCCGTCATGCGCCTGAGGGAGCGCAGAAACTGCTTCGTCTCGGTGGCGAGACCTGACCCCGTTTGCCGCGATCTCGAGACCTGACCCCCAATCAGCCCCCAATCAGCGCACCACCACGGTCACGGGCAACGCGAACGTCCCGGGCAGGGGCGCATTCAGGATGAACCGCCGCGCGTCCGGCAGGACGGCATAGTGATAGCGCAGGTCGTACCCGCGGAACCGCAGCTCGAACAGCCGCCGGCGGCTCACCACCACCGGCACGTCGCCGCTGACGTCGAGCGTCGCCACCATCAGCTGGCGATCCTTGCCGTGGTAGAACAGCTGCGTCCCGTCGGCGCTCCAGACCGGCTCGCGCCCGTAGTCGGCCGACACGCGCCCGCGCCAGTTGCTGTCGTCGCGCCGCGCCACGTACACCTGCCGCCCGTCGGCGTCCGGCGACGAGTACGCGACGAACCGCCCGTCGGGCGACGGCACGGCCTCGTGGTCGTTGTTGCTCGTCGCGAGGTAGCGCTGCGGTGGGCCGCCATCGAGGGGGCGCATCCAGAGGTCCCAGCCGCTTTCCTGGTCCAGCTGCTCGTAGAACAGCATCCCGTCGTCGCGCGACACCGCGGACGGCCGCACGGGCACGTCGAACGACAGCACCGGCTCCTCCGGCGCGCTGTGATCGACGATGCGGCGGAACAGCCGCGTCTGCTGATCGCGCATCGACAGGAAGTACAGGGTGCGGTCGTCGGGCGACCAGATGGGCGACGTCTCGTCGGCGGGATGGTTCGTCACGCGCAGCCGCGCGCCGCTCGCGAGATCGTGCACCCAGATGTCGCGCGTACCGGCCTCCGGGTCGATCTGCTCGAACGCCAGCCGCGTGCCGTCGTGCGACAGCGCGATGTCGCGGTACTCGCCCGGCGCCCCGAGCGGCTGGACCACGCGGCCTTCCGCGTCGACGAGCTGAAGCTGGCGGGCCTGCTGCACGCCCGCCATGAACGCGATCGAGCCGTCACGCGCGGCGGCGATGGTCGTAAAGCCGTTGTCGTACGGGTTGACGCGCACGTTGTCGGCCAGGACGTGGGGTGTCCCCTCGAGGCGGCCCGAGACCTCGTCGTAGCGCTGTCGCATGAGCTGCCCGAGGCGCGTGAAGTACAGCGCGTCGCCCACCACGAGGACGTTGCTGTCGACGTCGAGCAGCAGCCGGTCCTCCTCGGCCGGTCGATCGAGACGTCCCACGTACAGCGCCCGCTTCCCTGTCCTCGTGTCGACCGCGGAATAGACGAACCCCTGCCCTGACGGCAGGAACGATGGCCACCAGAGACGCACGAGACCGCCCGGGGTATCGCGCCGCACGACGGTCGGCGTGCCGCCCTCGGCCGGCACCGTCACGAGCTCGCGACCGAGGTGCGTCGAGTACAGCAGCAGGCCGTCGGGTCCCCAGCTGCCGGTCGACGGACGCCGCGCCGGCGCGATCTGCTCGGGAGTGCCACCGCCCGTCCGCACGCGCCACAACGAGCGCCCTCGGAAGTACGCCACGTACTCGCCATCCGGCGACCAGAACGGATCGTGCGCGCCCTGGGTATCGGGCACCAGCCGCGGCTCGAGCTGGTCGAAGCTCCGCAGCCACAGCTGTCCCCCCATCGTGTAGGCGAGCCGGCGCCCCTCGGGCGACAGCGCCATGCTCTCGATCTCGTGGGGCGGGGTCGCGTAGATCGGGAAGCGCACTTCCCGTTCGACCGTCTCGGCTGGCGACGAGAACGCGCCCAGCATCGACGCCACGAGAACGCCGGAGGCGGCCGCCGCCGCGAGGGCCGGAACGGCGACGGGCCACCAGCGCCGCGAGCCGGACGCCGGCTGCGTCGCTACCGGCGCCAGGAATGCGGCCAGTGCCATCTCGAGGGCGCCGGCGCTCGGATAGCGCTGCGCCGGATCGGGATCCATCGCACGCTCGACGATGTGGATGAAGGCAAGCGGCAGGTCGCTGCGCTCGTCCGACAGGCGGCGGATGGCACCGGCGGCATGCGCGCGCCTCAGCTCCTCGACCGTGCGCGCCTCGATCGGCAGCCCGCCGGTAACGAGCCGGTACAGCAGCACGCCGACCGCGTACACGTCGCTGCGCACCGACGCCTGCCCGCCATCCCAGAGCCCGGGCGCCATGTACATCGGCGTGCCGACGCCGTCATGCACGAAGACGTCGGTCGGCGGCTCGGCCAGGCGACTCGTGCCGAAGTCCATCAGCACGACGCGCCCGTCACGATCGCGCATCACGTTCTGCGCCTTCACGTCGCGGTGCAGCACGCCGGCCTTGTGGACGGCCGCGAGCGCCGAACACACGTCCACGCCGACCAGCGCCGCCTCGCGTGCGCTGAAGCGGCCGTCCTCGCGCAGCATCCGCTCCAGCGTCCGCCCCTCGATGAGCTCCATCCAGAGGCCGGTCGTGCCGTCGATGCGGTCGGCGCCGTAGATCGTCGCGACGTTCGGGTGCTGCACGCGCGCGAGCTGCCGCGCCTCGGCGATCACGTCCGACACGAGGTCCTCGGGCGCTTCGGCGATCACCTTGAGGGCCACCTCGCGTTCGAGCTGCGGATCCCACGCGCGGTACACGAGCCCGCGGCCGCCACGTCCGATGATGCGCCGCAGGATCAGCCGTCCCCACCGGCCGCCGACGACCTCGGCGAGCAGCTCCGGCGTCGTGATGTGGCCGTCGCTCGGCTCGGGCAGCGTCTCGCGGTGCAGCTTCGCGATGTCGGCGAGCACGCGCAGCTGCTCGACGAGCTCGCGTGTCGCGGAATCGGTCGCCTCGACGCCATCCCAATCAACAGGGCGACCGTCCGAGATGGCTTCGGACAGGTCGTCGAGGAACTGCTTCGGATCGCGGATCATGACGCGGAACCGCCCGATTGTCGCACGGTTCAGGCGGTGGTGCGCCGCTGATCGGCAGGCGTGCGGAGAAGGTCGCTCCGGCCACCAGGCGCGCCGGCCCTGCGCAACGCCGCGCGCCCGCCTGGAGAGCGTTGAAGCGGCACGAGCGACGTGCCGTCGAGGCCATCGTCGGCACACGCCGCGCAGCGTGCGTGTCCGTCAGGGAATGTTGCCGATGACGAGCGGGCCGAGGCGGTTCGCGACGGCAAGCGGCAGGCGCTTCCACGTCTCGACGGCGAGGCGGAACTTCGCGTTCGTCGGCCCCTGGTCCGGGAGGTCGTCGCGCGTGAGCAGCGCGTACTCCCAGTGCAGCGGATGAGGCATGGCCTTCCACTGCTTCTTGAAGTGGTAGGTGCCTTCACCGGGCGTCGAGCGGCCGAAGTCGAACACCGGGACGCCGCGGGCGACGGCGTCGCGCAGCATGTGCCAGTACAACAGCATGTTGGGACACAGCGCGCGGTACGCACGAAGGGACGCGGCCCAGGGCACCTCGCAGCGGCCGGCGTGGTCGATGGTGAGGCCCGCCGCCAGCGGGCGTCCGTCCTGCCGCACGACGTGGAGTCGCGCGGCCGGGCCGCTGGCACGCAGCACCGCCTCGAAGAAGCGGCGCGGATAGACGGGCGTGCCGAGGTCGCGCATCGTCTCGGCAAACACCGGGTAGAAAGCGTCGAGCAGCTCGCCTCCGCCGGTCTCGGCCGACAGCCCGCTCTTCCCGGCCTTGCGCACCTGGTTGCGGACCTTGTTGTCGAGCGCCTTCCACTGCTGCGCCTCGTCGGCCTGAAGCGGCAGCCACATCGTCACCTTGTGCTGACGCGTCGGCGCGGACGCGAGCTGTCTGTCGATGTGCCGCAGTTCGACGTGCGCGGCACGGCGTGCGCGCGCGAGCTCGGTGGCGTGCGCCATGAGCGCCGCCGCCACGGGCGAGGCGACGGCCGGCGAGGAGGCCGACGCACCCGGCATGCCAGCGTCGGCGGCGGAAGGCCCGACGAGACTGTCGGCATGGCGCCGATCCGCGGGGGCGCCGGGTTGCCCGCCGTCCGGGCCGGCGACCGTCGGCCGGGACGTGCCGACGGTGACGTCGCGCAGCAGGATTCCGCCGTAGTTCACAAACGGGAGCGAGCACAGGAACGTGCCGAACAGCCGGCTGCGGAACGAGACGAGCGGCAGCACGCCGACGATCTCGTCGCCGCCGCGCGCGGCGAGGTACAGCGGCTCGTGGCCGAAGACTCCGCCGAAGACGTCGCGCCAGGCCCAGGCGTGGTAGGCGGTCGCTGACGGATGCGCGGAGACGAAGGCGTCCCACGCCGCGCCGTCGGTCTCGAGCGCAATGGTGGGGGTGGGGGCCGTCATGCCGCTGAGCCTGAAGCGTTGCAGAAACGGCCGCCACCCGAGGTCGAGACCTGACCCCAGGGGGGCGATGCCGAGACCTGACCCCGTCTCCCCCGCGTGTCGAGACCTGACCCCGCCATCTCAGGCGCGCACGACGCGGGTGGGGCCCTCGGGGCGCTCGTGCACGATGTTGCGCGTGTCGATCACCAGCGGCACGCCCGCATACAGCGCCGGGTCCTTGAACGCCGTGTGCGCGGTCGAGACCACGAGCGCGTCGTAGCCGCGGAACGCCTCGTTGGTGCACGGCACCGACGCCAGGTCGAAGGCGTGCTTGCGGCCCGGGCGGGCCTTCGGGAAGAACGGGTCGCAGTAGTCGACCTTCGCACCCTGCTCCTCGAGCAGCTCCAGGATCTCGTAGGACGGCGACTCGCGGTCGTCGTCGATGTTCTCCTTGTAGCTGAGCCCGAGCACCAGCACGCGGGAGCCGTTCACCGCCTTGCCGACAGAGTTGAGCGCCTCGCCCACCTTCCCGACGACGTAGCGCGGCATGCCGGTGTTGATCTCGCCGGCCAGCTCGATGAAGCGCGTCCACATGCCGAACTCGGACGCCTTCCACGACAGGTAGAACGGATCGAGCGGGATGCAGTGGCCGCCGAGGCCGGGCCCCGGGTAGAACGGCGTGAACCCGAACGGCTTGGTCTTGGCCGCCTCGATCACCTCCCAGACGTTGATGCCCATCCGGTCGAACGTCACCTTCAGCTCGTTGACCAGCGCGATGTTGATCGAGCGAAAGACGTTCTCGAGCAGCTTGCACGACTCGGCGACGCGCGCCGACGACACGGCCACCACCTGGTCGACGGCCGCGGCATACAGCGCGACGGCCGCCTCGGTCGAGGGAATGTTCACCCCGCCCACGACCTTCGGGATCGTCTTGGTGCTGTACTTCGCGTTGCCGGGATCCTCGCGCTCCGGCGAGAAGGCCAGGAGGAAGTCGTCCGGGCAGCGCAGGCCCGACGCCTCGAGGCGCGGCAGCACCTCCTCGTCGGTCGTCCCCGGGTAGGTCGTCGACTCGAGCACGACGAGCTGTCCGGGCCGCAGGCGCCTGGCGATCTCCTCGGCCGTGCCGTGGACGTACGACAGGTCCGGCTCGCGATGGCGGCCGAGCGGCGTGGGCACGCAGATCAGGATGGCGTCGCACCCGGCCAGCCCGTCGAAGTCGCTGGTCACGGTGAAACGCCCGCCCTTGATGGCTACGGCGACCCGGTCAGAGCCGATGTGCTTGATGTAGGACTCGCCGCGCGACAGCCGCTCGACCTTGGCGGGATCGACGTCGAACCCCACGACCTGGAAGCCGGCCTCCTCGAACACGAGGGCCAGCGGCAGGCCGACGTAGCCCTGTCCGATGATGCCGACGACCGCCGTGCGGTCGGTGATGCGCTGCAAAATGTCACTCATCTGTCAGTGGTCTCCGCGATCGTCCAACGCGACAGGCTAGCAGAAGGACGGCCGCGAGTCATAACGGTGGCCGTATGCACCGCTGTATCGGCCGGCAGGTCGGCGGGCATGAAGCGCCGGCGCAGCCTCAGCCGTACGCGCGGCACCGGACATGTCGCGGCGCCGGACGCGTCGCGTCAGCGGAAGCTGACGGGCAGCATCACCGCGCGCCGCAGCCGCTCGAGGTACTCGGCGCGCGGAATCTCGATGGCGCCGAACGTCGAGAGGTGCGGCGTCACCCACTGGGTGTCGAGCAACGCGAAGCCCCGCTGCCGGAGCCGCTCGACGAGGTGGACGAGGGCGACCTTCGAGGCGTCGGTCATCGTGTGAAACATCGACTCGCCGAAGAACGCGCCGCCGAGTGCGACGCCGTAGAGGCCGCCCACCAGCCGATCCTCGTGCCAGGCCTCGACCGAGTGTGCGAACCCCATCTCGTGCAGGCGGACGTAGCTGTGCAGGATGGGCGTGGTGATCCAGGTCTCGTCGCGCGTGGCACAGGCGCGCATCACGGCCTCGAAGGCCGTGTCGACCCTGACGTCGAACACGCCCTGCCGCACCTTCCGGCGCAGCCGCGACGACACGTGAAAGGTCTCGAGCGGCAGGATGCCCCTGGGATCGGGCGAGAACCACTCGATGCGGGTGCGGCGCCCCGTGCCCATCGGGAACCAGCCCGACGCGTAGGCGCGCAACAGCAGTTCGGGCTCAATCACGCTTCGACGGACCCCACGACAGACATCCTACAGTCACCGCCTCACCGCATGACGTCGCTCATCGGGCCGCCCGCATACCCGGTCAGCTCCACGTACCCGCGGCCCGTGAGCGGCGTCTGCCCCGCCCATCCCTCGACGCGCACCGCGCCCTCCCAGTAGGTGACGTTCGTCGATCGACGCGTGACGAGCTCCTGTGCGTCCACTACGGCGGTGACCCGGAGGCTGACGCCGTCGGGCAGCGACAGGTCCCACGCCACCGGGTACGTCGCGTCGCTGACCGGGGACGTCCAGTGGCGCCGAGGCGCGATCGTGAAGTCGTCGGCGCCGAGGGCGCGCGTGGTGCCGTCGGACGCCACCCACGTGCCTGCCGAGTACGGGTCGCGCTGCCCGTCGAGGCGCCGCAGCCTGAACACCATCAGGTCGCGCCCGTCGTCGAGCTGGAGCGCGAACCAGTCCCAGCCCTGCGTTCCCGGCTCCAGGGCGCTGGTGCCGAACTCATGGTCCATCCAGCTGTGGCCGCGCACGGTGACCGTGCGCCCGCCGAGGCGCAGCAATCCGCGCGTCGGCATCCGCGTGAGCGAGTAGTAGTAGGACGCGTTGCCGGGATCGCTGCCCTTCCGGCTGTAGCCGCCGAGACCCTGGAGGGCGGCCGGCTTCCCCTCGTCGAGCCGCAGGTCCAGCGAGAACGCGTCAGTGTCCACTTGCAGATGATGCGTCCCCTCACCGTCGCGTGACGCCCGCCACGTCTCGTTCCAGACCTCGTACCTGTCGGCGCGTGCGCCTGCCCAGTGCACCCCGGCGCGGTTCAGGCGATCGTCGTGGTGGTGACGCCCTGCCGCAACGTCGGTGACCGCGACGTGCGTCATGTAGAGGTCGCGCACGGCCCACGCCGAGGCGTTGGCCGGCTCGCGCGCGACGCCGTACCTGAAGAACGTCACCTGGTAGCCATACGGGTGCCCGTCGTCGCCCTCGACGTTGCCGGTGTAGTACCACCACTCCAGTCGATAGTCGGGATGCGCCGCATGGTCGTCGGGCAGGACGATGGGTCGTCCCGGAGCGGCGCGCTGCCAGCCGTCCGTATCGCGGGCGGCGACGCGCCCCTGCGCAGGCGCAGCGTCCGCGGCGCGAGGACCGGCGGCGCGAGCATCGTCCGTCCGCGGCGTGGCAGGAGGTCCCACGGCGAGCGCTGCGGCAAGCGCCAGGGCCATGGCACCCGCCGCGATGACCGCGTCCGGGCGCCGGATCGTCACTCGGCCTCCTCCGGCGCCGCGCTCACCGACGCGAGCGCGCGCCGCGCGGGATACACACCCGCCAGCAGCGTCGTGACGACGACCAGGAGTGCCATCTGGGCGAGCGAAGGCCACGGCACGTGCAGATGAATCGTCCAGCCGAAGCTCTGGAGGTTCACCACGTAGATCAGGATCAGCGACAGCAGCAGGCCCACCGCGAGGCCCGTGGCCTGGCTCATGGCCCCGAGCATCGCCGCCTCGCCCATGATCATCGTGCGCAGCTGGCCGCGCGACGTGCCGAGCGCCCTGAGGATGCCGAGCTCCTGCCGTCGTTCGATGACGAGTGTCATCAGCGTCCCGACGATGCCCAGCAGCGCCACCAGGACCGCGATCGCCTGAAGTGCGTAGGTGACGGCGAACGTGTTGTCGAAGATGCGCAGCACCTCGGCCCGCAGCGAGCCGTTGGTGTGGATGACCAGGCCCTGTCGCCCGTCGAGCTCCTCGAGCAGCTGGTCACGCACGGCCGCCGCGTCTGCGCCGGCGCGCAGGTACACCGTGAGGCCCGTGGGCGGCTGCTCCCCGAAGTGCCGAGCCAGCGTCGCGTTGTCCATCATCACGACGCCCCTGTCGCTCGAGTAGTCGTAGTACACGCCTGCCACGCGGAAGGATCGCGGTCCCTCCGGCGTTTCGAGCTGGACGCTGCCGCCGACACCGACGCCATACCGGTTGGCAAACGGCTCGGACACGACGACCGCGTGTGTGCCCACGGCCGTGGAGAGCGCCGCCGCGCCGTCCGCAGGCGCCTTGAAGCGGAGCCGGCCGTGCCGCCCCTGGACAGCGAAGTCGCCGGAGCCGAGCGTGATGCGGCTGTCGCCGTACGGCACCGTGGCGTTGCGGAACGCATCCACGGCGAGCACCGCGGGATGGCTGCGCACGAGCGTCTCGACCTCCGCAGACACCGTGCTCGCGCGGGCGCCCCGCGAGCGGGTCGCCGGCCCGACGAAGAGATCGGCCTGCAGGGTTTGCCCCACCCACTCGATTACGGTCTGGCGGAAGCTGCCCACCATCACCGTGATGGCCACCATCATCGCCAGGCTCGTCGAGAGCGCCGCGACGCTGACCGCGACGCGCGGGATGTGCCCGCCGAGGTTCGCGTGCGCCAGCCAGCCACCGGGTCCGAGGACGCGGAACCACCAGCCGCGGCCGACACGCGCGGCGAGCTGGAGGGCAAGCGGCATCAGCAACGCGGCGCCGAAGACCAGGGCGCACGCCGCGGCGTACCCGCCCAGCGGCAGGCCCCCGACGGGCGGCGCCCACGCGAGGGCGGCCGCCAGGGCGAGCAGCACGACGCCCGCGCGCCACGACCATCCGTGCACCCGCACCCGCGCCATCGCACGGTCGGCCCCGCGCAGCACGGCCGTCGGCGGCACGGCCGCGGCCTCACGCGCGGGCAGCCACGCCGCGATCAGGGACAGCGGCACACCGATGAGGGCCGCGAGGGCGCCGTCGCCGAACCCGAGAGCGGGCGGCGCAGGCGCCGCCTGCACGTACAGCGCGTTCACGGTGCCTGTTGTCAGGGCGACGGTGGCGTCGGCCAGGAACCGCGCCAGCGGCAGGCCGAGCGCGACGCCCAGCACGCCGAACAGCGCCGCCTCGCCGAGGAACAGGGCGAGCACCTGTCGCCTCGACACGCCGAGCGCCCGCAGGGTGCCGATCTCCTGGCGCCGCGCGAGCACCGACACCGACACCGCGTTGTAGACGAGAAACAGGCCCACCACCAGCGCGATCGACGACAGCGCCGTGAGGTTCAGGTGGAACGCCGCGAGCATCCGCTCGACCTGCGCGCCACGCCGCTCGGGCCGTTGCACGCTCAGGCCCGCGGGCAGCCGTGCGCGGATGGCGGCCTCCGCCTCCGCGACATCCACGCCGTCGTGCAGCCGCAGGTCGATGCGGTCGATGCGCCCGAAGCGGTCGAACGCCTGCTGCGCGCCCGCCAGGTCCATCAGGATGAAGTGGCCGTCGGCGAGCCTGGCCGGCCCTTCCGGCTCGAGCAGCCCCCGAATCGTGAAGCCGACGAGGCGATCGTCCACGAGGCCGTGCACGACGTCGCCTGCCTGGAGGCCGCGCCTGTCTGCATAGGCCCGCGTCGTGACGATCGCGTCGGGCTCCACCAGCAGGCCGAGGATGTCCACGGCGGATCCCTGCCCAGCTTCGGCGTCCCGTCCCTGTCGAACGTCGTAGTCGCGTACCGGGTAGTCGCGCAGGATGTCCACGCCGAGAACGCGCATCAACACGGTGCGCTGCGACGCGCTGCCGTCGGGCGGCCCTTCGAGCAGGAGCACGTCGCCGTCGATGACGGGGCTCGCCTGGCCGTATGCCCGCAACCAGTCCAGGTCGGCGACGAGGCGTTCGTCCATGCCGAACGGACTGCCGAGGATCTCGAGGCCCGCGCGCCCGGAGGTCAGGTCGAGCGCCGCCTCGAAGCCGCGAATCGAGCTCGCGTTGGTCAACCGGATGGCGACCACCACGGCGATGCCGACGGCCACGCCGGCGACGGTGATGGCGCTGCGGAGCGCTTCGCGGCGCAGGTGCCGGAGGATGACCTGCCGGAAAAGGGTCATGGCGCCGCGGCGGGGGCCGCGCCCTCGGCGATGCGGCCGTCGCGCATGTGGACGACGCGGCTGGCGCCCGCGGCGATGTCGGGCGCATGGGTGGCCAGCACGACTGTCAGACCGAGGTCACGGTTGAGCGTCTGGAGGAGGTGGAGCACGGTCTGGCCGTTGGCCGAATCGAGGTTGCCCGTCGGCTCGTCGGCGATGAGCACGCGCGGGCCGTGGACGATGGCGCGCGCGATCGCGGCGCGCTGCATCTCGCCCCCCGACACCTGGGCCGGGTAGGCGTCGAGCCGCGGGGTGATGCCCATGCGATCGGCGGCGTTCCGGGCCGCCGCGCGGGCGTCGGCCGGCGCCCTGCCCGCCAGGACGAGCGGCAGCGCGATGTTCTCCGCGAGCGTCAGCGTGGGCAGCAGGTTGAAGAACTGGAACACGAAGCCCACCCGGTGCCGGCGCGTCAGCGTCAGCGCCGCATCGTCCAGGCGCGAGAGGTCGTCGCCGTCGAGGACGATGCGGCCCGCCGTCGGGCGGTCCATCGCCCCGCACAGGTGCAGCAGTGTGGACTTGCCGCAGCCGGAAGGGCCCATGAGCGCCAGGAACTCTCCGGCAGCGACGTGCAGCGAGACGCCCGCGACCGCGTCGCGCTGTTGCCCGTCGTAGCGCTTGCGGATGCCGTCGAGCAGAAGCATGTCCACCAGCATAGGGCCAACGGCGGCTCCGGGCGGGTCCGGCGGGACCCACGGTGCGCTGTGCTATCCTTGAGTACTTGTGGCACGGTCCTCAAGAGGAAGACTTCCGTGCAACCTGCTGGTCCATAGGGGTTTACCAGACCGCAGACGGATGAGCCAGTCTACCTGAGGAATGACCTTAGTTCATCCGCTGTGCGGTCTGCCCGCGACATACGTTACTTCTGCCGTCGCCCTTTTGTCGGCCTGGGCGTTGCAGAAGTGGCACCGACAGGCCGATTGTCAGCCGGGGGACCCTCCGAAATTCCATGAACATGCTGAAAAACGCCGAGCCGGCCCAGCTCATTGGTTCGAGCCCGCAGATGCTCGAACTCAAGCAGGAGATCGAGCGCATTGCCCGCACCGACGCCAAGGTGCTCATCACGGGTGAGAGCGGCGTCGGCAAGGAACTGGTTGCGCGCGCCATCCACACCCACAGCTTGCGTGCCGACAAGCCGTTCATCGCCATGAACTGCGCGGGGCTGCCCGAGACGCTCCTCGAATCGGAGCTGTTCGGTCACGTCAAGGGCAGCTTCACGGGCGCGTACCGCGACAAGCCCGGCAAGCTCGAGGCTGCGCACGAGGGCACGATCTTCCTCGACGAGGTCGGCGAGATGACGCTGCGGATGCAGGGCCTGCTGCTCCGCTTCCTCGAGACCGGCGAGCTCCAGAAGGTCGGCGCGGACCGCGGCGGGCGCATCGTCAACGTCCGGCTCGTCGCGGCCACCAACCGCAACCTCCAGGACCTCATCGCCCGCGAGCAGTTCCGCGAAGACCTCTACTACCGCCTGAACGTCATTCACTTCCAGGTGCCGCCGCTGCGGGAGCGCAAGGAGGACATCCCGCAGATGATCGAGCACTTCCTGCGGCGCTACGTGTCGTGGGGCGGCCACGCCGTGAAGGGCTTCGAGCCCGACGCCTTCCGGCTGATGGTCGACTACGCCTGGCCGGGCACCGTCCGCGAGCTCGAGAACGTCGTGGAACGGCT